>JAHFDY010000082.1 GCA_023248735.1 Myxococcales bacterium
GGCCATTGAGATGCCGTCGTTGGTGTTGCGCTCTGCGATCACGTTGGAGCGGATCGTGGCGTTCAACTTCGTGACAACGGCCATGCCCGCAGCATCGTCTTTCGCACTGTTGATGCGAAATCCGCTCGATAAGCGCTGGAAGCTCTGTTCGAGCTGACCCTGCGATCGGTTGAGGTTTTTCTGCGCGGATAGGGAAGCGGTGTTGGTGTTGACGACGAGTGGCATGGCTCTCTCCCTCTTGGAGACATCGTTCGGGTCTTCCTCATGAAGACCGCCTTCAAGAGATGTGAACGGAGCCTGTGACCAAACTTGAGGGAGCCGTGTTCTTTTTTATGAGAGCGGGCTTTGCACCTCTATTAAGGCATCTGAGCGCATGCGGCGCGAGCGATTACCAACGCAAGAATGCGTAGAGCCGGTCGATCGTCGTATCGTTCGTTTGCGCCAACGCCGTGTTCACCGCGTTAATGTACTGCGCGTCGTGGGTGAATCTTCGGCAGAAATAGCGCACGGTGCCGATGAGCTCGGGTGGCTCCGGTATCGGGTCCTCGTTGCATCGGGCCGCAAGCATGAGTCGCACGATCCCAAACCGACTTACCAATTGAAGGTAGTTGACCATCGGTGTCTTGCCAGCGAAGGGGAATCCCTCAACGTGCATTTCGTTTTGCACAAAGTTGTCGAGCAAGAAGGGTATCTTTTCCAACGCGGTTTTGAGTCTGCCTACGCCGCTCGTGTACCTCTCGATGAGGGTCATTTCATCGACTTGCCACGTGAGCGGATCAACGCCTAGCCCCACTGCGACCCCACGTTGAATGCGCGCACGGAGCGGAGAGTGCTCTTCGGTCGCTCCCATGCGCAGCAGCGATAGGAACATCTGCGCCTGCAGTGCGTGGTTCATCGGTGCCGCGGAAAGGGCGTCGCTCGCCGCGCTCACGGTGAGCATCGGTTCGTATTTTTCCACCAGCGCCCGGACGGAGGTGTGGCGGCCCGCGGCCATAAGCCCGGTAAGATCGTCGCAAAAAATCCCCAACAACGCGAGCCGCTCCCACAATACGAGGCCCTTTGTGCGTGCGGCCTTCGCGCAGAAGTCCGTCACGGCGATCATGACATCGACCGGCAACACACGGATCACGCCCGCCGCCGTCGCCGTCCGAAACTCGACCGTTGTTTCGGCGAGCTCGAGCGCGTCCTCTACCCCGAGTGCGAGTCTTGCCACCTCAGGACAGGCGGGACTGAGCCCATGATAGACATGCGTGCCTATCGCCGTGTACCTCCGCGGAAACGAATAGCAAGTATCGCTAAGGGCATCTTCGCCCAGCGTGCTGTGCACTGCGCAACTTCCCTCTTCGAGAAAGGAGCAATTGCGCGACTCATCGTCGAGCTCAATCTCGCCCCAATTCGCCGCGGTCTTTCGCGCTGTGGGCGCGAGCTTGAGGCGGGTGCGAAAGCGATCCACCAACGGGCCGGATTGGGCCAAGCGGTAAGCTTTAAACGTTTCCTTGTCGATGCTGATGCGCCAGCCCGAACAACAGGTGTCTTCACACGCGGGTCCGATGCACTGAAAACGGGTGGCATACAGAGGCAGCGTGGCTTCCGTCGAGGTCTTCGGCGGTGGCGTTCTCTTCACTGCTTGCAGAATAGCCCGTCTTCCCAACCGACCGCCATTTCTTGGGATTTTCATTCGATGGAAACGCGATGGGCGCTGAGCAAGATGCCCCAGCGCCCTCGTTGCGTGTTGGTCTGGAAACGTAGCAAGATAAGGAGATAAGCGAATAAGAAATAAGCGAATAAGAAATAAGTACTAAGATGATTGGCGATTAAGTGGACTAAGATCGTAATCGAATAAGCGATAAGAAAATAAGCAATAAGTGGTAGCGAGCCATAAGGTACGTATTCTGACCTAACCAGCAAAGGCATGCCGCGACGCAGGTTCACCCAGGAACCTGCGTACGCGAGCGGTGATTATCGCAGGAGCGAAAGCGCAGTCTGAGGCGACTGATTCGCTTGCGCGAGGATCGAGGTAGCGGCTTGCACCAAGACCTGATTGCGCGACATGGTTGCGGTTTCGTCAGCGACGTCGACGTCGCGGATACGTGAGTTCGCGGCCGAGAGATTGAGTCGCTCGGTTGCAAGGTTGCTCGTCGTGATCTCGAGGCGGTTCATCGCCGCGCCGAAACGTGAGCGTGTGGTTGACACTTTGTCGATGACGTTGTCGCAGAGCGTGATCGCTGCGAGAGCCTGAGCAGCGGTCGACACCGTGCTGGTGGCCGTAACGACGGTTTGTGTCGAAACGCTGCCCATCGAGAGGGCGATCTGGCAGTCAGCCGTGCTGTCCGTGCCCACTTGGAACGTAACGATGGTCGCTGCTTGGGCGACGAGCTTCGTGCCTGCGTACTTCGTCGCAGAGGCGACGCGTTTGATTTCCGTCTGCAGGCTCTTGTATTCGTTTTGCAGGTAGGTGCGGTCTTGTGAGCTGTACGAGCCGTTGGCTGCCTGTACCGCGAGTTCGCGCATACGCGTCAACGTGTCGTTCATAGCACCGAGCGCGCCTTCACCGATTTGCGCCATCGAGATACCGTCGTTGGCGTTGCGTTCTGCGACCGTGTTTGAACGGATCTGTGCACCAAGTTTGGTGGCAACCGCGAGGCCTGCGGCGTCATCCTTGGCGCTATTGATGCGATAGCCGCTGGACAAGCGTTGAAAGCTCGTCTGCAACATCGATTGCGAGTGCGAGAGATTCTTCTGTGCCGCGAGTGAGCTAATGTTTGAGTTAATAACAACAGACATGGTTAAGACTCCTTCCTGGAGTGGCGAGTGCGTGCTTTGAAGGCACGCGGAGCATCTTTGCTCTCAGCCAAAGAGAACGCCCCTGACGCGCTCCTCTTGAGGAAGAAGTTCAATCTCAGCCGCAGAATGTCTTAAATAACTCAGTAATTAGTTTCCACCTCGTAACAGGCTGAGAGCCATTTGAGGCGCCTGGTTGGCTTGCGCCAAGATTGCGGCGGCACTCTGTGAAAGAACTTGTTGCCGTGACAGGGCTGCCGTTTCCTCGGCGACATCGACGTCACGAATGCGACTGTTGGCGGAGCTCGCGCTAAGCCGCATCGTTTGAGTGTTCGCTACCGTCGCCTCGAGTCGGTTCATGAATGCGCCGTAACGCGCACGCACAGTAACGACTTTGGTGAGCCCGGCGTCAATTTGACCGAGGGCGGTGAGCGCGTTTGTCGCGCTCGAGCCAATGCGTGTGGTCGCAGAGAGGAGCGCCGTGAGCTTGATCGCGCCGAACGTCATGATCACGCGGTCGCTCGTTACATTTGCGATTCCGATCTGAAACTTGAGTGCGGTACTCGCAAAATTGATGACGCTCACACCGTTGTACTTCACGGCGGTCATCATGCGTTTGATCTCGGCCTGCATGGATTGGAACTCGATCTGCAGGTAGGACCGGTCGGTCGTCGTATAGCTACCGTTGGCGGCTTGCACCGCGAGTTCGCGTAGACGTGTGACAATGTCGGCTACTTCGCCAAGCGCACCTTCGGCGACCTGCGACATGGAAATCGCGTCGTTCGAATTGCGCTCTACGATCGCGAAACCGCGAATTTGCATCCGCAAATTTTCGCTTATCGCGAGCCCGGTTGCGTCGTCCTTCGCGGAGTCGATGCGCAGGCCGCTCGACAAACGACTAAACGCCACCCCAAGGCCAGCTTGGGCCTTTCCCATATTTCTCTGGGAAATGAGGGACGCGACGTTTGTGTTAACGACGATGGGCATCGAAGACGGTTTCCTTCCACAAGAGTGCGAGTAGCCCCACTAAGGCGACTAGCGTTCTTGAGAGGTCCGCCCGATTAAATCTTGAAAGAGTGAGCGAACCTCATTGGCTGCTTTATGCAAGGTTGCGGCCATCTCGATTTCGGACTCGAGGCCCAGTCGTGCGGCTTCGCGCGCATCGGTTGAGTCCTGAACGGCGTCTTTCGTGTCCTGCATGTCGCGGTAGATCCAACTTTCGACCATGCGTTGTTCGCCGCACGCGTTGCGAAGGTCCGTTTCGAGGCGTTCGAGCTCGTCAAACTGGCGACCGATGTTGTCGGAGCCGCCCTCGAGCCGACGAACGGTGTTCCGGGCGAGTCTGCGCAAATCGCTTGCGACACGCTCGATTTTGCTTACCTTCGCGATCTCTCCTTTGGCCCATTCGATGAGCTCTTCTGGAGCGGAAGGGGGTCGAATTTTTGTCGCCTTGGTGACCAATTCGTTGACGGTGATTGGTGTGCGTTCAGGTAGTTCATCGAGCAACGCCCGCAGCGTGAGCTCTTCGAACCCGCCGACGCGCGCGCCACCCTCCGTCGCGTTGACGAGCCGAACGGTTGAGCCAGCTTGCTTGAGCTGCGCAGCGCAAGCCTCAAACCATAGGCGAAACGAATTGAAGGCCGGTTGTGAAATGACCGTGCCCACACCGCCCCAAGCTTCGACTTCGTCGATCTTTTCGCGAGTGGGGAGCCCACCGATGTCGGCACCCGAGCTTGCGCGCACCTCTCGGATGTTGTCGCGCCAATCGTATTGGAGCGTGCCTTTTTGCACGTCGAGCGCAACGGTTGAACCGCCGAACGCGGATGAATCGGCGTGGGTCTTGTTGTTGGTGTACGCGAGATCTTGACCGACGAGGACGAGCGGCGAGCAGCCCATCTGGTGCGCAAGCGAGAAGGCGCCTGTCGATACGCTCCCGCCTACGAAGCAAGTTGGAACGCGCAAGAACTCACCGACACACCGCACGGCGAGCATATTTTCGTGAAAGGGCATCACTGGGCCCGGGTAAGTCCGTGAGGCGTCGGGATGCGAAGTGATCGCGACGGCGAGGATGCTCTTGTCGGCGAACGAGAAGCTTGCGAGCAGCTTCGCCAAGTTCATCGCTTCGAGGTACACGACGAATTGCGGGACGATGCCGTGCCTGTCGAGCGAGGTGCCCGCGGCATCCACAACAAAGACGATTCCCTTTTGCGCGGCTTCGGCAAGCAACTTTACATTCTTGTCGAGCGACGGTCCTGCGCCAATGATGAACGCCGGTACGTTTTCCGTCTGCTTCGCGAGTGCCAGCACGGGGCTGCAGCGTGTTGCGAGCTCCACGTTTTGAAGGGCGTGCGTGATCCACTCCGGGTAACGCGCGCGCCGCGTGTTCTCGATCATCTGCGTGTCTTCGACGGTCATCTGAATGGCCGCGCGCGCGGCCGTAAGCTCCTCGGGAAACAGCTCTGCGTAACCCGGCGTCACGATGAACTGCGAGTGCTGCGTGTCGCCGGCGAGTGTCGGCCACGTTGACTCGAGCTCGAGCAAATTGTTCACGATATAGAGACCCGAAAGATCGCAAGGCCCTTGCTCGAGGTAAGTCCGCAGCAGGCTCGGCGATGGGTCAAAGACAATGAGGGGCGCCCTGATGCGGTCGCGCATGGCGCGCACGACGTGGCCCACGCCTAGGCCAAATACGAGGACCACGGTGTCCGGCCCGTTCGTTACCGAACCAAGTAAGCGCGACGTTTCGGCGTACGCGGGGGGAACGCCGATGACGCCTTGTTCCAGCTTGATGGCAGGATTTCCGTCAGGTAACTTAACTATCTCGCCGAGTGGCGCGGCTTCGCGTATCGCGTTGCGGAGCCGATCGCTCATCATGAGGACGCGAATGTTCGCCTCAAGATGATCCGCAGACTTCATGTCCGAGGACCGCGACGCACAATGTTCCAGACCGCTGGCTTGGCGGGTTCCGGCGAAGGCGCGGCGGCGGCTTTTGACGCGGGTTTCACAGCGATTTGAGGCTGCGCAGCACCGCTCGCTCCAGGCGGCGGCTCTTGCCCGCTCGATCGTTGTTGATCGAGCACGGTTCGTGGCGCAACGAAGTTCGGAGATTGACGTGGACCCTCCTCGCTCCCCTCGGAATCCGAGAGCGCAGCGGTTAGGGTTGCCTCTTCGTCGAAGACGGCTTCCATCGCTTCGCGGTTTTGGCGGGCAACGTCGTCCCATACCTCGCCGCGCATGATCACCACACCACGGGGCACCTTGACGCCTATTTTGACGGTGCTGCGCGTGATCTTATGAACGATAACTTCAATGTTCTGGTCGATAATGATGCGTTCGCCAACGTGGCGGGTCAGTAGCAACATGGGCGCCTCAGCCGTTACATGATGCACCGAACGTGCCGACGGTGCGGAAAAAAAACGCGACCCGCAGTTACTGCAGCTTGGTGCTAGCGAGGATGCTGAGAATGTTACGCGTCACCGTGATCGATTGGTCGAGCGCACGCTGGGTATTGGAGAACGCCGTGTACGCCTCGGACGGATCGATATCGACGATGTCGGCGCGTGCTTGGGCGAGTGTGATTTCCGATGAGCTGTGACCCTCTTCGGCGACCTGGAGACGACTGAGGATGAGGCCGGCGTCCGACCGCGCACCTGAGAGTTGCGTGTGGCCGGCTTCGATCGTGAGAATCGTTGCCGCCACGCCGTCGGAATTGTTCGTGTTGAGCGCGGTTTCGAGGGCCGTGAGGTCGGCGTAGATGTCGCGTCCTCCAGCTACGGTGAAGGCCTTTGATCCGCTCACGTTCACCGGGACGGTGACGCCCGAAGCGATTTCGAGATTGCGTGCGTTCGCGTTGCCGATAAACGCGCCGGCGGGTGAGAAGGGCGCGACGCCGCTCGCGGTTCCACCGAAGAGATATCCGTTCGCTCCCTTGGCATTGCCTACACTTAGGATTTGCGCCTTGAGCTGCGCCACTTCCTTGCCCATGTCGAGGCGCGATTGCGCGGACGTCGAAGCCGTCGATCCGAGGAGGGCGATTTCTTGCGCGCGCTTGAGGATGTCTTGTGCACCGGCGAGGGCCGATTCTGCGATGGCGGCGTCCTCCGTCGCGGAGCTGATGACGCTCTTGTACGCTGCCGCACGATCGAGACCTGCCTGAACACGCGCGAGGCGAGCCGCTCCAACAGGATCGTCCGATGGTGAGCTGATGCGCGCACCGCTCGACGCTTTGCGTGCATTCACGGTCAACTCATTGCGCAAGTGTGCGTTGGAGCGCGTGAGGTAACCAATCGTCATGTTATCGGAAATGCGCATCGGTTATCCTCAAACGTCGCGGATCAAGCCTTCGATCAGGGAGTCAACTGTCTGGAGCAATTTTGAGGCCGCTTCGTACGCTCGCTGATAGCGAGAGAGCGACACCATTTCTTCGTCCATCGAGACACCGCGAGCGCTCTCGCGCAGGGACTTCGTTTGGTCCGTCATCGCGCTACGCGTGGTGGCTTCGCGATCGGCGGCCTGTTTGCGCATCCCGACGTCGCCGATAAGATCGCCGTAGCCTTCTGCCGGGGTGCGAGTGGCCCCGTTGATCACCTTCTTATCGGAGATCTTGAAGAGTTCGATCGCGTTGTCCGATCCACCGGGAAGGGTGCCCGCACTGGAGGCTGCGCCGACCCGATCGGGTTGGCCGACCATGGCTGGATCGACGACCATTGTGCCCGCGGTTGCCGCGCCTGCGAGTTGAAAGAAGTTGCGACCGGTAACGCCGTCAAGGCCGAAGCCCGCTGCGTGTTGCGTGTTGATCGCGGTGCCGAGGTCAAGGGCGAGTTGGTCGAGGCTCGTGAGCGCTGTCTTTACGTCCGTGTCGCGCGCTTGGCGGAGGCCAGCGAGCGTGCCACCGGTGACCAGATTCGTGATGTTCATCGTGACAGAGCCGCTCAGCAGGGAGTACTGAAGATTTCCCGCGACGTCGGGTACTGCGGTCAAGGTTGAGGCGCTGCTCGCTTCGACCAACGTTGCGCCGCCGCCACGGATGACGAAGCGACCCGAGTTGTCGGTAAAGGTGTCGACGTTGATGTAGCCCGACAGGTCTTCGATAAGTCGGTCGCGCTGGTCCTGCAGATCAGCGCCGTCGCCACCTGTTGCGGTGGCCGTCTGAATTTTGCCGTTCAGCACTGCCAAGTCTTTGGCGAGTGCGTTTATCTGGGCGACTGCGTCTTGAGCGCGGGTCTTGAGCTCATCGCGAATCGAGTTGAGCTGTGTTGACGTCGTGCGAAAGCGCTCTGTCATCGTCGCGGCGGTGTCAAGCACGTGCGAGCGTAGGGTCTTGTCTGACGGATTGACGGAGAGTTCTGAAAACGACGAGAAAAACGCGCCCATCGAATCGCCGAGGCCTGTTCCCGACACGTCGGCGAAGAGCTCGTCGACGCCACCGAGAGCGCTGCTCCGGGCTTCGGACCCCGACGAAAATCCATTTGCGTTGTAGAATCGAGAGTCGGCGAATCGATCGGTGATTCGCTCGAGGCCCCTCGCGATGACGCCGCCGTCGCCCGAGTTGCCCGTCTCTAGCTTGGCAACGCGTCGCGCGTAGCCAGGCGAGTTGACGTTGCTTACGTTTTGACCGGTCACCTGCAGGGCGTATCCGTTCGCCAGGAGGGCGTCGCGCGACAGTCCGTAGAGTCCACCGAGTCCCATTGTTAACCCCTTGTATCCAAGCGAAGGGCCTGCGGTGCCGCTGGTTGCACTGGCGCTTGCCTTCCGGGAACGAAGGAGGTTGGTGCAGATTTGATGCCGGCCTCGTCGAGGATGCCGCGAACGATTGCGCGGGCGTGGACCGTCAGCATCTGGTTGCGCTGCGCTTTGTCGCGCACGCGGGAGATCGATTCATCGTGCTGCCCAGGTTGGGGCGCGTCCTTCTCAATCGCTGCGCGGAGCTGCACTTCGATGTTCGATTTCTGCTGCGTGAGTTCTTCAACGAGTCGACTGTCGAGCTTTTTGAGTGCCAGCTCTTCATTGTCGAGGAGCGATTCAAGATCGCGCAGCACTTCAGCGAACGTGGACATACCGATTTCTCATGCAGGGTGCGTGCCGTGAGGGTGCATCGGATCGCTCTCACACGTGTTGAGATGTGCGCGTCGTTTAACTCGCGTCGCACTTGGCGCGTAAGAGTACGCATGATCGAGGAGGCCCTCTTTCGAGCGGCTCTTGCGGCTGAGGCGAGCGGCGATATTCAAGGCGCCATCGAAGGCTACGAGGCAATCCTTGCGAAGCAACCCGGATGCCCGG
This sequence comes from Myxococcales bacterium, assembly GCA_023248735.1. Taxonomy (GTDB): domain Bacteria; phylum Myxococcota_A; class Polyangia; order Polyangiales; family Polyangiaceae; genus JAHFDX01. The sequence goes on from JAHFDY010000082.1 coordinate 9,061, forward strand.
AGGCGCTCACGAACCTTGGTGTGTTGGCGTCACGATCAGGTGATTCGGAGTCGGCACTCCTCTTCTACGAGGAGGCCGTACGCAACGCACCTACCTTTGTACCTGCGCGGCTCAATCGTGCGCGCGTGCTCATGCGAACAGGCGACATGGCGAACGCGCTGGGCGATCTGGAGCGGGTTATCGCCGATGGCTCGGTGGAGCCATCGGTTCATGCCGATCGTGCCCACGTCCTGTTGATGCTTGGAAGGCCTAGAGAGGCGCTCGCGCACGCCGAAGCGGCTGCCGCGCGCATGCCTGATCGCGCACTGTGGCTGGTGCTCGGCAATGCGCTTCTCGCGCACCGGCGCCCGCGAGAAGCGGAGCTCAGCTATCGCAAGGTCCCCGAGGACGGCGCACGCATGCGTGCGAATCTGGGGCTCGCGCTCATGGCGCAAGGACGCTTTGACGAAGCGTGGCCTTACTATGAAGCACGCTACGATGAGACGCTTCAGGCGCACGACGTGGTGCGGTTCGATTCCATGCCTTGCCCACAATGGGCTGGCGAAAACCTTAGCGGCAAGCGGGTGCTGGTCGTCGGTGAACAGGGGTTTGGCGATCAGATTCAGTTCGTTCGCTTCATTGAGGTGGTCATGCAAGCAGGCGCGCATGTAGAGCTCATCTGTAGGCCCGCGCTTGCGTCGCTCTTGGGAACAGCGCCAGGCGTGTCAAAGGTGCATGTAAGTGCGCCCGATGCGTTGGAGACCACCTTCGACTATTGGACGCCGATGTTGTCTCTCCCCTATCGCCTCGGTGTCGGCGATCCGCGCAAAACCTGGACGTATCCTTACTTGCAGGCTGACGAGGCGAAGCGTGCGTACTGGAAACAGCAGCTTGCCGCGTGGGGCGGCAACAAGCGCAAGGTAGGCCTCGTGTGGTCGGGAGCAGCGGGCAACAGCAACAACCGCATGCGTTCGATGGGCGAGGCGAACGTGATCGCGATGGTCAACGGTCTTACCGATCGTAACTGTTTTGTGGCGCTACAAAAGGGCTTGCTACTCGACTCGATTGAACCGCTCTGCCGCGCGGGGATTATTCCGCTTGAGGACGTGCTCAAAGACTTCAGTGATACGGCCGCGCTTGAGGCTGAGCTGGATCTTGTGATTACGGTCGACACCGCGACGGCTCACGAGGCGGGCGCACTGGGTCGACCAACGTGGGTGCTTCTCTTCGCGGGAGCCGACTGGCGATGGGGCGACACCCTTGGAGAGGTAAGGTGCGTTTCGTATCCGTCGCAGCGGCTTTTCTGGCGCACGCTGGAGGAGACCAACTGGGACCGCGTCGTTGCGGTGGTCCGCGCGGGATTGCAGTGAAGCGGTGAGCGCCACGTGCTCGCGTGAGCGCAAGGTGCTCGCGGTGAGCGCCATCTGTGTCATCGTGAGGGCGCAGCCCGAAGGACCCCCAGAGCTCCTTGGTGAAAGTAAGGGACCTGACGAATGCAGCGGGAAGACGCGCGTATTAAACGACGACGAACCCCTCCTCCCCCCGGTGCTGAAGGGGCCCAGGAGAGGGTGTCGCGAACGTGACCGACTCGGATTTATCCCAATGCGTCGAGCATGCGATCAGCGACGCGGCTCGAATCGACTTGGAATTTCCCCTGCTGAACTTGGTCTTTCAGCTCTGCGATCCTGGCTTCATTTCCGCCTTTGCCTCCGGCAAGGGCACGCGCTTCTTTGGAGAAATGCGCACTCGCTGCCTCGGTAGAGGTTGATTCAGCCCCGCTCTTCGCGTCGGCTTTGCCAACGCTTTTCGTAGCCTGGGCCTGACCGACCCCTGCTGCGCTCGAACGACCATATGCACCGACCGCTGGATTTCCGACTTTCATGACCTACCTTTGTCGAGCACGTGAGAGCGAGTTTCGCCGGTTCATCGTGCAGATGGCTTGATGCCTTCTGTGTGAGGACGAACGGACACACCTTCAGAAACTTTAGCCTGCGCCGCCAAGATGGTGTTGGCAAGGCCGAGACCCCCACACTTCGTGATGGCGTCTGCCATCGCGTCCACGACCATCGAGGAATAGACCGAACTACCTTGAGCGCCGCTACCGCTTTTGCTGTCTCCGCCCGAGCTCTTGGACGTTTTTTGCATGCTGGCCAGCATTTGGCGGAGAAAAATGGCTTCGAAGTCGCGCGCGGCACGCTCTTGAGCCGACTTGTCGGCGAGGGTCTTTTTGGCGTCGGCTTCTGTAACCGGCGTAGCTACTTTTGCCCCGATGGATGCGATTGGACTCATTGGATGACCACCTCGGCGCGGAGGGCGCCAGCTGCTCGAAGAGCTTGCAAGATACTCGCCAGCTCGCGAACCGAGACACCCAGCGCAGTGAGAGAATTGGCGACATCTGCGAGGCTTGTCGCGCCTTCTACGAACCTCATCGGAGGATTCGGTGCCTCTTCGACTTTCACCTCGGAGCGTTGCACCACTTGGGTGGTTCCGGCGTTGCCGCCCAGAAGGCCGGCCGTTGGCTGCGACACGATCGGCGCCTCCTTGACCGTGATGGAGAGACCGCCGTGCGCGATCGCAACGGGCGAGAGTCGTACATCACCGCCCGCTACAATGGTGCCAGTGCGCTCGTTGATAACGATGCGCGCGACCGATGCGGGAGAGACGTCGATGTCCTGGAGCTTGGCGAGAAACTCGACCGTTTTTGCTTTGAAGGGTCCCGGAATCGCGATCTTGATCGAGCCCGCGTCGAGTGCCGTCGCCGCACCTTTGCCGAAGTCGCGATCGACGGCGATGACGACGCGTTGAGCGGTGCGGAAGTCGGCTTCGCGGAGGTTGAGCGTGACTTGTCCCTGGTCGACGAACTTGGTGGGAATCTCACGCTCGATAAGAGCGCCGGCTGGGATTCGTGCGGTCGTTGTAATGTTCGTCTGCGAGGAGCTGCCCGACGCGCCCTTCGCCTCGAAGCCACCGAGAACGAGGGCCCCTTGCGCGACTGCATAGACCTTTTGGTCAGGTCCCTTGAGTAATCCTTGAAGCAGGACGCCGCCGCGAAGCGACTTGGAGTTACCAACGGATGTGACGGTCACGTCGAGCTTTTGACCCGGGCGTGCGAACGCGGGAATGTTCGTGTTGACGACGACGGCGGCGACGTTCTTCAAGCGCACTTGCTTGCTGAGTTGCTCATCAATTTGGATGCCCAAGCGGCGCATGAGTGCGTAGAGACTCTGCGCTGCGAAGGGTGCCTGTGCGTCGTCGCCCGTTCCCTGAAGGCCGGTCACGATGGCATACCCGACGAGCTGGTTCTCGCGAACGCCCGCGACATCACAGAGGTCGCGAAGGCGATCGGCGTGTGCCGTCTTTGGCGCCGCAAAGAACGAAGCGATCGCGAGCAAGCCCGGCGCCACGCGGGTTGCGAATCGTTTTGAATTCGCAATGATGGTGGGTCGATCGCTTTGAGTCATGGGGACTGCCTTCCGTTGCACGTTCTCTAGTGAAGCAAGTGACGGGCCGGAGACGCCTGTGGTGCGGCGAATGCGACGGGGCTCGGATGAAGTGTGCGTGCACGTGTCATCCAGAGCGGCAGCGTCCCTCAGAACGGGTTGATCTTGTCGAGCAATTTCGCGAGCCAGCCGCGGTCCTGTTGCTCGGCGATGTCGCCACGACCGGTGAACTCGACCTGCGCATCGGCGATGCGGGACGATGAAACGCTGTTGTCCTGACCGACGTCGGCCGGGCGGATGAGGCCCGAAACGTAGAGGTGGTATTCCTCGTTGTTGATCATGACGACCTTCGTACCCTCAAGGTAGAGGTCACCGTTCGGCATCGTGTTCTTCACGCGTACGGAGATGTTGCCAGTCAGTGCGCCCTTGCGGGCCGTCGCGCCGTCGCCCGAAAACTCGCTTGAGCTTGCGAGCGCCAAAAGCTTGGCGGGATCCATGTCAGGACTCAAACGCTTGATGGCGGGAACGAGACCGGCGAGGTTCTCGACGCCGAGAGATTTCTTATTGTCGCGCGTGAGCTTCGTCGTGGCGTTGCCCTTTGCGTCGGCTTGTTCGTCGATGTGGATGATGACGATGTCACCCACCCGTTGAGCTCTCGTGTCTTGAAGCAAGCCGCCGTTCGCTTCGCTGAAGAGCGAACCCGTGGTCGGTCGTGCCTCTGGTTGAGCTGCCGCATATGCGCCGGGTTTGTGGTGACGGATGCGAGGCGCGAAGCCTTGGATGTGGTTCGGGCCGCATCCGGCAAGGACAGCGAGCACGCCCATGATGCCGAATACGCGCTTGTACCTTGTGGAGATCATACGAAAGCTCTCGTCGCGCATTGGTGTCCTCATCGGTTACAATATTTCGGCCGACTCAGCGGTGATGAGCTTCGCGCGAACGACTTTTTTCGTCGCGGTGATCTGCAGTGAAATCGTGTCGCCAACGTTGCCGTCGGTAATTGTAACTCCAGCAGTTTCAATCTGGAGACCCTTGCCGTTGTAGGACGCGCTGACCCGCGAGCCTTTTGTCACGTCGGCGTGCGATGCCTGTTCGGTGATGTCGAGTTGGACGGGCAGCAGAACGCGCACGAGCGTTCCCGTCGTGTCTGAGAACTCAGCTGTCGCCATGGCGCGGAAGCCGCCCTTTTGGCGGGGGAGCTCGGGCATTGTCAAACTCTTGAACGAGGCCTCTTCAGGGATGACGACTTCGCGCATGGGTATGATCGATTTGAGCTCGACACCCGGGCGAAGCGAGCGCTTGACCTCAGGCTCGGCGAGAAGAACAAATTCCGCGATGGTGATAGTTTTCGTCGCGCGAACCGCGCGGGTTTGCAGCGCAACAGTAACGTCGTCGGTTACGTTTGCTTTCGCCAGTGCTTGCCGTATTTCGGTGCCCGTGATCGTGCGGCTTTGTCCCGGGGCAGGGGATGCTCCGAGGTCGACTGACTGCGCCGCGTTGGGCGCCGAAGGAATCACTTCGCCCAGCAAAATGCGGGGTCCGTGAATTGTAACTTGTGCGATCGTATTTTGCGTTACGCTCGGAGCTTCGGGCTTCGCGCCCTTGTCTTCTTTCGCTTCGTGCGTGGCAGCGACGGCCTCTCGAGGAGCCTTCTTTGGCTTGCGCCCACGCGCATCGGCGGATCCCGCAATGGCGGTCGTCAGAAAAACGAGAGCAAGCGCGCGCATATTTGGTTTCATCGGGCGATTACCTCATCTGCGTCGCGTTGCGGAGCATCTCGTCGGCTGCAGTAACAACCTTCGTGTTGAGTTCGTACGCACGCTGAGCGCCGATCATGGCGACCATTTCTTCGACGACTTCGACGTTCGCGGACTCGGTTGCGCCTTGCAGCAGGGAACCGCGGCCGTCGGTGCCTGGGGCTCCCGTTTGCGCATCGCCACTTGCTCCAGTTGCGAGAAAGAGGTTGTGTCCGAGGCCAGAAAGACCGCACGGGTTAATGAAGTTGGCGAGCTGGATTTGACCCACGGTTTGCGCTGCTGCCTGCGTTTTTGTGGTGATTGTTACGGCGCCGTCGGCGGCGATGTTGACGCTCGTCTGGTCGGCAGGGATGACGACCGGCGGGTCGAGTGGATAGCCTTCGGCGGTCACCAAGCGGCCCTGGTGGTCCTGGCGGAAGTTGCCCGCACGTGTGTAAGCGGGTTGACCGTCAGGTTGCTGAACAATGAAATAGCCGCGGCCTTCGATCGCGAAGTCGAGGGGATTACCCGTTTGCTTGAGGGTGCCTTGCGACTCGAGACGCGATGTCGATACCAAACGCACACCGGAGCCGAGCTGCAGGCCGTTTGGCGACTGCGTGCTTTGGCCGGTCTGCGATCCAGCGCCTCTGACCGTTTGATACGCGAGGTCCTGGAAGTCCGCGCGCATCTTGCGGTAACCAACGGTGTTAGCGTTGGCGAGGTTGTTGGAAATGGTATCGAGCTGCGATTCCTGTGCAGCCATGCCTGTTGCAGCGATATTCAGCGATCGGAACATGCACCAAAGACGTGCACACGGGATGCCAACTTATCCAGCGACTGCGTCGGTTGCGCCGGTGTCAGCGTCTGGAGCGCTGTCACCCGCTTCAGGCGTCGCGTCAGTTGCGTCAGCTGGTGCGCTGTCGCCCGCTTCAGGTGTTGCGTCAGCGTCTGGAGCGCTGTCGCCCGCTTCAGGTGTTGCGTCGGCGGGCGCGCTGTCGCCATCTGCCGCGTCGCCCGCCTCAGCACCATCTGCCGCATCCGCTGCGTCGCCTGCTTCGGCGCCATCTGCGCTATCTGCTCCAGCGTCGGATGCGCCGTCAGGTTCCGCCACGGGCGCGTCTGAGCGCGGCGTCGCCTCGGCGACGCACACCCCGCTTCCGCACGTGTAGCCGTTCGGACAATCCGATTTGCGAAGGCACTCGCCGTTGTCGTTGCACGACATCGATACGGTCAGAGCCACCACGGATGCGCAAGAGAGCGCGGCAAAAATCGCAATGCGAGCGCGCATGTCATTCTCCCGGTGGTGGGTTGTAGATGGTCGTACGGAAGCCGACACTCACCATGAACCACAAGAGTACACTCTGGCTCGGCATGTCTGAGCCGAAGGGCATCGCTGAAATCGAGGGCTCTACAAACAGTGAGCTCTGCCCGATCGGGAAGTGCACTTGGAACCCCGCCACGGCTCCGAGGAGCGTGTTCGGAGCGAGCACCATGCTCGCGCCGGCAAAGGGCACAAATATCTTGCCGACGCGCCGTCCGTAGCGAATTTCTGCGCCAAAGCTCGCGTGCGGTTCGATCTCGGCGAACGGCCTAATCGCGAAAATGCCGTTCGGATCTTCGTCGAGGCTGAGATCGATTCCTACGGAAACGCGCGAACGAGCCCGGCGAAAGAGCATTTTGCCATTGCCGGGATCGCCACCTTCAAGACCGCTGCTAAGCATGAGATCGCCACCGATGATCATGCGCTGGGCGAGCGCGGCCGGGGCGACAGAACCAATGGCGAGGGCTGCCAATACGCTGACGAATTTTGGTGTCATTGATGCGACTCCTTCTTGCCGTGTGACTCGCCGTGGCCGTCGCCACTCTTGTGCTCGTCTTTGTGCTCGGCCGGCTTTTCGTCCTTGTGGTCCCCACCCTTGTGTTCGTCTTTGTGCCCCTCCTTGTGCTCGTCTTTGTGTCCCGGTGCCTTTTCGTCCTTGTGCTCACCGTCAACCTTCTTGTCGTGCTCGCCCTTCTCGTGTTCCTCTTTTGCGTGTTCGGTTGGCTTCTTCTCGTCGTCGTGACCGTGCTCGCCAGAGTGTTCGCTCTCCGCGGCATCACCGAGAACGCCAGCATCGCCATCGTGGGTGCCTTCGTGTGCGGGCTCGCCTTCGCCCTTGCTACCGAGAAGTTCAATTTCGCTACCTGAGAGAACGACGACCTCGACGCGACGATTGCGCGTGCGGCCTTCGGCTGTGTCATTAGGGGCGAGTGGACGAAACTCCGCGTAACCTGAAGCGGTGAGCTTCGTTGCGTCCATGCGATGGATTTCGATGAGGCGCTGAATGACCGAAGTTGCGCGCGCTGTTGAGAGCTCCCAGTTCGAGTAGTAGCGATCGTCGTGAATCGGGATCGAATCGGTGTGGCCCTCGACGCGAACCGCGGTTGCGTGAGGCTTGAGCTGTTTGGCCAGCGCGTCGATCGTTTTTTTGCCGTCAGCGGTGAGTGTTGCGTCGCCACTTCCGTACAACATGCGTTCGGGTAGGCGTATGACGAGCTCGCCGTTGACGTCTTCGACTTCCATGTCGTTGAGATTCGCCGTTGGGCCGAGTGCACGTAGCACGGCGTCTTTGATCACGGCGCGCTGCGACTCGATCTTTGGTCCGCCGCCAGGGCCGGCGCCGGCACCTTTGCCAGCGTCGCCCGATCCGCCTGCGAGTCCTGCCTTCCTGTATTGTTGCCCCTGGAGCAGCCCCTTGCCGAAGCCGGGCAGGATCTCCCACTTGAGCGACCCTTCGAACGAATCTGCAAATCGGCCGAGCTTGCCCGCGTCTGAGCTCGACGACGCGAACATAACGACGAAGAACGCAAACAAGAGCGTAATGAAGTCGGCGTAGCTGATGAGCCAACGCTCGTGGTTTACGTGCTCCGGGTGCTTATGCTTCTTCGCCATTCGTAACTCGAACGTAGACGTTCATGCGTCGTCATTTGTAACTGAGAGAGGTTTGTTTGAATTAGCCAGCTGCCGCTGCTTCCTTGCCGTGTCCGCCAGCCTTGTGAGGTGCCATTGCGAGGAGCCGTTCGCGCACCAGCTTCGGGTTCATGCCCTGCTGAATCGCGAGCGCTCCTTCGAGCATGATGTTGTAGAAGGCGACCTTCGCGCGTGTTTTGAGCTTGATTTTCGTTCCACCCGGAAGCGCGATCAGGTTCGCAATACCGACGCCGTAGATCGTAGCGACGAACGCGGTCGCAATACCCTCGCCGACCTTTTTGATGTCGGAGAGGTTACCCATAACGACGATCAGACCGAGAACAGCGCCGATAATTCCGACGGTTGGAGCGTACCCGCCGACGGCTTCGAGCACCTTCGCTTCGTCTTCGCCGTCTTGCTCCACGTGGTGAATGCTCGCTTCGAGCGACTCACGCATTGCCGCGGCATCGACGCCGTCAACGGCCATGTTCAGTGCCTTACCGAGGAACGGATCGGTCGCGTTTTTCGCGAGGGGCTCGAGAGCGAGGATGCCCTCCTTGCGTGCGACCGTTGCGTACTTGGTGATCTCTTCGATGATCTCGTGCGATCGATCGGGAACCTCAACAACGATAATTTTGAGGTTTTTCATCGTTCGCATGAAGGTGTCAAAGGGGAAACCGACCATCGTTGCTCCGATGGCGCCGAGGCCCACGATCATCATTGCGGTGGGCTGAATGATCGCGCCGAGCGAGCCACCTTCGATAAGGTCTCCACCCAGGATGCCGCCGATTGCGACGACGATTCCGAAAACTGTTCCTTTATCCATGGCTCACCTTGGCGATCATCGACGTGCAGGCGGGGGTTCGGTGTTGCGCTGCGGTCGCTCACTGAGTTGGGGGATTCGCGCAGCCGCGGCGTTGTATCGCGGCGTCGACGTTTCGATCGCTCGGCGAAACTCCACAATCTTTGCGATAACCTCGTCGAGGGATTCGCGAACGATGATGCGGTCTCCGCCGAGGAGCGAAATTGTGGTGTCAGGTGTGACATCAATCCAACTGATGAGATCTGGATTGAGCGCCATGACCTGCAGATTCAAGCGAGTGAGAACGATCACGTTGGGTCTCCTGGTACGGCTGACTCACCGTGAACAAAGCAAATCTCGAGCCGCGCTGTTCGCACCACACGCTTCGAAATTACGGGCATGAACGTGAGTACGGACGCGCCGTCCTGAGAGGTAAGAGCCCTCTCCCTGTCGTCCCGAGCGCCTGAGGGATGCCGCCGCATCTCACCGATCGTCATGTAACCTGACGATTCACCAGGGGCTCTGGGGGTCCTTCGCTTTGCTCAGGATGACACGGGGCACGCTGCGAGCAAACGCTGCGAAGCAGCGGAGCCCACGGTTGCCCCGAGCGTGCCACCCGAACGCGCGAAGCAAACGCTGCGAAGCAGAGGAGCAAGCAAGCGTCCCGAGCCCACCCGAGCGTCCCGCCGAACGCTGCGAAGCAGCGGAGCCCCACACCGCTAGACAAGCGAACGCCCCAACGACGAGCGAAGGATTTCTTCGCCCTCACCCCGCTGAGGGGCGAAGAAATCGTTCGCGCCGTTGCGGGAGCGCTCATCGATCGCGCCGCCGCGGCTGGGGGACCTCGAGGGGGGAGGTCTTACTCCCACCTCGAACAAAACGAAAAAATCGAGCGGTGAGACTCTCGTCCCACCGCTCGCTACCCCCCAGGTCCTATCCCTGCTTCTTACCTTCGCGTTACGGTTCGCTCAGGCGGCTTTGACTCCGCCCATGCGCTTGCGCTTCAGCATCTCAACCAAAGTGGTGCGGTTGAGACCGAGAAGACGCGCAGCTTGGTTCTTGTTCCAACCGGTTCGTTCAAGTGCTTGACGAATGAGGTTGTTCTCGAATGCATCGACCGCGTTGCGGAGATCGACGCCACCATCTGGAAGATTTGCAGCCGCGGAGCGATCGTTGCCCGCCTGGCCGCAGATCTTAGCCGGAAGATCACGGGCTTCGATGATGCCGTCGCGGCAGAGCAGAAGCGCGCGTTCAATCGTGTTTTCGAGCTCGCGGACGTTGCCCGGCCAGTTCCAGATCATCATCGCGTCGAACGCTGCGTTCGAAAGTTCACCGATGCGACCGATGCGACTCGAAGTCTTCTCGATGAACCAATCGATGAGAAGCGCGAGATCTTCCTTGCGCTCACGGAGTGGTGGCAGCTGCAAGTGGATCACGTTGAGTCGGTAGTAGAGATCCTCGCGGAATTTCCCTGCTGCGACCGCTTCTTCGAGATCGACGTTTGTGGCCGCCACGATGCGGATGTCCGCTTTGATCGTCTTGGTTTCGCCGACGGGTGAGTACTCGTACGACTGCAAGAGTCGAAGCAACTTCACCTGCAAGCTCAACGGAAGTTCGCCCACCTCATCGAGGAACAATGTGCCGCCCTGCGCTGCTCCGATGCGACCGATTTTGTTTGCTACTGCGCCTGTGAACGCGCCACGGACGTGACCGAACAATTCGCTCTCAAGAAGTGCCTCGGGGATCGCACCACAATTCACGGCAACGAACGGATGGGATGCACGTGGGCTCGTATTGTGCACTGCCCGAGCGACGAGCTCTTTGCCCGTGCCGCTCTCGCCGGTCACGAGTACCGTGCACTGCGTATCGGCAACGCGATCGACCATGCTGTAAACGTCAACGATCGCATCCGAAGCGCCGATGACGCCTTCCATGCTTCTTGGACGCGCGTTGCTCGCAAGCGGCGCTTCGTGGGGAGAACCAACTCGAATGACTCCAGACTCTCGTGCGTCATCGTTGTCGTTGAATTGGTCCATAGTTCCTCCGCAGAAGCGTTGCAGGTGAGAGCGTAACGAACATGACCTTCGCAAGTGCCGCGCCAGGCGTCGGACTTTTGGCAAAGACCGCCAGAGAGTTGTCGAT
>JAHFDY010000083.1 GCA_023248735.1 Myxococcales bacterium
AGGTGGACAACGACGAGGTTGCCCTGATGGCAGACGAGACGTTTGGTCCGGTGCTTCCCATTGCGATCGTCGCCACAGCGGAGGAAGCGATCGGACGTGCCAACGCCTCGCGATACGGGTTGACGGCGAGCATTTGGACAAAGGACATCAAGCGCGCGCAAGCAATCGCTCGCAAGCTGCGTGCAGGCGTTATCACGATCAACAATCACTCTTTTACCGGTGCGCTGCCTGGCGCGCCGTGGACTGGTGTCGGTGAGAGTGGGTATGGTGTGACCAATTCGCCGTTTGCGCTCGAGGCGCTGACGCGGCCACGTTTCATTCTCGAGGACCGCAGCGGCGCGAAGCGTGAGCTTTGGTGGTTCCCGTACACTCCCGCGCTTCGGACGATTGGCTTATCGTTCGCGGTGATGCGGAGTGGCACTTCGAGCCTATTTTCGAAGTTGCGCGCAGTGTTCTCGCTTCTTGGCGCGTTCGTCAAGCGGTGGAACTAAATGATGAAGAACGAGGTCGTTCTTGGCGAGCACCTCACGCTCGAAGCACTCGAGGCGGTCGCGCGCCACAACGTGCACGTGTCGCTATCGTCAAATGCGCGCAACGCCGTGAAGGCCTCACGACGTGCCATCGAGGCCATCGTTGCGCAAGGCGACAAAGCGCCTCACGTTTACGGGGTCAACACAGGCTTTGGTGCACTGAGTGAAACCCGCATCTCTGCCGATGACATGCGCGCGTTGCAGCGCAATCTTGTTCGCTCACACTCCGTCGGCATTGGGCCCGATCTCGAGCGTGCGGACGTGCGCGCGACCATGCTGCTCCGTGCGCAAGTGCTTGCACTTGGGCATTCAGGCGTTCGTATCGAAGTGCTCGAGCTCTTGATCGAAATGCTCAATCGTGGCGTGCATCCGCGCATCCCAGCGCAGGGGTCTGTAGGGGCGTCGGGCGATCTCGCCCCCCTTGCCCATCTCGCCCTTGTGCTCATCGGCGAAGGTGAGGCTCACGCGGCTGACGGCTCGCTCCAGACCGGGCTTCACGCGTTACAAAATGTAGGGCTTCTGCCCGTTGAGCTCGAGGCGAAAGAGGGCCTCGCGCTCATCAACGGTACGCAGTTCATGGCCGCCATTGGCGCGCTCGGCTTGCTCGATGCAGAACGGTTAGTCAAGTTGGCGGACGTTGCGTGCGCGATGAGTATCGAGGCACTCATGGGGTCAAAAGCGCCATTCGACCCTCGGCTGCATGCGGCGCGGCCGCATCTGGGTCAGGAAGAGGTGGCGCACAACCTAAGGGCACTTCTCGCCAATAGCGAGATCATGGAAAGCCATCGCGATTGCGGCAAGGTCCAAGACGCGTATTCGCTCAGGTGTGCGCCACAGGTACATGGCGCCTCGCGCGACGCTCTTCGCTGGATCCGAAACGTGCTCGACGTTGAACTCAATAGCGTCACGGACAATCCCAGCGTTTTCTTGCGAGACGACGGCGGCGCCGACATCCTGAGTGGCGGCAACTTTCACGGGCAACCGCTCGCGCTATCTCTCGACCTGGCAGCGATTGCGACAGCGGAGATCGCGAATATTAGCGAGCGCCGAGTCGAACAATTGGTGAATCCAGCATTGTCAACCGGGTTGACTGCATTCCTCGCGCCTTCGAGCGGCCTTCACTCTGGCTTCATGATTGCTCAGGTGGCGAGCGCGTCCCTGGTTAGCGAAAACAAGGTGCTGTGCCACCCTGCAAGCGTCGATTCAATTCCGTCGTCAGCGGGCAAAGAAGACCACGTGAGCATGGGTAGCGTCAGTGCGCGCAAATTTAGGCAGGTCGCCAGGAACGTCGAGAATTCGCTAGCGATCGAACTGCTTACCGCTGCCGCTGGAATCGATCAGCGCGCACCTCTAACGCCTGCCAACGGCGTCGCCGCTGCCCACTCGTGCATCCGCGAGGTGGTCGCCCCGCTTACCGAGGATAGGCCGCTGTACAAGGACATCGCCGCCATCGCCAAACGAACAAACGAGATTGTGCGCGCGGTCGAGGCAGTCGTGGGTTCGCTCAAGTAGAAAGGGTGGCCCCCGAGGGACTCGAACCCTCACGCCCTTTCGAGCCGAAGATTTTAAATCTTCTGCGTATGCCATTCCGCCAGGGGGCCAGCGACGTACCCTTCTACCTCGAGCCGGAGAGAACCTGAAGCACTTCAGCGCGCGCCAGTGCGCTCTTGCCAAGGGAAACACAGCTCGACGCAGATTCGAGGCCGAGCGCGATACGGCGGGCGTTCGCTGGGTTCGCGCGCGGCGCGAAGAATGCGCGAGCATCGTCGACTTCGGTTTGCGTGCAAGTCGTCGTGAACAGGGCTCCGAGGCGGCGCGTAAGGAGCCATGATGCGCGCGCGTTGATCGCTTCCCAGTGGGCCTTTACCCACTCGTAGACGACGGCGTGGCCCTTCGTGTTGTCGAACGCGCCGCCGAAGATGTAGCGGAGCTCGGACGGTTTGACCTCATCGGTGAGTGAGCGATCGAGAGCACGCTTGAGCGGCACTGCTTCCCCCGTCGTCGTGGAGGCCCGTAGCAAGGCCGTGCGAATTTGCGGATCGCGCGTAGCGCGCGCACGCAGCCACATTGCCTCAAGCGGCGCGTCTTTGGAAAGGGCGGCGATGACCAGCGCCACCGGTAGGACGTCTCGATGCACAGGTTCGCTTTCCAACCACTTCGAGGTGAACGTCATGGCCTCGCGAATCGTTGCTTCGTCTCCAACTTCGGCAAGCAAGTTGAGTATCGCGCCGCGTGCACCTTGCATCGGCATTTCTTCGCCGTCGCTTGGCACCCACGTCAACGCGCTCTTATGTGGCATCGCTCGGTCACGTATCCAGTGCTCAAGATCGATCAGTACCGGGCTACCTGTCGCTCGCGCCGCGGTGAGCATACGAAGCAACGAGGCCGCCTCGAGGCCGATGACGCGTGGCTCAGGGGCGTGAAGCTTGTCCAGTTTTCGAAATAACGCATCTACGGTTCCAAATGGCAGAGTACCTTGCTCGAAGCCGGTCATGACGCCGTCGATGAGACCAAGCTGTTCACTTCCGTCAAGTTGATTGACGTTATCAATCAGTTCGCGAGCGAGCGCCACGTCTGGAACCGTCTGGGCATAGGCGGATTCGCCAGCGTTTGGATAGGTCCACGCGCCGCCGGTCCGAATCGTCCAAGGCTTGCCCGGCAGGACGAGTGCACACTCCGGCTCCGAAGAGCCAGGCGTCCTCGCGCAAAGAGGGACGGGATGCGAAGGATGCCCCGCAAGAATGGGAGTTCGGTCGTCGTTCCAGTGCTTGACTATGACGTTTGAACCACTACGTGATGCATGCAAGAGCGGCGAACCTGGTTCGTCGATGTAGTGTTGCGCAATTTCCGTAACGGGCTTCTTGCTGCTCTCCCCAAGGGCCGCGAATAGATCGGCCGAGGTTGCGTTTTGGTGGGCGTGTCTTTGGAAGTAGGTGCGTAGTCCCGAGCGAAAAGCGGCATTGCCGATCCATCGCTCGATCATTTCGAGGACGGCCGCTCCTTTGTCGTACGTGAATGCATCGAAGGTTTCAGCGGCCTTCGACGCGATGGTTACGTCTGATCGAATCGGCCGCGCCGAGGGCATGGAATCTTGAGCCATGACCAATTTCGCGTCGACGATTGTATCGAGTCGGTTGGCTAGCCGCGGCTGGATCGTTCCAAGAATCGTTGCCTCAGCCCAGGATGCAAAAGCTTCATTCAGCCATATGTCGTTCCACCACTTGGCGGTGACTAAGTCTCCAAACCATTGGTGCGCGATCTCGTGCGCGAGGAGTCTCGATTGGCTACGCTCAAACGAACGCGGTGCGTTCTTGTCGAGCGTCATGACGTCAGCACGGCACAAGATGAGACCCGCGTTTTCCATTCCGCCGCCCGCGAAGTCAGGCACGGCGACGATGTCGAGCTTCGGATATGGAAACGGCACGCCGAGATAGCGTTCGAAGGCTCCAACTAACATCTGTGTCGTCGTGAGCGCGCGAGCGCCCATTGCGCCCTTGCCCTTCGTTGCAACGAGCCGGATCGGCGTCATCGTGCTTTCGGCATTCGGCGACGCCTCAACGACGTCGAGATCGCCAATCGTGAACGCGACCAAATAAGTTGGCAGCGGCTTCGTCTCTGCAAAGGAGAAATGCGTCTTGCCGGGCGTGCGTTCCGCTTTCAGTAGAGGTGCATTCGAGAATGCCTTCAACCCCTCGGGCACGGCCACTTCAATTGAGAAAGGTGTCTTCCATTCGGGTTGATCGAAGCAGGGAAAGGCACGCCGGGCATCGATCGATTCGAACTGGGAAAACACGTACCAAAGACCGTCCTCCTTTGTGCGATACAGGCCGGCAAGATTCGTCGCGTAAGTCGATTGATAGGTGAGGACTATCGTGTGTGGCCCAGCAGCCATTTGGCGAGGTGTTGTCAGCACGAGCTCGTCGTCGACCTCGCTCCCGTGACTCTTGCGGTGCGAGACGACGGCTGACACCCGCACGTTCCCATCAAGAATGTGTGCGCTCCTGATCTGGAGACCGACGCTATTGAGGACAACCGATGCAGACGCGTGAGCCCACTCGGTTTCGACTTCGATCTTTCCTTGGAATGTCGGGACGTTGGGGTCAAGGTCGAGTGCGAGGCGATAGTAAAGAGGCCTTACATCTGGAGACAGCCGTCCCTCCACGCGGGCGGGATGTCCCATCACAGAGGCGGGCGAGGTCGCTGGGGGCGTCGATGGGTTGCACGCCACAAGCAGCGCTGCGGTCGCGAGGAAGGTGCTCATCACATAGGCCGGTCGTCGCATGCGCCCACCATTGGCTGGGTGACGAAGGGACGCAACCCGATTGCGGGGGCAATTTCTGGCGTCCGCTACGCGTTTGCGCGCTTCTCGAGCTCTTTATAGTAATCGACAAGGTTACGTTCCGCCGCGCCCATCAGCACGAAACGCAGAATGCGACCGAACGGCCAGACTTGAACGCCCGGAGGAACCAGCATTGACCAGTGGCCTAGTTCGGGCGGCGATATGTCGATCCACCCGGCGCCGAGGTTGCGCGCCAGCATCTCGCTTAAGAATGCGCCATATTTTTCGACTTCGACGATGTCGTTCGGCGCCCAGGTGTAGCCCTCAGGAAACCGCTCGGCGAGCCGCTCCTGCGCTTGCTCAAGGCCCTTGACGTTCGTCTTGACGTTGAGACCATGGATGAGCCGAAGTTCGCGACCGAGTACGCGCGTGGCATAGATGAAGCTCAAACGCGCGTCGACGATCGTGCGCGGACGCTCGCCGGCCGGTGGAGGATGACCATGAAGACCCGGAGGGAACGAGAGATTTTCGGCGACTTCCGGTTTGGGATTGGCCGGCGGCCGCATCGACGGGCGTGCAGCGATCGGCGATGGGCTTTCTCGCAAGCGGAATGGCGGCAGAGACGCGCCGCGGCTTGAATCCCTGCCGCCCATGCTCGCGTCAGAAGCGCCATAGTCGACGATCGGAATAGGGTCGGGCTGCAGGTTTGGCGCCGTCTGTCGATACAGCAGGGGCGCTTCCACAGCGACGGGTGGAGGCGGCGCCGGTCGCGTGTGTCCGGGCTTTGCGTGCTGTTGTGTGGCCGCGATCGATACGGTCTTCGACGCCATTCTCGAAGGGTGATCCGGCGGAATCGGCATCGTGTCGCCGCGCCTCTTCACCGGCGATGGAACGCTGTCCATCACAAGGGTGCGCGCGCGCAACGGAATCGCGGGCATCGATCCTGACTCGATCTCGATGGGAGCAAGCTCGGCGTAGACCTCGATTGGCAGATCGCTCTCCATGGGAGGGGGCGGTGCGGGGACAGTGGAGCGGCGAAGAAATCCCGCTGGAATCTTGTCAACAAGGGTGGGTGGGGCTTCTGACGGGCTTTGAGGCCTCATCGACGGGCTCATACGCTGGGGTGGCTGAATCACGGGAGGGGCGGCGGGAAGTGCTCCGAAGCTCTCCGTTTCGATCGCAAGATCGAGCGTGCTCTCGACCGGTGGGGGAACCACCCTCCGCGCCGTATCGTCAGGTGACGGCAAAATGACCGGTTCACGATCCGTTTTTGGGGCTGCGTCGAGCGATACGACGGGTGCAGGCGTGAGCGAGTCCGGTTTCTTCTTGCGCTCGCTTGGCCGAACTGAGGCGGGCGTGGGGTCCGCCTGCGGCGGCGGACATGCATCAAGCACGTCGAGCGCAAGCATGCGCACGTCGTCTGCGACCTCTGGGTCGTCGAGAAGCAACGTTGCGAACGCGCGTGCTTTTGTAACGTTGCCAGCGAGGAGCCAAGCCTGCGCGGCAAGCCATTTGGCTTCAGGTAAGTCGCTTGACGATTGTGCGAGGGAACTCGCTTTCTCGGCGAGCGGCCCTGCCGCCTCAGCTTCGGTCATGACGGCGAGCCGAATGCGAAGGTAGACCGTCGCGGGTATCTTTCCGCGTGCGCGCTCGATCGGTTCAAGTTTCGACTGCGCTAACTTGAACTCGCGCCGCGTCAGTAGGTCTTCGACGGCCCACGCGCTTGCGTCGCTCAGCGGACCCGCCTTGGGGCGGTCGCGCACGACCAACTTACGTTCAAGCGAACTTAGTTTCTCGCGCGCAAGACCTTTTGCCTTCGTCGCAAGGCGCGCCCGCACCGCTTCGATGAGTTCCGCTCGCGAGGGACCAACGCCCATTTGGACGAGCGTTGGTGACGGATCGTTGGCGAGCTTGAGCAGGGCACCGGGGATACGAACGACCTGATCGAGCGCCGCACGTCGCCACGAACGTTCGCCCGGCCTGCGTTGGCTCATCACGGCGGAGGTAGAAAGCACGACCGCGGCATCATCGCTGACGTCGTCCAGAACGATTGCGAGGTAAAGTGCCTGAAGAACGTTCGCGGCTGCGCTGATATTGAGGTCGCGCGAAAGCTGATGGAGGTTGAGCCAACGGCCCATGTAGCTCTTCAGCGCACCATTGTAGATGTGTCCTTCGAGTAATTCGCCTGCGTCAAATTCGCGCGCAAGGAGTCGAAGCACTTGGCCGCGGGCATATCGCTCAGCGAGTGACGGCCCGATTCGAGTGGGTTCTGTGATGAGTCTCGCGACCTCACGCGCGCGCGCCGCCGTTACGCCCGTCAATGAAAGGCGTCGTTTCGCCTCACCTGCGGTCGTGCGGTAACCGGCTTCGCGATTCGTTCCGGGCTCGTCGGCTTGCAGCTCGCAGCAACCCGCGTCAAAGAGCGCGAATTCAACCTCGGGCGTCGTGTCTTCAGCGCGCACAACCACGCGGCCATCTAAGAGCAGCGTGCATTCAGGCAAGTGCGAGCCTCTGCAATGTACACAAGGTCAGGGAAGTCATACTACGTTTCCTATTGTGAATCCCCAAGAGAGAGCGCGGCGATTTGTGCGAAAAGGGACCTTTGCTGGAGATCGCGAGCGCTGGCTCGCGGTGGTTCTTGCGCTTGGGTTTGCCGTAGGCGCGTGCGGACCGCCGCACCCAGCACCTCACCCCCTTACGGAAGGTGATGGCGGTTCGCCTGCCGAACTTCCCCCGCCACCGCAGCAAGCCACGCCTGCCGTGCCAAAGACGCTCTACGACCGCCTTGGTGGCAAGGAGGGCGTGGGGCAGCTCATCGAGGCATTCGTTCAGAAACTCTACGGAGAAAAGCGGTTGAACCGCGCTTTCGCGAAGCTGAAAAAAGATGCGGCGCGCGATACGAAGTTCCGCGAGATGCTCGCGGAGCAGCTGTGCGCCGAGACCGGTGGAGGGTGCACCTACGCCGGCAAGGAGATGAAAATAGCGCATAAGGGGTTGCGAATTACGAACGCCGAGTGGCACGTCTTCATCGAAAAGTTCACCGAGATACTCGTCGAACGAAAGGTCGAAGAAGACGATCAGAGCGAGATTTTCTCGATGCTCGGCAAGATGCAGAAGGAAGTCGTTCTCAAGTGAGAAGCCGATGAAGGGCACCATTCTTGTTACGGGCGCCACCGGTGTCGTTGGGTTTGCCATCGCGAACAGACTTGTGGATCGCGGTCTCAGTGTGCGTGCGCTCGTTCGCGATGTTCTGCGCGCACGCAAGGTACTGCATCCGAGTATTGACATTGTGGCGGGAGACGTTGCCGATCGTGACTCGACCGAGCGTGCGGCCTCCGGCGCGACGTCAATCTTCCATGCGGCGGGCCTCCCCGAGCAATGGGTACGGGACGAAAGCGTCTTTGAGCGGATCAACGTTGGTGGCACCGCAAACGTGATCGCGGCGGCGGAGACGGCGGGGGTCGAGCGCCTCGTCTACACATCAACGATGGACGTGTTCGACGCAGCGCCCGGCGGCACGCTAAAGGAGGACCGCCCGGCGATGGGCGAGAAGCCGACGGCATACGAGCGTTCGAAAATGAAGGCACAGGCTCTCGTGCAGGATGCGCAGAAGAAGGGCCTGTCGACCGTTCACTTGAATCCTTCGGCTGTGTACGGACCAAGCCCCTCGTGCACCGCGATCAATAAGGTGATCGTCGACGTGGTCAATCGTAAAGTACCTTTACTTCCTCCGTGCGGCATTTCGCTCGTGCATTCGCGCGGCCTTGCCGAAGCACATGTCCATGCGTGGGAACACGCACCCGACGGGTCGCGTTATTTGCTCTCGGACAGTTACATTTCGTATCGCGAGTTAGCCGAGCGCACGGCTGCGCTCGCGGGGCACGGACGTGTGCCTCCGACGGCTGCGCTCTGGCTCTTGAGGGTCGTCGTCGGGCTCTCTGTACCCTTCGGCGATTGGTTCGGGCTGCGGCCTCCGATGAGTCGCGGTGAGCTTGCGTTTCTGCAGTGGGACGTGCGGGTCGATGCGAGCAAGGCGCAGCAGGAGTTGAACTTTCAGCCACGTGACCTCGAAGCGGGTCTTTCGGAGACTGTTGCCTATTTTACGGCTGACGACCGAGCGGCCGGCTGAAGTTGCTTGAGTGGCGTGCCGAAGCAAAAAAATGACGTAGCGAGACAAATATCGGCGTTGTCGGACACTATCCACCCATGCGCAATTTCAACCTCTTTTTCCTCCTCGGCTCTTCGGTCCTCTTTGGGTGCGGCACCGCCGCTTCGGCAAGTGACGCGGGGTCTGATGCTCCCGTGGCTGTCACAGATGCGGGCGTTGACACCGGGACACCAGCCGACACGGGCACACCTGTTGACACGGGCGCGCCTGTCGATACGGGTACGCCAGACAGCAGCGCGCTTGTTAAGCTCACCGTTCAGAACTACCTCGCGTGGTGCTCGGTTTCGGTTCAAGGCGGTGCCGCAACGACCGACGCCGTCCAAACGCTGAATGTGTCTGCAGGGACCGTCGTCAACCTAAGCGGTGACAAAGCGAGCGGGACATTCGTTTGGGGCTACTGGGTTGGAACGGCAGGCGATACTGGTACGGCGCACGACACAAAGAAGATCACGACGGTCACCGTGACGAAGGACACCATTGTTCAGGCATGCTGCCCTTTTGCGAACGATCCGACGACGGCTTGTCCCGCGCCAAAGTGAATCTCCTCACGCTCAGTCCGGTGCGGTAGCCCACACGCTAATGCCTTGAAGCTGCGCGCGCATGCTCCGCGCCAGCCTCTTCACTGGCGTGCGGAGGTCAATCGGGACGACCTCTGTACGCTCACCGCGTCCTCGACGGAAAGTGACCGAGTAGCGTCCGATTTCGATCGCCTGCAATCCGAGCGTGCTCGTCCACCATGTAAATCCGTCTGGATGGCGCGTTGCGATGAAGTCATGGCTCACCCACCATCCTGCGGCACGCGAAGTGTTTCTGGAGGCCGGGGCGATGCTCGCGAGCGCGAGTAGCGGGCCAATGAGCGCGATTGCGAAGCCGATTTCGCCCCGCAGTAGCATGCCCGTTACGATCGAAGATCCGGCAACAATTGAAGCGAATGTGGCCGGTGGACGTATTCGCTCCCTAAGCGGAACGAACAGAGGAGCGCCGCTGCTACCTGCCCCACGAAACGGCGAATGTAGTCCCGTTACTTGACCGTCAATTAAGCTGACAATATCGGCGGGTAGCTCGCGCGCAACGTGGCTCATCGTTGTTCATGCCCCAGCCGCTTCGGATGCTCCGTCGCCTTCTTCGGGAACTTCGACAGCGCGCTTGTATCCGCACTTCTTGTCGGCACACATGATGAATGGCTTGGCCTTGTTGCCGCCTTGCACAAGGTAAGGTGCCTTACAATCAGGGCACGCTTCGTTGATGGGCTTCTGCCAGAGCTTGAAGTCGCACTTGACCTTCTCGTCGGCATACTTGGAGCAGCCGTAGAAGGGTCTGCCGCCTTTTTTCTTCGACTTGATCTCGATGATGTCGCCGCCGCACTTCGGGCAGGGCACACCCAGTGGAACAGGTCGCGCGTTCTTGCATTCGGGGTAGCCCGTACATGCGACGAACTCACCGAAGCGGCCGGTGCGGATGACCATCGGCTTTCCGCACTTGTCACAGATGATGTCCGTCTCTCTAACGGCTGGGCCGGTCGTGGGGCCTTTGCCGTCGGGGCCGAGGTCGCGCGTGTTCTTGCACTGAGGCTTGGCGTTGTAGTTCGAGCAGCCGAGGAACCACCCGTTCTTCGACCAGCGCTTCATCATGACGCCGCCGTCGAGCTCGCAAATTTGATCGGTCGGTTCTGGGTCTGGGTTCCAGCGTTTGCTCTTCTTACTTGCGTCGAGCTGTGACCGAAATCGTGTGTAAAAACGGCGAAGGAGCGTTTCGCGATCTTCCTTGCCCGCTTCAACCGCGTCGAGCTCGTCTTCCATTTTGGAAGTGAACGCTGGGTCCATGAAGTCGAGATCGGCGCTAACGAGCCCGTCAACGACGAACTTGCCGAGGGTCGACGGTTTGAAGGAGCGGCCGTCGATTTTCTCGACGTAGTCGCGTGCTTGCACCTTGCTGATGATCTCAGCGTACGTGCTGGGACGCCCGATGCCGCGTTCTTCAAGTTCCTTGACGAGTGAGCCTTCCGTGTAGCGCGCCGGTGGTTGCGTAAACTTCTGCTCTGTTACCGCACCCGGTGGCGTTGCCAAGGTGAGATCGGTGCCTTCCGATAGTTCAGGAAGTTGATCATCTTCGCTTGAGGCGTCGATCTTGACCTTTCCGTCGGGTTCGCCGTCTTGCGCTTCTTCGCCGGCAAGTTCGTTTTTGTCGGCGGTCTTGCCGTAGGCCTCGAGCCAACCTGCGAACTTGAGAATGCGACCGCTCGCGCGGAGTGTGTAACTTGTAGCGCCCGCTTTTGCTTCGATGTCGACCGCCGTCTGGTCGTAGAGCGCTTCCTTCATTTGGCTGGCGACGAACCGCTCCCAAATGAGCTTGTAGAGTTTGTACTGCTCGTCCTTGAGGTGCTTACGCACTTGGTCAGGGGGTAGTTCGAGCGACGTTGGACGAATCGCTTCGTGGGCGTCTTGCGCGTTCTTCTTTGATTTGTAGACGTTGGGTTGGGCCGGCACGTATGTCTTGCCGAACGTCTCGCCGATGAACACGCGAAGCTCGGCCTCGGCGTCAGGCGATACCCGCGTTGAGTCGGTACGCATGTAGGTGATGAGTCCGACAGGGCCACCGTCTTTGCCGAGGTCGATGCCTTGGTAGAGGTCTTGCGCGATTTGCATCGTGCGCTTGGCCGAGAACCCGAGGCGCGATACGGCGTCTTGCTGCAGCTTGCTTGTGGTGTAGGGCGCGGGCGCATTTCGTTTGCGCTCACTGCGGGTTACTTTTTGAACCCGTAGCGCCGCGTTCTCCAGGTCTGCCTTGAATGTCGCGGCTTCTTCGGCGTTTGAGACCGCCCACTTTTGGCCGTTTCGTTGGCTGAGGCGAGCGAGGAACCAAGGCGACTTTGGTTGCGCCTTGATGCGCAAGCCTGCAGCTGCATTCCAATATTCTTCGGGGACGAACGCCTCGATTTCGCGCTCGCGATCGACAATAAGGCGAAGCGCGACACTCTGGACGCGTCCCGCGGAGAGGCCGAACGCGAGCTTCGACCAGACGAGCGCCGAGACGTCGTAGCCCACGATGCGATCGAGGACGCGCCGACAGCGTTGGGCGTCGTACAGGTCTTTGTTCAGCTCGCGCGGATGCGCGATCCCGTAGTCGACGCCCTTTTTTGTGATTTCGTGAAACTCGACGCGCTTGGTCGGCTTCTTTGAACCCTTGAGCTCCTCGGCGATGTGAAACGCGATCGCTTCGCCTTCGCGATCGGGGTCGGTGGCGAGGAGGACTTCATCGGCAAGGTTTGCGGCACCCTTGAGCTCGGCGAGAATCTTCTCGGCGCGTTCGATGACCTCGTAGGTTTCAATGAAGCCGTGTTCGATGTCGATACCCATCTTCTTCGGAAGGTCTTTCACGTGACCCTTCGATGCGAGCACCTCGAACTTTGAGCCGAGGTACTTCTTGATGGTCTTGGCCTTGGCCGGAGACTCGACGACTACGAGCGTCTTGCCCATTATGCCCCAATTTCTCAATGATTACAGATGGTTAGGCGAGTCGAAACCGACCGCCCAAGTCTTCTACTACTACGTTCTCTAATGAGAGCGTCAAGAGTGCGCAAAGGGTGATGGTCAGGTCGAGCCTGGCGCGCGCGGCAATTTCTTCAACAGATAAGGGCACTTGCGAAATCGCACTGAGGAGGGTCGAGGGGATGCCCGTCGGGACCCGCACCCTCGCCTCGACGGTTGTTCCTGAGTGCGCTTCTGACGTCGGACCGGCAAGCATGCTTCCCCCAAGCGGAAGGCTTGCCTGACGCGGCCTCGTCGCTCCGAGCGCTGCGAGGACCCTTTCAGGCCCGTCCGCCACCTTGGCGCCGGCTGCAAGGAGCGCGACGGACCCAGCGAAGCGGTCGTCCCATGGGCAGCCCGGGACGGCCAGCAGGGGCGTGTGGAGCGCGAGCGCGTGCCCACCGGCATTGACCGATCCGGAGCGCTTGGCGGCCTGGACAACGACGACCAAGTCGGCAAGGGCGACGAGGACCCGGTTGCGACGACGAAAGCACCGGGGTGTCGGCGCGCCCGCCGCTGCGGTCCAAACCAAAGTGCCACCCCGATCGGGAAGGGCGCGAAAGAACTCGTTGTGCTCGGCTGGAAAGAAGCGTTCCGGAGAAGTTGCAAGGACGGCCCAAGTACGACCCCCCGCGTCGAGCGCGCTGCGATGCGCGCAAATATCGATTCCGATCGCACCACCGGACGCGACTACGACCCCAGCTTCGGCACACGCGATGGCGATGGCACGTGTGAAGTGCAACGATTCAGTCGACGGTTTGCGCGAGCCAACGATGGCGACCACGCGCTCCGCCTCCGCAGAGCCGCGCCAGGCGATAGGCGCTTCTTTGACGAAGCGTAGAACCTTTGCGAGACGTGGGGGTGGTGTCGAGCGTGGAAGCGATTGGAGCGAAGTTGACGTGGCCATGCACGCTGCTCGCCGCGTGTGGTCAGCAAACGCAGCAGCGGACTTATTTCCGCAAAGTCACTTAGGCTTTGAGTAAATCTGCACCACGACTTCGCCAGCGCCGCTTTTCGCGTGGACATCGAGCTTGTACGGCACCGCGATCGGCAGAAGCGGGCAAGTCGGCGTGGGATGCCCAACGACGGGTCGATTGGTAACCGCGGCGCTGCTCGTCATCATGGGCGCGGTATAGAACGGCGGCGCCATGATCGAGAGCATGAGGTGTTTGACCGCACCCGGCGGTGAGAAGCCAAGAATCGTGTAGCAGCGACCCGGCTGCATGGTGAACGTTTGCGATTCATGTTGATCGGCTCCGAGCACCTTCTTGAGGGGCGGGCCTTCGGGCGTCATCCCCTTCGCGTAGATGGCGGCTTGGGCGGCGAGGCCAGCTTCGCTCACGTTGCCTGGGAGGGTACCGAGCCCCAAGGAGCTGCCGATCGACCCAAGGAGCGACCCAAGATCAGACGACGTTGCGGTGGGTGTGGTCGTTGTCGGGTAGCCCGTGGCCGATCCGGTTGGATAGCCCGTCACTGATCCGGTCGGATAACCCGTCACCGATCCCGTCGGATAGCCTGTTGGATAGCCGGCCGGTGGGCAGACGGCGCCTGGAGGGTATCCAGGTGGGCACACGCCTGGGTAGCCAGGCATCGAGCCCGTCGCACTTCCCATGGAGTTGTTTGGGGGAACTTCAGGCGATTTGTTACCGCAGGCGACCGCCGCAGGAATAGCAGCAATCGCGATGAGTCCGGCCACGGCGGCGCGGCGGGTCCAAGTGGGCTTGCGAGTCATGTGCATGGTCTCCAGGTCAGTCAACGTCACTCAAACCAACTTCTTACAACTATTGGCGAATGAACTTGAGTGAAAACGAAGTTCGCTCCGAACAACCGCCGGCGGGGAACGTCCAGCGTCTTACGTCGTTTTCGACACACCGTGCGACCGAAGCGTCGTCGCCGTTGGCGGAAACGCTTTCGACGTTGCCTTGAGGCCCGATGGTCATTGAGACACTAATGCTCGCGCTGCTGCTGTTCGTGGTTGCGTTCGTCCAGCACACGCGCCTCACGCCGCCTTGGTGTGCGCCGATGACACGCTGGATGTCAGCCTGCGCGTAGCAGCCGCCAGCGGGGGTTTTTCCGCTGTTACCGCCTGGGTCGAGCTCAGGGCGCGGCCCCGAGCTACCGAGGCCACTGAGGTCGAGTCCACCACCCGTTGCACTCGTGGCAGCGGTAGCTGAAGGGGTGACACTGGTGGTTGCTGGCGGTAGCGGCGCGACAAGGGCTGTGCCGCTTGGTCGGGACGCCGTCGTTCCCATGACCGACGTGATCGTCAATGGGATTGACGAATCCGCGCCAGTCGATTGCGCCGTTGCGGCCGTCGTGGCTGAGGTCGGAATCGGCGTTGGAAGCGGAGCTGGCGGCGGCTTCATGATCAACGCAATGACGAGGGCCGAGCAAAACGACCCAAGCATGAACGTCACAGCGAAAGGCAACCACCCACTTTTCTTTTGCCGCGGCGGCACGCTTGGATATGCGCTCGCCGATCGGTGGGGGCCTTGTGCGTCGGTCGCGGCAACGCTTACCGGGGTACTTGCGCCGCTTGCTCCGAACGACGCCAAGGGGTGCGAGCTGATCGGGCTCGAACTGTCGGGAAGGCTCGGTGCTGTGAGGGCGGGAGGGGGCGAAGCGCTCGAGCGCTGGTGCGCGGAGCCTCCCGGGATCTCCGTGGGCAGCGTGGGAATGGTCGTGGGCGCCGAAGGCGCGCCGAACGGATCGGCCATCACCGCGAGGGGTGCTTCATCCTCGAGGGCGGGCGACGACGGAAACGCCAATGCCGGCGCGGGGGGCGCAAAAATTAGGTCATCAGCGGGTTGCGGTTGCCCCGTGAGTTCGACCGGTGATGGCGCCGGCGAGATGTCGACCTGTGGGCGCGAAGGCGATGGTCGCGGTGGACCCAACGACGAAGCAGATGGCGATGGTCGCGGTGGACCTAGCGATGGCGCTGCCGGCATCGCGACAAGGGGCGCCGAGGGCGTGAGCGGCGACGCAATCGCGGGTCGCGAAGCGCGCGGTGGAGGCGGTGGCGGACCGGGTCGGGATGGTCGTGAGGGCGGTGGCGGAGGCCGCGAGAGCGGTGATTCGGGCCGCGACGGCGGCGACAGTGGTGGCGCCGGCAACGAAAGGGCAAGGCTCTTTCGCAACTCAGAGAGTTCGATTATTTCGCCGACGGGACGCCAGTCCGAAAGGCCCTCACGCCACGCAAGAGAGTCGGGGGTAATGGTTCCGATGCGCATTTTCGAAGCCACTTGTTCGCGCGTGAAAGGGCCCGACGGATCGCCGTTGATGCCGACGAACCACTCCTCGTCTGATAGCGGAATCGCCGACGCGGGAATCGCGCTCGAGGGCGCTGCCTCAAGGCCAGCCCGGAGGGCCTCGGCCAGTACCTCACCGACTTGGCCGATGCGCGTTGGTGCGTCGTCACCTGTTGACGAAGGCGGTGGCTCCGTCGTCGCAGGCGGGGTGAGTGCGGGAACCTTTATCTGAATCGGGTGGCCGCACTTGCGGCAGTTCATGCGAATCGTTTTGCCGGCGACCTTCTCGTCGGCAAGTTGGTACTTCGCTTTGCATTGGTCACAGACGAACTTCAAACTTGGCTCCGCCTCTCTGCCTGCGCAAACGAAGTCCCGTTGGTCGCAGTCACAGTAGCTTCAGAAGGTGCTGTCTAATTGTTGCACGAGTGGTCGCGTCTGGTGCAGCTTGCGACGCTCTTTCCCACGCTTCGACGGCGCGGTGGCGAAAGCCGGCCTTCTCGTAGAGCACCGCGAGGTTCTTCAGCGCCGGAAAATGCCGCGCGTTGAGATCGACGGCACGCTCGAGCGCTTGAATACCTTCGTAAATAAGTCCTTGCTTGCCGAGCAGTAGTCCAAGATGAAAGTGGAGCCGGTAGGCCAGTGGATCGATCGCAACGCCGCGTCGAAGGTGTTCGATCGCGGTATCGAGATTGCCTAAGCGGTAGGCACTGATGCCCTGTTGAAGCGCATCTTCCGCCTCGCTGCTGATTTGCTCGGGTGGAACCAGGGAACCCGACTTTCGGTCGCCTTCGTCAAGCGCTCGTTCGACTGCGGCGATGGCGTCCGCGATGCGAAAGGGCTTCTCGAGATACTCGGAGATACCAAAGCCCGCCTTCAGGTCCTCAGCGATGCGCCATCCGCGATAGACCGCGCTGATCATGACGATCGGGATGTGCCCGTACTTTGTGCTTCCCTTGATTCTCCTTGCGATATCGAAGCCATGAAGTTCCGGCAGCATGGCATCGAGAATGATCAAGTCGGGCACGTGCTCCTTGACGAGTCGAAGTGCGACGAGGCCTCGATCGGCCTCGATAACGCGCATGCCACGGTCCGTCAGCAATCGGCTCAGCAGCTTGCGGATATCGTCCTCATCGTCAACGACCAGGACGAGTTTCTCGGTGCGTGCCGCTCGTAAACCTGTTGACCCTGGTGAGGATTCGTCAACCAACTTACCGACGGGCAAAACATCAGGTTCGAGCTTTCCAAAGTCGGTCGTCGAGACCTCTGCCTCAACGCCCGCGGTTTGCATCTGCGTGTCAAGTACAACGGGCTGTTCGTTCTCGGGAACACTCGGTGGCGATGGGTACGTTTCCGAGGGAGGGTTCAGCCCGAGCTGACGCAGTGTTTCGGCCGGGACGTTTGGGCCAAGATAGTACGTCTCGCCGTGCTCTTTTGCGTCATAGGCAGCTGCGATTGTCTTTTCGATTGCGCGCCTCAGCGCGACGTAGGGGTAGACCTTCTTGCCGGTGACGAATTCAAGTTCGTCGATCACGCGCTTGTCCGTCGGGTCGCTCATCGCGAGAAAGATGCGATCGCCACGAACAAGCACGGCAAGGATCGCGTGTGAATCGGCGATTGCGCGAGGCACGACGTCGAGGTGTTCAAGCAAGATCGCGACCTGTGTGAGGTCGATGCCGGGGACGCCCTGCTGCTCGGAGAGTGCGCGCAGGGCATCGAGCTCGCCAATAATCCCCTTTTCGATGAGATAGGACGCGAGAGGCTTTGGCCTCACGCCGGCCGCGCGTCGCTGATCGCGCAATGCGTCCTCAAGCTGGGTCGCCGTAAGCAACTGGCGCTGAACCAGGATGGCGCCGATCTGGCGCTTGTTGTCGTGTCCCATTTATCTTTGCCAGTTATCCCACCCAAGAACGGAAGAGAACTTCGCTAGAGTAGGTCACCGTGTCCCATCCGGTCCAGCGATGACCGCTGATAGTCAACGTAATTGCCTTTTTCGATGGCAACGCGAGCGCCATGCATCAGTTCTCCGTAGAAGTGTAGGTTGTGTGCGCTGATGAGGCGCAGGGCGAGGATTTCGCCAGCTATGAAGAGGTGGCGTAGATAGCCACGCGCGTATCCTCCCGCACATGCAGGGCACGTACACTCTGGATCGAGCGGCGACTTGTCGTCGCGGTATCGCGCGTTCTTAATCGTAATTTTCCCAAAACGGGTGAGCGCTTGGCCGTTGCGCGCGTTGCGTGTGGGCAGAACACAGTCGAACATGTCGATGCCCAAACCCACGGCGATGAGGAGGTCCTGTGGCGTGCCCACGCCCATGAGGTAGCGCGGCCGCTCAGGATCGACCTCGTGAGCGACCGCATCGAGCGCTTCGTACATTGCTGGAATTGGCTCACCAACCGAGAAGCCACCGAGCGCGATACCGTCAAAAGGTAACTCCGCAAGTTCCTTTGCGTGGTCGCGCCGAAGATCGGGAAAACACGCTCCTTGAACGATTCCAAAAAGGGCTTGGCCACGCGGTCTTGGTGAGGCGATCGCGCGTTTTGCCCAGCGCGTCGTTCGCGCGACGGCTCCTTCGACGACGATGCGGTCCGAATTTCCGGGGGAGCACACGTCGAGCTGCATCTGAATGTCGGCGCCGATGAGGCCCTGTATGCGCACCGCTTCTTCCGGCGAGAGGAACATCTGCTGACCGTCGAGGTGCGATCGAAACGTGAAGCCGTCTTCGGTTAGCTTTACGTTCGCCGAAAGAGAGAACGCTTGAAAGCCACCTGAATCGGTGAGCATGGCGTGCGGCCATTTCGAAAAGGCATGCAAGCCTCCAAAGTGGGCCACGACGTCCGGGCCAGGTCGTACCCACAAGTGATACGTATTACCGAGGACGATTTGCGCGCCCGTTGCGGCGACCTCTTCGGGGGTAAGCGTCTTGACGGTTCCTTGCGTGCCGACGGGCATGAAGGTCGGAAGCTCAACGACGGCGTGTGGGGTGACAAATGTCGAGCGGCGGGCCTTGCCGTCCTGTGCGCGGACGTGGAATTCGAAACCCTCGCTGCTTGGCTTCATGTTTCAACCGATAAGCGAGGTGCAAGGGAGAGCGGATCCGGATCGATGAGCATCGCGTCGCCGTAAGAGAAGAAGCGGTACTCCCCTGCGACGGCCATTCGGTACGCGTTCATGACGCGATCGATACCGCCAAACGCGCACACAAGGGCGAGCAGGGTGGATTTCGGGAGGTGAAAATTCGTGAAGAGCTGATCGACGACGCGAAATTCGTAACCAGGTTGGATCAGAATTCGCGTTGACGACGATTGAGCGATCACGTGCCCAAAGGCCTCGTGATCCGCGCTTGCTTCGAGGGCTCGCGCAACGGTTGTGCCTACGGCAACAACGCGCCCACCACGCTCGCGCGCGCTTGCGACTGCGTCCGCACATGCCTGTGCGACCGTGAAGTGTTCTTCGTGCATGGGGTGATAGTCAAGATCATTTACCATAACAGGAGCGAACGTTCCGAGTCCTACGTGGAGCGTGATTGATGCGACCTCGCAACCGCGCGCGGTGATCGCTTCGAGGAGCTGGGGCGTAAAATGTAGGCCCGCAGTTGGAGCCGCGACCGCCCCGTCTACGCGCGCAAACATGGTTTGGTAGCGGGATGCATCGGCGTCGGTGGGGAGCCTCTTGATGTATGGCGGAAGCGGTACTTGACCCACCTCGAACACCGCCTCCGATACGGGTTTGTGTGACCTCGTAAAGAGTGCGACTTCGAGCAAACCGTCCTCGTCGGACCGCCCAAGCATGCGCGCGGTGAGATCGCCGAAAACGAAGTCTGCACCCGCTCGCAGCGGTTTCGAGGCCTTGCCTAGCGCTCGCCACACCTCTCCTGCCAATTTGCCGGAAGAGGTTTCGACTGTCGTGATTCGGTCGGTTCGCTTGACGAGGAAAATCTCGACCTTTCCACCGGAACCTTCCTTCGTGCCAACAAGGCGGGCCGGAATGACGCGTGTATCGTTGAATATCAACAGCGATCCCGGTGCGATCAGTTCGGCAAGTTCCTTGACGATTCGGTGCGCTACGGGCAGCCCCCACGGAAGGTGCAGTAACTTCGCCGCAAGGGGGTCAGTCGCCGGCTCTTGCGCGATCCGCTCTTGGGGGAGTTCGAAGCTAAACGTGTCGAGTTTCATGCTGGCTCTCGGTCGGCGGCGAGATAACACGAGCGCGAACGGGTTTGGGGCCGAACTTCTTGGGAGACCGCTCGACGAACGTTGCGTTGAGAAG
>JAHFDY010000084.1 GCA_023248735.1 Myxococcales bacterium
AGGTATTTGCGGGCCATGGCCGACGAAGCTTCCGTCACACGCTATCTCGGTGTCTTCACGTACACGGGTCGAGCCCTCTCGCTTGTTTGGTCAACGAACCGTCGGCTTACGGTGGGTCTCGCCATGGGCAGCCTGACTGCAGGCGTCGTGCCGACGTCTATCGCGTGGGTTGGCAAGCATCTCATCGATGCGATTGTTATCGCCGCGCGCACCCAGCTGGCAACCGATCGGCACGTTACCGCGAAGTGGGTCGCGCTCGAGCTCGCGTGCGTCATCGTCCTCGCCGTTGTCGGCCGCAGCCTTTCCCTCATGCGTGGCCTCCTTCGTCAGCAGCTCGGTCAACGGATCAACGTCGAGATTCTTGAGAAGGCGCTCACCCTTGACCTCACGCAGTTTGAGGACTCCGAGCTCTACGACAAGATGACGCGAGCGCGCCGTGAGGCATCGTCGCGGCCGTTGTCGCTCGTGTCGCAAACATTTGGCTTCGCACAGAGCCTCATCACGCTCGCGGGTCTCGCGTTCTTGCTCGCAGCGTTCTCGCCGCTGGCGTTGGCGGTCCTGATTTTCGCCGCGTTGCCTCCCTTCGTTGCAGAGCTGAAGTTCTCGGGCGATGCGTTCAAGCTCTCACGATGGCGTACGCCCGAAACGCGTGAGCAGATGTACGTCGAGACCGTGCTTGCGCGCGAAGACCACGCGAAGGAAGTGCAGCTCTTCGGTCTCGGTCCGCGTTTTCTCAAGCGCTATCGCGACATCTACGAAAGGCTCTACGCGGGCGACCGTACTATCGCGATTCGGCGAGTCATTTGGGGTACGGCGCTCAGCATGATTGGGACGGTCGCGTTCTATGGCATGTACTTGTGGATCGCGATGTCGACGGTCGCAGGGGCAATCTCACTCGGCGCAATGACAATGTACGTCATCGTATTTCGCCAAGCGCAGTCGTCGCTCACGAGCGCGCTCTCCGACATCGGAGGCATGTACGAAGACAACCTGTACTTGTCGAATCTCTACGAATTCTTGGCGACACCCTCACCCGCCAAAGCAGGCGTAGTGACGCAGGGGACCAAGGTCGGCGACGGAATTCGGTTTGAGGGTGTTTCTTTCAGTTATCCGGGCTCTTCTGAACCTGCGATCGAAACGATCGATTTGCATATTCCGCCTGGCAGCAAGCTCGCGATCGTCGGCGAAAATGGGTCGGGCAAGACCACGCTCATCAAGCTGCTTACACGCCTCTACGAGCCCACCAGAGGTCGCATCACGCTTGACGGCGTTGACCTACAGGACTGGTCGCCCGTCGCACTCCGTCGACGCATCGGTGTGATCTTTCAAGACTTCGTGCGCTATCAACTCACGGTCGGCGAGAACATCGGGGCGGGTGACGACCTCGCTTACGATGATCGCTCGCGTTGGGACGAAGCTGCAAGTCAGGGGCTCGCAAAGCCGATGATCGAAACGCTGCCCGATCGCTACGACACACGCCTTGGCCGCTGGTTCAAAGCGGGGCGCGAATTGTCACTCGGCCAGTGGCAAAAGATTGCCTTGGCGCGGTCGTTCATTCGCAAGGACGCCGATATTCTCGTGCTCGACGAGCCCACGGCTTCGATCGATGCGGAAGCTGAGGTGCAGATTTTCGAAAGGTTCCGTGAGTTGACCAATGACAAGATCGCGATCGTCATTTCCCATCGATTTTCGACCGTGCGAATGGCCGACGAGATCATCGTCCTTGGTCACGGAAAGATCATCGAGCGTGGCTCACACGAGAAACTCGTCGTCGAAGGTGGTCGTTACGCGCGACTGTTTGAGCTTCAAGCGCAGGGATATCGATGACTCGCTACAGAACACGCTGCCGTTGGTGCCAGCCTACCGCACCCGCCCGTGAAGAATCAGCTCACGCTGCCCGACGATCCATACGTCGTCGGGCGAGCTTCCCCACACACCACACAGCGCAGCCGTTGTCGGAGACACGATTGGCTGCGTCTGGTTGCTCACGTGCCCGTAGCTGTAGATGTGCCCGAGGTCGCCCACAAACACCGTGAAAGTCGGATCTCCCCAGATTCCTCGGACGAAGAGATTCTCGGAGCCGGAGAGCGACTTGTCTTCGTGAAGGCGCACGATTTCCTCGGTCGATGCCGATCCATCCGTAGGATCGCTCGTCGTTTCGCCGAGCCACGAAATGCCGAGGTGGTTCGACCCAAAGAAGATGTTCGTCGAGGGGCCCGGCGCCGCCCAAGCGGTTCGAAAGACGATGGTTCGATCGACGATGGGGTCGAGGTTTACGAAATCGCCCTTGCCTACGTAGTGGAAGATGCGATCGGCGTCCGCCGCGATCGCGAAGTTGTCCGCGTTGTTCCCCGCGATGCTCCACAAGATGGGTGCGTCGGGCGATGCCGGTACCGAAGGGTTGGCGGGTAGCCCCTTGCTGAGGCGTTTGGCCCAATCGGTTGTGCCAACGTACTTGCCGTAGAGCATCCCTTGGGCCCCGACCGCGTACACCAAATTGTCAGCGCCCCAGACGCCGTAGAGCGCTTCGTCAGCGATGTACTCGTCAACCCATGCTGACCCGTCAAAGTGGACGACAAACCCACGAGCGTCGCCTCGTGTTGTTCCGACGGCATAGACGTCTGTCGATGATGTTCCCCAAATCGCGTAGTAGTCGCGTCCCCCGCCAAGTTGCGAGCGCGTCCATATGCCGTCGGCGTAGTGGTACCGCACGCCGTTGCGCCCCACTGCAATGATGTTCTGCGCGTCGTAGCCCCAGATCGCGGTTAGCGTTTCGCCTTCAGGGGGTGCTTGCACGACCTTAAACGGCGATTCGGTCGGCGTGCTTGCATCGACGTGCAAAGGTCTCGGATCGAAGTTCGCACCGATCAGCGCCTCACAACCGATTGAGCCGTAGCTCGCGGCGATTCCGATGAGCGCAAGATTATGCCGAACGTCGGCCCGCAACATGATGATGCTCGTATAGTCTACTGGCGCTAGGCGTGCGAGTGCCGACGTTTGGTTCTTGGCCTCGAGGGCGCGGCTGTGGGATGGATCGCCCGACCAAATCGGGTGAACGTCACCGGCACCACTCGGCGTTAAGTCAATTAAATTGACTTTCAATCATATTGACGGAGCATCTTGACTTACATAAGCCCCCGCTGGGCTGAGTGGACGAAGCTCGACCATCCTCGTGGTCCGTGTTCGACTCATCAAGTCGCGTCACCTTGATTCTCGCCGCGAGGGTCTTCGTTCCCAGTTGATTCGATCCAAATTTCTCAAGAGGCACCCAATGAAAAGTTCCAGTCGTCGGCCCCGCGCATCAAGCACGGTGACCACCGCAAGGCTCGCAGCATTGTTCGCGGCAAGCGCGACGCTCGCGAACGCAAGCTGCTCACGCGAACCGGCCGACGAACAGGTGAGTTCAACGTCATCGGCGCTTGTTGGCGTGTGGAATACCGATTCGACGACGTTGAGCGTGGCGCGATCGAACTTCACGTTCACCAACACTGCGATCAGCCTCACGACGGGCGATGTCCTCTACGTGAGCGGGAGCACAGCGGGTGGAGGCCTCAACGCAGCCGTCGACCTCTTCGGCAACGCTGGCTTCGTCGGAAAGCAAGCGCTTCCGACCGCACGGGCAGGACAAGGTGCGATTGCGATGGACGACGGAACGGCACTCGTCGCAGGCGGTGGCAACGACGGCGCAACCATCGTCGCGAGCGCGATCGTCGATCGGTGGAACCCAACGATGAACCAGTGGGTGTTTACGACCTCGCTCCAGGTTGCGCGCTACGGTCCAACGACGGCGCGCCTTACCGATGGACGAATTCTCATTGTGGGCGGTATCTCTGCTGGAACGAATCCGCTTGCGCAACAGCTCGCTTCTGCCGAAATTTTCAACCCGACCACAAGTCTCAGCGCATCCACAACCGGGTCACTCACGTCAGGGCGCGCCTACGGCATTGAAGGTCTGCTTCCGACAGGGAAGGTTGCCGTTATCGGAGGTGATATGACCTTCCCGAGCACGCTGCCGATCGCTGTTTTCGACCCGACGACGCAGCTGTTTACCAATGGGCCAACCATCAGTACGAGGGTCGCGTTCGCGGGAGCGCGCTTGCCAAACGGGAACATTCTTTACTGTGGTGGCTGCATTGCACCGATGCCGTGCGCGGGTGCTGCGCTCAGCACGTGTGAGATTTTCGACGGCACAACGGTGACCGCCACTGGATCGCTCACGCAATCGAGCGGCAGGCACTCCATGATCACGTTGGCAACTGGCAAGGTGCTTCTCGTCGGAGGCATAACCACCGGTGGTAGCGTCACAAGAAATAGGGCTGAGCTTTACGATCCAGCGACGGGACAATGGACCGCAACGGGCTCCCTCACGACTGGGCGCTACGATACTGGCATCGGCCTTCTGGGAAACGGTCGTGCGGTGATCGCTGGCGGGCGATTCGGTCCTACCGAGAACGGATCGACTTACGTCAACACGGCAGAGATTTACGATCCCGGCACACCCACGGTGTGCAAGGTTCAGCAACTTGACGGTACGACCAACACGCTCACGAACGGAACCGTCTGCGACGACTCGAACACGTGCACGACCACCGACGTGTGCGCATCAGGCGTGTGCGCGGGTACTCCCGTCGCCAATGGGACCGTGTGCGCCACCGGCACGTGTCAAGCGGGTGTGTGCGTCGCTCCGTCGGACGCTGGAAGCGATGCGAGCGACAGCGCGACCGCGGATGCTTCTGACGCCAGCGCGGATGCAAGCGCCGATGCAAGCGCCGATGCAAGCGATGCGTCCGTGGCCGAAGCGTCGGCAGATACAGGTGTCGACGCTCCAGCCAACGACGCTTCGGATGCGAGTACCGACGCATCGGACGCAACGGCGGAGGCGGCCGTGGATGCAAAGCCCGACGCACCCATCGTCGTTGACGCGACCCCACCTCCCGATGCGGTGAGTCCTCCTCTTGATGCCGCAAAGGACGCAGCCAAGGACACGGGTTCGCCGGTCACCGCGGATACGGGCAGCGACGATTCGGGTGCCAATGCGGACGGCGGTACCGGCACGGTCCCAGCCGCCGGCTGCGCGTGCCAGACCACGTCCACGTCAAGCCCGTCGAGTGGACTATTTGCCTCATTCGTTGCTGCGCTCGTGTTCATCGCTAGGCGTCGCACCCGCACCGCGAAGTGAAAATCGGGTTTCGGGGATGGCAATCGGAAGATAGGAAGAAGGGGAACGTCCATGAAGCGATGCAGTGGTCTCGTAGGTTCGCCACACGCTTGCGCAACCGCGTCTCTCCGTGTGCTTTTCGCGGCAAGCGCGATTCTCACGAGCGCCAGCTGCACGCGTGAGGCTGCTGACGAGCAAGTCGGCACGCAGTCGTCGGCGCTCGTTGGCGTTTGGAATACCGATTCGACGATCATGGGAGGCGCACCGCGCGCGGCCTTTACGCTCGTCGGCAATGCCATCAGCCTGACGACGGGCGACGTCCTCTACGCCTCGGGTGGCGTTGCCGGGGGTGGAGTCACGGGTGTGGTTGCTCTCTTTGGCGCCTCGGGATTTGCCGCCAAAGCGGACATTCCAAAAGGGCGAACAGCGATGGGACAGATTGCCCTCGACGACGGCACCGCGCTTATTTTGGGTGGTGGCAACACAGGCGGTGGATCGAATTTTACTGCCGAAGTGAATATCGATCGCTGGAGCCCCAACGCACCACAGTGGACGGCTGCCGGATCACTTCAGGTTCCGCGCTTGGGACCCTCAACGACACGGCTTGTCGATGGACGCATTTTCATCGCTGGAGGCACCGGCCCTGGGAACCCGCTCACGCAGCAACTCGGATCCGCCGAACTGTACAACACGACGACGAACACATCGGTGGCGACAACGGGTTCATTTTCGCCTGGACGCTTGTACCACGTCGCCGGGCTCCTTTCTGGAGGCAAGGTCGCCATCATCGGGGGAGATCTCGCCGTTACTGGTGCGCAGGCGATTGCCGTGTTCGATCCGACCACGCAGCTGTTCACGAATGGCCCCAACATCATCAGCACACGCTTCGGGCACACCGGTGCGCGTTTGCCCAATGGCAAAATTCTCTATTGCGGTGGTTGCACGTTGCCGACGCCTTGCGAAGGTGCGGCTCTGAGCACGTGCGAGATCTTCGACGGCACAACAGTAACGGCGACCGGATCCCTCACGCAGTCGAGCGGCCTGCACTCCATGATTACGCTGGCCACGGGTAAGGTCCTTTTGGTCGGTGGCGTCACTGCAGGCGGCACGACGCGAAACCGCGCTGAGCTCTACGACCCGGCAACGGGCCTGTGGACTGCGACTGGCTCACTCGCGACTGGCCGCTACGAGGCGGGTATCGGTCTCTTGGGCAGCGGGCGCGCGGTCATTGCCGGTGGCCGATTCGGCCCAACCTCAGCGGGTTCGACGTACCTCGCGAGTGCTGAGATTTACGACCCTGGCACAGCGACGACGTGCAAGGTTCAGCAACTTGACGGTACGACCAACGCGCTCAACAACGGCGTCGCGTGCGACGATTCGAACGCGTGCACCACGACGGACGTCTGCGCAACGGCCGTCTGCGTCGGAACACCGGTTGCGAACGGGACCGCGTGCGCTACGGGCACGTGTCAAACAGGCGTGTGCGTGGCTCCGTCCGATGCAGGGAGCGATGCCGCCGATGCAAGCGACGCTGCGGCGGTGTCAGATGCAAGCGACGCTGCGGCGGTGTCAGATGCAAACGACGCTGCGGTGGTGTCGGATGCAAACGACGCTGCAACGGTGTCCGACGCAAGCGACGCTGCGGCGGTGTCGGATGCAAGCGACGCTGCAACGGTGTCCGACGCAAGCGACGGCGCGATTGTCGTCAAAGATGCGATCGCCGATGCACCCGTCGTCGTTGATTCCGGCAAAGACGCAGCGAAGGACACAGGCTCGCCGGTCACGCCTGACACCGGGACTGGCACCACCGATTCGGGTTCCGCTCCCGACGGCGGCGTCGATACGTCTACGGGGGGATGCAGCTGCCAAACGGCTTCCACATCAGCGCCCGGAAACGCACTGTTTGCCTCCCTCTTCCTGCCTCTCGCCTTCCTCGGAAGGCGTCGCTCGCGCACTGCGAAGCGGTAGTGGTGCGCGGGTCGTGTTATCGCAAAATACGAGTCGATGAATCTGCGTCGATTCGATGGCTGGTCTTCGGCGTATGACGTTTGGATGGGCCCCAGTCACATTCGCACGGTGGACTAACGCTTCATCGCGTGCGGCCGACGGCGCCTCGAATGAGCTCACGAAACGCGTCGATGCGTGTGTAGATGTTCCGGACTTCGCGTCCGTCGCGCCCTTCGCAATTGGGTCCGCCGCGCGAGACGACGCCGATCACCTCGCCAGTTGCGGTGTCCAGTGCGGGGCCACCCGAATCCCCTTGGCACGTGGACTCGCCAACAACAAACTCGTGCGACGATACCGCGAGAACGCGGACATTTTGCCGCGCCCGCTTCGTGCCTGCACCTTTTGCGTCGCCCGTGCGTCCAAAGCCGACCGCGCGCACGCGATCGTCCTTGCGTACGTCTGCCGTCGAAATTTTGAGCGGAATAATGTCGTCAATTTTCTTGTCGAGTACGATGAGCGCAATGTCGGCATCGCAGAGTGCATTTCCTGCCGGCACGATGACTCTTCGTCCGCTTGCGCGATGCTGGGCGTGTCTCGCGTCGTTGCCGACGAGAATGGAGAGCGTGCTCGCGGGTCGCGTGTTTGCGACCTGAGCGCCGGCGGGAGGGCAGTCGATCTCGACCGCCGTGTGCGCTACGCAATGACGAGCCGTGAGTACGACGTCGGGTGCAATGAGCGTTCCTGTGCATAGCCCGCTTCCTCCGATGTCGATCGCAACGACGGCGGGATCGGCGTTCCGATCGATGGTTCCGTGAACGATCGCCTCGTGGCTCGTCGCTGGGTCGGCTTCGTTGCTACTCGGGGGAGTGTCTTCGATCGCCTCTCGCCTGCCTGAGCATGCAAGGGTGAGAAACCAAAGAGCAATAGTGACGATTCGAAAAGTGAGCATTGAGCAACCTCCGTTTGAGGAAGCTGCACTGCGAGTCTCGTGCCGAGCTGACGCCCCCTATTTTTTGAGGCGATGCCGCCCGTCGCGCCCGACAAGGACAGCGAATCGACTGTCCCATGCCGCAAAGGTCGCCGACCTTCGAAGCCGTCAGCGCACTTCGCGCGTACAGTAGAACGTATGAAAGTCGTCATTCCGGGTGGTACGGGACAGGTGGGTGAGATTCTGCGAGCCGTGCTTTCTGCGCGGGGGCACCAGGTTGTAGTCATCAGCAGAAGCAGTCAGATTCGGTGGGACGGGCGCTCGGTTGGCGAGTGGGCGAGGGAGATCGACGGTGCGGACGTCGTGATCAACCTCGCGGGTCGAACGGTGAATTGCCGCTACACGGAGGCGAACCTGAAAGAGATGATGGATTCGCGTGTCGAGTCGACGCGCGCCGTGGGTCTTGCGATAGAGCGGGCGATGAAGCCACCCCGGGTGTGGTTGCAGATGAGCACCGCGACAATTTACGCGCATCGACTGGACGCACCGAACGATGAGGCTACCGGCATTATCGGAGGGACGGAGACGAACGTGCCAGCGTATTGGGCGCGCAGCGTCGAGATTGGGAAGGCCTGGGAGCGCACGCAGGAGGAAGCGAACACCCCGCGAACACGAAAAGTAGCGCTTCGAACTTCGATGGTGATGAGTCCGGATCGCGGTGGAATTTTTGATGTGCTCGTTGGCTTAACGCGCGCTGGCCTTGGCGGCGCGATCGGCGGCGGCGAGCAGTTCATTTCGTGGATTCATGAGCGCGATTTCTCCCGCGCGATCGAGCTGCTCATCGAGCGAAGCGACATCAGCGGTCCGGTCAATATGGCGTCGCCGAACCCGCTGCGACAGCGCGAGTTCATGAGTGCTTTGCGAGCTGCGTTAGGGATGAGTGTTGGATTGCCGGCGACGAAGTGGATGGTTGAGATTGGCGCGTTTTTCTTGCGGACCGATACGGAGTTGTTGCTTAAGAGTCGGCGCGTTGTTCCGGGGAGGCTTCTTGAGGCGGGGTTTGCGTTCGAGTTTCCGAACTGGGCGGAGGCGGCGGTGGAGTTGGCGGCGCGGTGGAGAGGTGCGCCGACGGCGTGAGCGCCTTACTGATAGGCGAGCGTGCGTGTGGAACCTTGGATGTCGAGCTCGAGCCGTTTGCCGCTCACGTCTGACTTGCGGACGAGGAGCATCGCGCCGACGTCGTCTCCGTAGGGATAATAGTACCCTGTTATGTTACGAATTTGGCCGTTGGAATCCACTGCGCGCACGGTGGTCGGGTTGTTCGAAGGCATGGTTGGAAAATCGACTGTTTGGCCCCATCGCAGGCTCCCGTTTGTTCCGATCTGGACGAAGCGATACTCCCCACCGGGCAACGCAAGTCCCTTCGTAACCGGTGATACGGTTTGCAGCCGAGTGAGCAGCGCGCCGAACGTATAGTCGCTGACCCATCTGTAATCGAGGCAATATCCCATCAGGTCTGTGTAGGTACTCGGATCGTAAAGTTTCTTGTCCAAAAGCCCATAGCCCCAGGTGCCGATCGTGCCGTCTCCGCCGTAGGGGAAAGACGCGTCGACGTCGCTGGGCGTGGAGCAACTTGGATTCGTTCCAGTGTTGTTGACGTGCGCGCGACCGTGTAGGTGAGCCATCTCGTGCATGGCCGCTCGAATGTTGTGCGGGAACGCCCAAGCGTCGCTCGTGTAAGCAAGGGCGACACCCGCGCGAAAGTTCGTGTCGGTGCTGGTCAATCGCCACGCCAATCCGCCTGCCGCACCCGCATAGGTCGCGTACGCGGCGGTTGGCTGAAAGATACCCATGTAATATACATCGGATGCGACGCCGTCTTGCGTGCGGAGCGCGGTCACTTGATTCAGCACATCGCGCCATTGTTCGATGCTGCTGATCTGCGCGCTCCATGGCATCGGCGCAGTTCTCACACTGAGATCGACCGCAGCTACGGGGTAGTTCTCAAAAAACGCTGCCCGATACTTCTCGATCGTTGCTGCGCTCGTGTCAGGCAAGCGCCCCGAACCGTCCGCATCGTAGCGCACTGGAACGAGAACGATGCTGAGCTTTCCAGAGCCCACGGCAACGAGAGCGGCATCGCTCAGGTCGGCGGGATATTGTGCGGGAAGGGTCGTCGAACTCACCGTGGAGGGTGCACCGAGGACGCGCAGCTTGAATGATGAATTGCCGGCCACGAGGTCCTCTGCCGCAATCGTAAAGTTGATTGACGAAGAGAGCGCTTCGTCCGAAGAGCTTGTGCTGACGACCATTGTTGTCCGTCGCACCGAAGTGCCGTTCGGAGTGGTCAGCGCGAGCTCCGCGGTGAGTTCGCGCGGCTGAAAAGTCGCGCTCGGTTTGACGTAGATGCGCAACAGGCCGGGGCGACCCGCGACGATCGGCGCGTAGGTACTCTTTGCCACGACGCCGTCCTTCATGATGGGCACCTTCACCCCCTGAAAGAGTGCGATCTCGCTGATGACGATGTCGGTGGCAACGACGAGCGTGCTCCCGCCGTCGACGCCGCTGTCTTGCACGACGCCGCTGTCTTGCACGACGCCGCTGTCTTGCACGACGCCGCTGTCTGCAACGACGCCGCTGTCGTCCTGCGCGCCTGCTTCCTCATGAGGGGTAGGGGATGACCCACCCAGTTGCTCCGCCGTGGCCGCGAGCGGTCCAGAACAACCAACAATCAAGACTGCAAGCAATGCGAACCGTTTCATTGGAAGCCCCCCGGCCACAAAATCCCCAGGAGTAACAGTGCGAGGTATGCCTACATGGGCAAGCTCAAGCACGCGTGTTGGCGCGATCTGCAAAGGTTTGCGGTCACTTCCGCGGCGTTTTCGCATGGACCCACGGGCGTCCATGCGTTTTTCGGCCGCCTGTGACGGAAGTGCAGCGTGGCACCAAACGCGATGTATGAAATACACAACGGTGGCGAGCGCGCTGCTCCTTGGTTGCCTTCTTGCCTGTTCGTCCGACGGCGGTTCTGGCGCGCCCGGTGGGGGCAGCCCCTCAGGAACGGGAGGGGGCACGACGACCACGTCTGCGAAGGGCGAACAGGAAAACGGGTCGTGCCCGATCTCGCCCAAAGCGTTACGGGGCAGCCGCGCTGAGGGAGCCTCGTGCTCGACCTATGCGGATTGTTCTCCATCTTGCTGCGCCTGCTCAGCTGGCGGTGGGTTCTATCTTGAGGCGGCTTGCGTCAATGGCGCTTGCGTCGGCAAGTCGGCTTGTGGATACGCGGATAAGAATCTGTTCTGCGAGGGCGGCGGGGGATCAGGAGGAGGATCAGGAGGAGGATCAGGAGGAGGATCAGGAGGAGGATCAGGAGGAGGATCCGATGGGGGGTCGGGAGGCGGCTCGACGATTTGTACGAGCGGGACTTCGCTCTCTTGCTACGGAAGTGGCGAAACGTGGACTGGGACCGAGTGTTGCGTAAGCAACGTCACTCAGTGTGTAAGCGGGACTTCGCTCTCTTGTTATGGCAGTGGTGAAGTCTGGACAGGAACGATGTGCTGCATTGAGCCAAAGGCCATCTGCACGTCGGGAACGTCGCTCTCCTGCTATGGCACCAATGAAATTTGGACGGGCACGACCTGCTGCGTGGAGGGAGTCACGCAGTGCGTTTCGGGAACGTCGACGAGTTGCTACGGGTCTGGACAGTACTGGACCGGAGACAAGTGCTGCATCTGATGCGTACGACGAGTTCTTGCTATCTCGAGGACGTCGTCGTTGAAGCGGGCGGATGATCGCAAGTACGGTCGAGCCACCCTTCGCGCAAGACGTAGCTGACCCATCCGAACGCGAAGAAGAGTGCGATGACCTTCGTGAGAAAGAGTGGACACGACGCGACTTTCCGCGCCCGTCTCGCGGCCAATCGCGTGAGCGTTCCGGTCGAGTGCCGCCAGTCTCGCCAGGCTGCGGCGAGCGTCGGTGGGCATTCGAGCGAAGCGGGGGTGCGGTAGGGAAGCCCCATCGGCAGCGTGAACCGAGCGAGAGGCAGGGGCATTCCCTCGCGCTCCTACGAATCGAAATTCGCCACCTTGCGCAAGGCGAATGCGAGAACTACTCGAGCGAGTACCGATAAATGACCGCCTTGATCGCCTTCCCACCCGGTGCGTAATAGGCGAGCAAAAATCGCTCACGATCGAGTTCAACGATCGACTGATACCCGCACTCCGAACCGCCGCAGTCGATGACCTGAATGGAGTCGCTCCACGTGCTTCCTTCGTTCAGCGACCACGAAAACGCGACCTTCTCCCGCGTCAGCTCATCGTCGAGTTCACGGTAGGCGCTCAGCACGAGTCCGCTGGAAAACTGCGCGAGCTCTGGGGCGTGTCCGACAAATGAAAACGGCGTTGGCGTTGACCACGTTTTGCGATCGTCCGTCGATACCGATTGCATCATCTTGCCCGCGTTGCCGGCACTCTCCCCATCGGCCGTACGGAAGTGCATCAGCGTTTTT
This sequence comes from Myxococcales bacterium, assembly GCA_023248735.1. Classification (GTDB taxonomy): domain Bacteria; phylum Myxococcota_A; class Polyangia; order Polyangiales; family Polyangiaceae; genus JAHFDX01. Next base: position 12,541 of record JAHFDY010000084.1, read on the forward strand.
CCACTTGCGAGGCGCACAAGCGATGGCTCCGTCACCCACGCGTCGGGCAGCGCGTTCTCGAGCGTTCGCGTTTCCGTCCAGCTTGAGCCGGTCGTGCTCGTTTCGAACATCGATAGGGTCCACTTGGGTGATGCGCCAGAGATTGCCGCGCCGCCGTAAGCCGGGAGCGTCCACGTTCCGTTTCGTTCGAGCACCGGGCTCGAGCAAGCGTAAAGCGTGATCTCCCGATTGGCATCGTCAACCCACTTACCCATCGCGTTCAACTTCGGATTCGTGGGCGACATGCTTCCGGGGTCGACTTGCGTGAGCGCCCCAAATGTTTGGCCGTCGTCGCTTGAGGTCGCAACAAACACATGTCCGACTGCGAACTCGCCATCGGTCGCGACGATCGTCTTGTACTGAAAGTAAGTGAGTACGACGTTGCCGTTGGCGAGCGTGCTCACCGACGGATCGCGATCGTCGATGACGGGTTCGTCGTACAGAACTTCGGGTGGTGTCCAAGTGACTCCGTCGGCGGTGCCGAACTGCTTCATGATGCGACCGGTGTCGTCGACGTGGCTCTTGCCTTCGCGATAGACGATCAGCATGCGTCCATCCCTCAGGCGGGTAAGGCCCGTGAAGGCGAGGTGATTGTGGTTCGCCGTCGCGATCGTGATCGTTTGTTCGGCAGTGAACGAGGCGGTTGTTTTCGCGGGCGCATCCGCAGATGTGTCTGCGTTGCCTGCGTCGATCGTGATCGGAGTTGTCGTGGCGTTGCACGCAAGAAGAACGAGGCAGCAGAAAGCTCCTCGTTTCGGGCGCGCTCGTTTTCGAGATGCATACCTCACGGTCAGACGCACTCCGTTACGGCTTCATTGCGACGGCGACCAGCATGAAGCCGACGATGGCAACGAAGTAGAGCACGATCAACGCGAGCGTCGTGATTCCGGAGAACTTCCAGAACGACTTCTGATGACCGAGGGCAGCGACAAGATCTGCAGTATCGCCGGACCTTAGCAACCGGCCAATCGAACTCCCGTATCCCCATAGTTTGATGCCAGGATAGATGTAGACGATCGCCATGACGAGGTAGAACGCGCCCATCCCGACGCCAAACGTGCCGGTGAGTGCGGCTGCGGAGCCGGTCGCTCCGTGCGTGGATGCTGCCGTTCCTGCGCCGATGAGTCCGGAAGCGAGCATCATGAGACCGCCGAGCACCATGAATGCCGACCCGAGAAAGCAGAGGATGGCAAAGAGGAGGACCCACGGCCTCGTTTGCCCAAGCACCTCAACGACGGCGCCGTCGACTCTCGATACAGACGGAACCGATCCGTAAGGTGCGTAAGGGCGTTCGGGTCCGGCTTGGGGAGGCTCATAAGGGTTCATGTTGAACCCACGTCTCGCACGCAAAGCGAGGCGCGTAAAGCCAGCAGGCGCGACGATGTAAAGCGAGCTATTGCCAGTGAGTCATCGCAGTCTGCATTGCCCACTTCACCGCCGTCGCCGTGCGCCCTTGTCGATTGCTGATGAACGTCTTTTCCTTGCTCGAAGCCCACAGTGGGCTGGTACTAAAAAACGTCCGGTAATAGGTCACGCCTGGGTATGTCGACGTGAAGTCACCCGTCGCCCAGGTCGCGCTAAAGGCCACGTAGCTCGAGGGGTCGGAGTACGCAGGATTCGATTTGTTGAGGCCATAGGCCGGGTTCCATCGCTGCGTCGCCTGCACCTCAAGGTTGTCCCAATCGGACGGCGAACTCTGGTGGTAGACGTGAAACGCATGCGCCGGCACTCCGGCGTCTTCGACGTAGTGCATCAGCCAGCCGAGGTACCAATACGCTGAGTACTTGTCGCCCTTCGCGTAAAAGTACTTGGCGTACCCCCACACGTACTCGGGGTGGTCACATCCCCAGTTGTTTCCGCCGACGTTCTTTCGAAGCTGTTCGAGCGTCGCGTCGCTGAGCGCCGCGTCGTGAATCTCGCGATTGGACGCGTAGACGATCGTGTCGCGATAGGTCTTCAGTTCGGGGTAGGTCCCTTGGAGCTGATCGAGCGCGTACTCAGTCATGTACGAATGCGTCGCGTGGGTGGGGTTGCCGTCTTGGCTGTCCCAGCCCTGCTCTTGCTCATCCGTCGAACCCTCTTCGCTCACTTTTTCAGTGGAGCTGCAGCCGAACATGACACCGGAAACCGCCGTCAATATCGCAATATTGATCCGAAATGACATTTGATCACCCCCCCGAAGTGCGCGTTGAGGCATCACCTTGTCTTACGTTTGGCGAGAGTCAACGCGCGGTGCCTTGGTTTCCGGCTACTTCGGGTTAGTCCCAGACAGTCATCTGAGCCGCCTACTCGGCGTGAACACGTGCCCAAGCTTCAACTCCAGCCGGCTGGAGCTCGAACGCTCGCGCGTTTGGCTCCATGTGCGATCCCAAACTTCAGTTGACGAAGTCAGTGCGCTCGCGAGGCGTTTGTCCTTTCGCGCCATCGCCTTGACAACTCATCCGTATCCGCAAGACCAACGCTTGCGAAGCCACCAACGGGGAAATCAAATGAACATAAACTTTCGCGCGGGTCGCTTTGTAGCGGCTGCCGCGCTGCTTCCAGCTTGTAGTACGGGACCAGCAACATCGCTCGACGATCAGGATGCCATCAGTAGCGAGAACGCCATCGTCGATGTCGCCCACACCGACGTTGAAAATGAGGCAATCGGCAACTGTTGGATCTACGCGACCGCAACGTGGGCTGAGTCGATGCACCTTAGCGCAACGAACGAAGCGTTCGACACGTCGCAGTCGTATTGGACCTACTGGGATTGGTTCGACAAGATCTCCGCGGGCACATCCGTCACGTCAAAGACCGATGCTCAGGGCAAGGTTGTCGGCGCCGATTTGCAGACGGGCGGCGGCTTTCAGCTCGCGTTCAATCTGGTCCGCAAATACGGACTAATAGCAGAGGCGAACTTCGTTCCCGCGGACACGACCTCACAGACCTCTGCTGCGCAAGACGTTGCCCTCAAGGCGATTAACGCGTCGCTGTTCAACGGGCCACTTGCGACGTCGGCCGCGCGTACCGACCGCAAGCTTTTGCGCGATGAACTCAACAAAGCATTCGGGCTGAGTCCGACCCTCGTCGCCACGATGAACACCGTGTTCGGAGAGAGCGCCGAGCGAAATTTTTCCGCGGGCTCGACCGCCTCCGCTACGGGCACACCGATCGTCAACGCGAAGAACTTCGAGACGCTGAGTCCGCGCATTTCCAGGAGTGGCAGCGCATACAGTTGGCGCACGTCACTCAGCTCTGCGATGAACGGCTGGCAAGAAGCGTCGTATCCGAGTGACCCAACCGCAAGACGTATGCTTCAAATCCGAGTCCAGAAAGCGCTGCATGCACGCGCGCCCGTCGGCATCACATGGGGCGTCGATTTTAATGGCTTTGACAGGCGCGCAGGGAGTCCAACGTACGGTGCGTTTACGTTGCCGACGCTTCAAGCCGCAGGCAAGGCGGGCCGTCAAGGCGGCCACCTCACTGTGCTCGAAGACTACGAAGCGATCCTTGCGTCGGGCGAAACGCTCGAAGCCGGCGTGACCCTTAACAAGAGCACTTCAAAGGATCGCGCCAAGCTAGCGTCTGCGCTGTTGCCGGAAACGCAGATTAAGTTCCTTCGCATCAAGAATTCTTGGGGCGACGACTATTTCCCGACCGAGGGTAAGGCGGGCTATCACGACATCTACGTCGACTACCTCAACGGTCCGATCCAGTGGTGCTCGGCAACCGACCCGACAAGTTGCCCCTGGCAGATTACACCACTGTGGGCCTTCTTGTTGCCACCAGGTTACTGATGTCAAACTCCACCCGGGTGGAGCGATGAGCATCGTCATTAGACTCAAACTTTGAGCGCCTCACTTTGGCGCGTCGGGCACAACTTGCGTTGTCGCGCAGTGCTATCGGAATGCGAATGCCCGAGGTCGCGTGTGCGCCTTTCTTAGACTCACGGAGACTGCCTATGAACTTCTTTAGAATTTCGAACGCTGCGTTGCTCTCGTGTCTCCTTCCACTTGGAAGCGGTTGTTCTGTTGAAGCAGGCGACTCCGACACGGAAGCGAGTGACCTGATCGGACGAGTCCCGGGATCGAGCATCTCGTCGCCCAATGCAAAGGCGGGGAAGACTTACCTGACGGTGCGGCGCATCGATTCTCTGCAGGCGGTGGGTGCGCTAGAGGGAGTCGCCGGTACATTGGCCGCGCGGGTCGATGGCATCATCGCGAATCAACCCGCGGATGGTCGTTTCAGCATTCAGGAGCTCTTGCAGATTGAAAAACCGGGCTTCATCGAGACTCTCTTTCCCGAGGAGAAAGTCGCGCTCTCCAAGCTTTGGCAATTGCTCGAAACGACGAATGCGAATCCGTCCGTTGTTGCGGGTGGAACGCAGACGCCCTTCGCTGCGGTGGACATTTCGGTGGGTCCAGGCTTGATCAAGCCGGTGAACATCGCGATCCCGTCCTTGCCCATCGGCTTGCAGGAATCGGCACGCCGTCTCGAACTCACGCACGATGCCGACGCAACGCCTTCGACCGTCATGGAGGCTGATCTCGCCGCTGCGATAGCGACGCCAGGACCCTACACGCTGGCCGAGATCGAGCAGTTTCGGCAGGTTCAAATCCTATTTCTTGAGCGCGCCGGCACAACCCTCGCTGCAAAGGTGAACGTACCGCTGCCGCTTGTCAGCGCCGTCACGATGCAGACTTGGGGATCGGCGAAACTCGTTCTCACGCAGTCTGTCGCGTACACGGAAACGCGCACAAAAAACGCCCGACGCTTTAGCGGCAACCGCGATGCGGCCGTTACTGTGAGCGTCGAAGCGCACCGGGTCTACAAGCCTGAGATTCAACTTGGACCTAACCAAAAGCTACTCGTTATCGACGAGACCACCGAAGCCGAGCGCACGAGTGATACGGCGCCGCTCGATTTTCCCGCGGGCGGGACCGTTACGGTTGAGATTTGGTCGGGCGGCGTTCGCTTGGGAAGCCATCGCGCAAAGCTCCCAGCGCTGCCGTTCAAGGACGAACGGATCGATCTCTCATCGTACGCGGACTACCAGTTTGTTGCGGGCGGTAACGCGCTTTCCCGAAACGTCGTCAGCGCTGCCGTTCGATATGACAACGGGTTCGCCGCCTCGAGCGCCCACTTTGTCTACGAGGTCGCGAGCACGCCCATTCCTCCGGGTGCCGATGCCTCTGCGTTGACAACGCTCAGCACCCCCACTGGGAACGTCCACGCGGGACGCTATGAGATTACCGTCCCGTCGGTGGGCGCGTGTCAAGTCGATCTCTATCCAGAGGGGGTCGTGCGCTTCTCGCGACCTGGCGGAGCGTCGACACGATCGCGGCTCTACATGTGGAATCAGGTCAACCAGCACGACCTCGGCTTTCCTGATCGCCTGCGCGCCATCTGGAATCCTGCTGCAAACTACATCAAGGTGTTCTTTGACGGCGCGCGCATGCTGCTTGAAGCGCCTCTCACCGGCGCGCTGCGGACGGGTTGAGGATTTCCGGTCACCGAATCGTGCCCCGCACACCTTGAGGCATCGCGCAGCCAAAATAGAAGCGGTGAGAAGTGGGCGGAGCGCACTGAACGCTGCGTTCGAGCAGCATCAACATCACCATGCGAATCTGAAAGAGCGCCACGTCTTGCCCCTGGCACGTGCGCGGGCCGCGTCCGAACGGAAATAGGTATCCACTTCCGAAAGGATTCTCAGCGAGCGTCGCTTCCGTCCAGCGATCGGGTTTGAACGCGAGTGGATCGGGCCAGTGACTCGCATCGCGATGCAGCGGCGCGGTGCCGATGATGACGCGCACGCCGGGATCGAGCGTGAAGCGACCAACCTCAACGGGCGCTGCACTCACGCGACGCATGAAGACAGGAACCGGCGGCGCGACGCGCATGCTCTCGCGTATCCACTGTTCCAGTCGCACGCACGCGACGACATCCGAATACCCTGAAGGCGCCTTTGGAATCGCCGCGCCAAGATCAGAGAGCACATCCGCTTGCGTCAGCAAGTGAAGAAGCGTGGCCGTGACCGAAAATACACCTCCCGGAAACATGTTCCCGAGCGCGCCCGCTTGCTCGTGTTGCAACAAGCGGCTGTAGCGTGCGAGCTGATGGGCCATCGATGTGCCGCTCGGCTCTTCTCGTGCAGCACTTGCTGCATCGGCGACCGCGTCGAACCATTTCTTCTTGTTGCGCGCGAACCCGCGCGGCAGCAGAGGCAGGTTCGTTGACATGCGCACGTCGAGGGCATCTGTCACACGATTGTAAGCATCAAATGCCTCATCGCCGACGCCGCGACCCAAGAGCATGTGCGACGTTAGGTCGAACACGAGGCGATAGATCCACGACTCGAGGTCTGGCTTGTCGACGATCGGCAGATCGCGATCGAAACGCGCGATCAAGAACGCTCGCGCAGGTTCGAATTGATTGACGAGCCACGCGGGCATGCGCAAATCTTCCAGAAAACTATTCCGGTGCGTTTCCTTCCACTCTGCGCCGTTGCTCGTAAAGGCGTTGGGCGCGCCAAGCCCTGGGCGCATTGCTGCGAGCGGCTCGTCCTTGAAGAACGATGAGGACTTGGTCGACAGAACTTCGAGGATTGCGTCGGGATCGTGCAGCCATACGGTTGGTTGATTTGCGATCCAAACGATGGCGTACGGTCCGTACGTACGCTTCAGCATCTCAGACATTTCGAGCGCAGAGTGTCCGCGCAGATCGCGGATGTTGCCGAGTGGAAACTCTGGCAAAGGACCGGGAATCTGTCCGGTGTTTGGGTATTTGGATGAGACGAGCGTTTCCCACAGCGACATCCGCTATTGCTCCCTTTTCACCTGCGCCAAGAGGCGCTGGCAGGTGATGAGCGCCAAGTCGGAGAGCGCTTGTGGGTGCTCGCGCAGTGTTTCCAGAAAGACCGCTCGCGGGATGCGCAAGGTCTTCAGTGGCGTTCGAGCAAGCACCGATGCGCCTCTCGGCTGCGACTTCAGAATGCCGATTTCGCCGAAGAACATTCCCGGTCCAAGCTCCGCAACGGGTGTCCCCGTCTCGCCCGATTCGGCGACGACGTCGGCGATCCCTTCGACGACGACGTAGAACGCATCAGAGGGCTCTCCTTGACGGAACATATACTCGCCGGCCGCGAGATGTCGCCACTGCATCGACTCGGGCGCAAGTGCTTCGCTCAGTCCGGAGAGGGAGCGCTTCAGGACGGATCGGATGTAGCGCGCGTAGTAGAGCGAACGGATGTCGTCGGCGGTTAGATCCTGC
>JAHFDY010000085.1 GCA_023248735.1 Myxococcales bacterium
ACCGCTAGCACCTTGGCGCGCACTACGGCCGGCGCATCAGGCGGCGCATCGACCGGTGGCGAATCTGCTGGCGAATCGGTTGAAACCGGCGAATCGGTCGGAGGTGTAACGACATCGGCTCCGCTATCGGATCGGGGCTTCTCAGGATCGTCCGAGCAGCCGGCAGCGACGGCGCCTGCTGTGAAAATCGCGACGGCGCCTGAAACCAACAGCAATTTCGTTGAGACTTGCATTCTATTACCTCTTTGGAGGGCGCATCCTAACCGAAGAAGGTTCACATCCGTCCAGCATTTTCGATTTCGGGGAGGACCGGTTGAGGCACTGGCCAAAGCGCCGAGACTAACGTATACGTAAGAGTTGTGACGACGATGACGACGACCACTGAAGCCGCACCCATCAGCTCAGCAGCCGACCGCGCCGCAATTACGATTACGGAGCGTGCCGCAGCGAAAGTCGCCGAAATTCGCTCGACGGACGATTCGATCGGTCAAGACGATGGGCTACGCCTGAAGGTGGTCGGCGGCGGATGCGCAGGCTTCAGCTACGATCTCTACTTCGAGAAGCCCGAAGACGTGACGGACATGGACGAGCAGTTTGAGTCCCATGGAATCAAACTTTACGTCGATCCACTGAGCTACCAGTATCTCGAGAATACCGAGATCGACTACGTCGAGACGCTGCACGCCGAGGGCTTCAAGTTCAACAACCCGAACACCACCGGGTCGTGCGGCTGCGGCAGTTCCGTCTCGTTTTGATCGAGTCGGTTCCAGCGGAACGCGAGGGAGTGCCGGACGTTACCACCCACTCATCGCTTTGCTGATGCAGTGAGGCGCGAGTCGCTTGGGAGTGCCGGACGTTATCACCCATTCATCGCTTTGCTGATGCAGTGAGGCTTTGCTGATGCAGTGAGGCGCGATTGCGGTGGCAGGCGCGTGCATCGGGCGTGGGCGTTCGCTTAGCCGAGCTCAACCAGAACGTCGCCTTCGTTGACCGCTTGGGTCTCGGTGCAGAGGATCTTTACGACCTTGCCCGCTTCCGGGGCCTCGACCGGCATTTCCATTTTCATCGATTCGATGATGACGAGGACCTGGCCTTCGGCGACTTGTTCCCCTTCCTTCACTTCGATCTTCCAGACGGTGCCAGTGATGTGCGCGGGGACGGAAGTTGCCATTGCGCGCGAGTGTAGATGAAAGCCGTGGTGCTTCCCAAGCACGAAGAGACGAAAAGCGACCCAAGACTTGCCAGCACCAACGTGTCCGATTTCGCATGGGCACTGTAGGATTTCCGTCCGGGCGGCAGGATGCGCGGGTCTCCGCGCCACAAGAATCGTCGGTGGTTGCGTCGATCCAGGACATCTTGCGCGACGCGCAAGTTCGCGAAGACGAGGAAAAGCTGGCACTCGCGCGGCTAGCCGAAGCTCAGGAAAGGATGCGGGTTGAGCAAGCGCAACGCGAACGAGAAGCGATCGAAGAACGCGCGCGCGACGAAGAAGAGCAGCGTCAACGAAGAGCGTTCGAAGAGCGAAGGCAGCAGGTTGAGCTCTCAGCGCTCCACGAGGCCACGATCGCGAGGGCGAAGACCGAAGCCGAATCACAAACGCGACTCGTGGAGATCGCAAAGCAGCAGGAACATGAACGGCACTTGGCTTTGGTGCGAAACGACGTGAGTAAGAGGCGGGTGAGTTTCATCGCGACCAGCGTCGGTGTGGCGGCGTTGGCAATGGCGACGGCGGGCGGTGCGTTCGTAAAGAAACTTTACGATGAAAAGGCACGAATCGAGCGCGACCGTAGCGAGCTCAAGACAATCGCCGAGAGCGCCGATGCAGACGCTAAGCGTTTCCGTAAGGAACGCGATGAGTCTCAGGACCCCGCGCGCATCGCCGAACTCGAGCGCAAACTAGCTGACGCAAGAAAAGCCGCCGACGAAGCCAGAAGCCAACTCGACCATCGAGGAAGCAGGCCCTCATCGGTGTCCGGTCGTGTTGAGCTACGCGCAACGCAAGTCCCGCAGAAGCAAATCGGCGGACACGTCTGCCTGAAGGGCGATCCTGCCTGCGAGTGAAAAGGCACATTCGGATTTGCGCCCCACCCCCAAAGCCATTACCATTCGGGCCGAAACGACGCTGTCAATGGCGCGTGCCCAAGCTCAGCCAGGAATGGGGAATACAAGTATGTCGGACCGGCAAGAATCTTCGGTGATGGCCTCGATTCAGGACATTTTGCGCGATGCGCAGGTCCGTGAAGAGGAAGAGAAGCTTGCCGTACAGCGCCGCGCTGAAGACGACGAGCGGGCGCGCCTCGACGGCATTCGCCGCGATCAGGAGGCCGCCGAAGCGCGGTTGCGTGCGGAAGAAGACGAACGCCAGCGCAAGGCTCACGAGGAAGAGCGTCGCCAGGTTGAGCTCGTCGCGTTGCAAGAAGCAACGATCACGAAGGCCAAGATGGACGCTGAGGCGCAGGCTCGCCTTGCGGAAATCGCCAAGCAACAAGAGCACGAGCGGAACCTCGCGGTGGTGAAGAACGACGCAGGCAAGAAGCGCATTACGGCCATCGCGGGGGGCATCGGCGTCGTCGCGTTGCTCATCGCCGTCGGTGGTGGCGTGATGGTCAAGAAGGCGAACGATGACAAGGTGCGCATCGAGCGTGAGGTCTCGGAGCTTCGCGGTCAGGCCGACAAGGCTGAGGCCGACGCAAAGCGCCTACGCGCGGAGCGCGACAACACCAAAGATCCGGAGAAGATCGCCGAACTTGAGCGCAAGCTAAAGAGGGCAGAAGAAGACGCTAAGGCCGCGGTAAGTAAGCTGAGCGACCGCGGCGCCAAGCCCCCCGTTGGCGGTGGTGGTGGCGCACCTGCTGGCGGCGTGGGTGCACCTGCTGGTGGCGGCGGGCCCAAACCAGGTCCGAAGTGCCCGCCCGGCGACCCGATGTGCGGTTGACCGACTCACCTCTCATTCTCGCGCTCGACGTTTCATCGACGCGCGAGGCCGCGTTGCTTTGCGAGCAGGTTGGCGACGCGGTCAGCGTGGCGAAAGTTGGGCTCGAGCTCTTCATCGCCGAAGGCCCGCAATGTGTCACTGCCATTCGCAACACCGGACGATCAATTTTCATCGATTTGAAACTCCACGATATTCCCGAAACGGTTGATCGAGCTGTGGCTCGCGCCGCGGCTCTCGGAGCGTCCATGCTCACTGTTCACGCCGCCGGTGGTTCCGCAATGCTCGAGCGTGCCGTTGCACGCGCCTCCCGTGAAGCGACCGGGCTTGCGATCGTCGCGGTGACGGTCCTCACGTCGCACACGAGCGCTTCGCTCGAAGAGACCGGAGTAGCGGCCTCGCTCGACAAGCAAGTTCAAACTCTCGCTCAGCTTGCCTGGAAAGCGGGTGTCACGCACTTCGTTTGTTCTCCCAACGAGGCGTCGTCGCTCCGGACGCTATTTGGTCAAGACGCTTGCCTTATTACGCCGGGCGTGCGGTCAGAAGCTGGTGCGCACCATGATCAGGCGCGCGTTCTCACAGCGGCGGAAGCCATTCGTGCAGGCGCAAATTGGCTCGTCGTGGGCAGACCCATTCGCGATGCTATTGACCCGCGCGCGGCAGCCGTCGCTCTCGCGCGCGAAGCAAGAGAGGCCAAACAACAATGAGCCGCATGGTGTGTGGCATTCAGCCGGTCCGCGAAGCCATTCGCGCGCACGGTGCAAGCGTGGTTCGCGTGTGCATCGAGTCGGGCGAATCGGCAGAACTGGCTCGCCTCGAAAAGTTCGCGCGCGACAACGGCATCAACGTCGAGCGGCTTGAGCGACGCGACCTCGATCGGCTTACAAAGGCCGCACGTCACCAAGGCGTCGTCGCCTACGCTCCGGACCTCAAGTTTGAGCCCTTGTCTGATCTGCTCGAAAGCAAGCCAACTTTCGTCATTTTACTTGACGAACTCGAAGATCCTCAAAATTTCGGTGCGGTGATTCGATCGGCCGTCGCACTTGGCGCAGACGCAATCGTCTTCCCTGAGCACCACTCTGCGCCGCTCAGCATGGCGACTTTTCGGGCGTCGGCTGGGGCGGTCGAGCACGCGCGCATCTGCCGCGTTTCGTCGCTGACCAGTGCCATGACGGCCATGCTGCAATCGGGTATCGAACTCTTTGGCCTCGATGCGCAGGCACAGAGCGAGCTTCACAGTGTCGATCTTCGGGGTCCTGTGGGTCTCGTCGTCGGCGCAGAAGGCAAAGGCCTACGCAAGACGGTGAAGCAGCTGTGCACGAGCGTCGTGAAGCTACCCATGCGCGGGCCGATCGCGTCGCTCAACGCATCGGTCGCGATCGCGATAGCGCAATATGAAGTGCTTCGCCAGCGCGCAACCTCCGCGTAGACTGGGCGCATGAAGCCCACGGTGGCCATCATAGGGTGGCGAGGCATGGTTGGCTCGGTGTTGGTCGAGCGGATGATCGCCGAACGCGATTTCGATCACGTCCAAGCGACGTTTTTCTCTACGTCACAGGCGGGAGGAGCCGCCCCTGATATTGGTATCGACACGGGCCCAGTGCGCGACGCGCAAGACGTCAAAGCGCTTGTCGATTTCGATATGATCGTCAGCTGCCAAGGCGGCGAGTACACGAAGGAGATGTATCCGGCCCTTAGGCGCGCGGGCTTTCGGGGGTATTGGATCGACGCAGCCTCGACGCTTCGCATGGAAGACAACGCCGTCATCATTCTCGATCCGGTCAACCGCAGGGTTATCGACGACGCAATGAGTCGGGGAATTCGCGACTACATCGGAGGCAACTGCACCGTCAGCTTGATGCTCATGGCGCTTCACGGACTCTTCTCGCGAGGCTGGGTCGAGTGGGTCAGTTCGATGACGTATCAAGCCGCCTCCGGCGCCGGAGCGAAAAACATGCGCGAGCTTGTGACGCAGATGCGCGCGATCGGCCTCGCTGGAAGTAAGCAGCTAGACAACCCATCGAGCGCTGTTCTCGAGCTTGATCGCGCGGTTCAGCGCACGCTCTCTTCTGCAGAGCTACCTCAGGTTGAGTTCGGCGCTCCTCTCGCCGCAAGTCTGATTCCGTGGATCGATCGCGGAGTCGAGGACGGCCAGACCCGCGAGGAGTGGAAGGGGTTTTCCGAAACAAACAAGATTCTTGACCAAAATCCTCCGATCCCCATCGACGGAATTTGTACGCGTGTTGGGTCGATGCGCTGTCACAGTCAAGGTTTCACGATCAAGCTCAACTCCGATGTGAAGATCGACGAAGTCGAGCAAGCGTTGCGTGAGGCAAACGCTTGGGTGCGCATCGTAGAGAATACGAAGGAAGCAACGCTTCGAGAACTAACGCCAGCCGCCGTATCGGGCACGCTCACGATACCGGTTGGGCGCATCCACAAGCTGAAGATGGGTCCAACGTATCTCGGTGCGTTTACGGTAGGCGACCAGCTTCTGTGGGGTGCGGCAGAGCCCTTGCGACGCATGATCCGCATCGTCGTCGAGCGATGATGAGCGTCCGCGTCGAACGCAATGGTGCCGTTCATACGATAATCCTTGCGCGTCCTCAGCGCCGTAATGCTGTGGATGCCGTACCTGAGTGACGATCGCGAGAGCATCGACCTCCAAAAATCGTGGCCGGGGTCTGGGTCAAGTAGCGGACCCATGCTACTGACCGCCGATTAAAGGGGCTTAAAATGAAGACACGATCGGCTCGTTCTTTCCTTGCCTATTTGGCCATCACTTTCTCGGTTGGAGGCACGTTCGCCGCTGGCTGCGGCACGAACACATCGCGCTTCGGCGACGGAGGTGCGGGTGGCGACGGCTCGGCCAAAGGCGATAGCAACACGTTCGGCACCGACAGCGGACCACCGTGCGCAGTGCACTGCTCGTCCGACCTCCACTCCATTCTCGACTGCAACGACAACGTCTACAAGACGTGCCCTGACAATCAGGGATGCAACGGCGAAACATGCGTATCGCCCTGCGATGCGGCGAAGGCCAACAAGAGCTCCATCGGTTGCGACTATTACGCGGTGAATCCGGATACGTCGTATGCCGCGGGCGCGTGTTTTGCGGCGTTCATCGCCAACACCTGGACATCGCCGGTTCGCATTAGCGTCGATTACGCAGGGCAGGCGCTGACGGCATCGACCTTCACACGCGTGCCCCAGGGCAGCGGCAGGTCGATTACGTATCAACCCCTCACAAACGGCAAGCTCGATCCTGGGCAAGTCGCCGTTGTGTTCCTCGCGCAGTTCGGGCCGCAATCGATCTACACGCCCGCGTGTCCCGCAGGCGTTACGGCCGGCGTCACGGCGAGCGACGCGGCGCCGCACGGTACGAGCATTGGCAAAGCGTTTCACATCGTGACCGATGCGCCTGTCGTCGCGTACGACATCTTCCCTTACGGAGGCGGCGTGAGCGCGATTACGAGCGCGACGTTGCTCTTGCCAACGTCCGCGTGGGACACGAACTACATCGCCGTCGACGCGTATGCTGGCAGCACCGGAGGAACGGTCGGGTCGAACAGCCCGTTCTTGGACGTGGTGGCCGCAGAAGACGCGACGCAAATCACCATCAGCCCCACCGCCGCTATCATGGCTGGCACCGGAGTCGTTGGCTCGCCGCTAGGCGTGCCCGTCAGTTACACGATCAACAAAGGACAGGTCCTCCACTTTAATCAGAACGCAGAGCTCACCGGCAGCCCCATCCAGTCGGACAAACCGATCGCCGTGTTTGGCGGCAACTCCTGCATGGGAGTTCCGATTTCGCAATCGGCTTGCGACGCTGCACACCAACAGATCCCGCCAGTAAGGGCGTTAGGGCATGAGTACGTGGCGGTTCGCTACCGCAACCGGTTCCCAGGCATCGAAGAGTCGCCGCCATGGCGTGTCGTCGGAGCCGTCGACAGAACCACACTCACGTACGAACCGTCTGCCCCGGTCGGCGCCCCGACAACACTGGCGAGCGGACAGATGGCGGAGTTCAAGGCATCGTCGCCCTTCGTCGTGACGAGCCAAGACGACAAGCATCCGTTTTATCTTGGCGGCTACATGACGGGCGCTGGCGAGGTCGATCAGACGTTCGGCGATGGACGCGGCGATCCGGAGTTTGTGAACGTCATCCCGCCGCAGGAGTATCTCGCGTCGTACATCTTCTTCACCGATCCGACATACCCCGAAACGAACCTCGTACTCGTTCGCACGAAAGCCAAGGACGGTACGTTTAAGGACGTGAACCTCGACTGCTTGGGCGGGCCTGTGGAAGGCTGGAAACCGATCGGCACCAGCGGCAACTACGAGTTTGCGCGCGTCGATCTCGTAACCGGCAATTTCTCAAAGGTCGCTGGTTGCGACAACGGCCGGCGCGAGATCCACAGCGCCGCGGCCTTCGGATTGACGGTGTGGGGCTGGGGATCGTCTGTTACGGGAGGTGGCGTCGATCCCGATGATCTGAGCAGCGGATTCTATTCGCAATACGTTAGCTACGCCTATCCCGCGGGTGCGAGCGTGCACCCGATCAATGCGGTCGTGGTGACGCCGATACCGAGGTAACTATCCCCTCTTACGCGACAGTCGCAACGAAGTTTAGCCCGGCCAAACCGCGAAGCGTGCACGGCGATCGTTCCTGAGCGCGCTCAGTGCGTGCAGTCTACGGGACCCGTTCCGAGATCCTCAAGGGCACCAATGAGCAGGGTGCCGCGGCCACCCTCGGAAGGCAGCCCTACGGCCGGCGCTCCCGACGCATCCGTGCGCGCGAAGAGCTGCGCACTCCCGGCCCACTTCAGCCGATCGACGGCAGGAAATTTTGCAATGACGAGCTGCCCAAGCAGCGAGCTTTGTCCATTCGCATAGACACCGCTCACGCTTCCATTTTGATCGATCGCGATGTTCAGCAATGCCGCTGATCCGTATCCATCTTGCCGTTGTTTGGAAACGCTCGAAGACGTTGCGTATTGGGTGACTCCGTCGATTCCAGATCCAGACGCAGTAAGAGGCGCACCTACGTTGAGCGCGATTGCCTGACCGGGCGCTGCGCCGCCGAAGTTTGCGGCGACGGGCGCGGTCACGGATAGCGTGTTCAGCGCACCGTGCGCCGTGAATGCCATGCTCCCGAGTCCGATCTCGACGTTGTGGCCAGGATCGTTGGGTAAGGTTTCGGTGCCGTCAGCAAGCACGTGGTAGTCCCACGCATTTGTGGCGGTCTTCCGGAAATAGACGCCGAGCTTGTGTTCCATTCCAAGCGAGTCGTACACCGAGACTGATGTGGAGAAGTTTGAGGTGTTACCGGGAGCTTGGGCATCCCATGCAACAAACGGAGTGGTCGCCGTTGAGTCAAGATTCGCCGCAATTGTAACCAATGAAGTTCTATTTGGTTGCAGCGCGGATGAAGTGAGCTTTATTGGCGCGAGAGCGCTGTTCGTCCCATCAGCGTAGCCAACCATGTGAAACCCCGTAGGTGCGTGTCGCAGGTACCCGTCGACGTCGATCGAGAACACACCGCTCCGGGTGTACTGACTCTGACTCGAAGCATCTTGCACCACAAAGAGGCCCGCGCCGTCGATGGCGACATCGAGTGCGTTTCCCGTAGCGGTCACTGGCTGCTGGACGAGCAACGCACGCGCGGCGAGGAACGAGCAGTCGCTCTTCGTGTTGTCGCCTTCGTCTGCGCCGCCTTTCGACGATTCAGGAACAACAACACATGCACTTCCGACGAACGCGATGGCAACGGTGAGTGTTCGCATGGGTCCTCCAGCAGAACGCCTCGTGCAACTGGCGTGCCTAGCTCAAGGAAAAGGGTTTTGCGTGGTGCCACGCGTGTTCCTCGTCAACGCTTTTGACGCTAACCCGTCAACAAACGTTTGGCCGATTGCGCCAATGGCGTCATTCATCGACAACGACTTTCCCGCAAACGCTATGGGTCGGTCCCCCACAGGGCAGGCGCATCCCAGCCAATACGGCCCCAGCGGTGCTATGAGCGGATGATAAATGAAACTTACGATTCTTAGCGTCCTCGCTTTACCTCTTGTCGCCTGCGGAGCAACGGCAACAACCTCCGATGCTGGAGACTCTGCGGCTGCGGCTGCTCAGTCTACGGCGAGTGTCACCGCCTACTGCAATGCGCGGGCGGACTATACGGTGCGATGCGGAGCCTCGACGAACCCTTGTGAAGCCGAGCGATCGAAGGCGTGCATCGCGACCTATTCGGCCTACCGAGACGAGTACCTCGATGGGCTTGTGACGTGTGGCCTTCCGACGAGTTGCAACGATTTGCCCTCGTCGATCGAGAGCACCCGTTGCGTCGCCGGCGAGCGCGACAAGGTTACCCCGACCGCAACGATGCAGAAGCTGGCCGGTGATTTGTGCGCGGTGTGCCCGCTACCCGGTGGCGGCGACTGCCTGAAGAACTTTTTCTTCCACGGCTATGCAGAAGGCGGGAGTACAAGCGTCAGCGGTACCGGTTCCGTCTTTGATGCGTACAGTGAAGCGCTCGTTGCGAAGATTCGCGACGCGTGTTTACCGACCGCGGATTCACCGAGCTGTCGCCCAACATTGTACAAGTGCGTCGAAGTGCAGCGCAACGCTCTTATGCCAAGCGCAGTGGTCCAGACTTGCGCCGCGACACCGACGTTTTAGTGCGTCTCGAGCTTGCGCCGGCCAATCCCGGAAAGTCGTTTCAAATGTTGACGAGCGAAGGGGTGTCGATGCAGTCCACCTTGCCGATGTCGGTGCCCGCTACTGCCCCAAACATCCCTTGAGGTCGTCGATCCCGTAACTCACACAGCGCCGCGCCTTCGCAAGTGGAAAGACACGATCGAAGGCTGCGCACTGCTCGTCGCGTTCGCACGTCATGGTGTACGGAGCGTCGCCCGCTCGACCCGAACACCACGTTCCGCCCAAGCCGATATTGCAGGAGTGACCAGCGCCGCAGTCTTGTTGGGCCCGACACTCGAGCACGTCGAACTCAGACTTCCTCGTGGGATTCGACACGCACTTCTTCTCGTTGGGCCGTTACCTTCCGGCGGACATCCACATCGCGAAGCGCTCTTTGAGCGACTATCCTCGCGTTGGTGTCCTTCCCTTCCACACTTCCCGCCGTTGCGAGGCGACTCTGCGCGCGGGGTCTCGTTAGATATGCTGAGTCGCTCGTACGTACGTCGCGCATTTCAATAGGGCAAGGCGGCGACTCCCTTCCGACAACCCTTTGGGACGGCATACCGACAGTGCTTGTCGGATGGCACGACGAATTCTTGAACGCCCCTCTTGTTCTGTTGCCATACCTAACGGACGCGCGAAGGCGACGCGGCGCAACGGCCGACGTGACCTACGTGACCAACGACACGTTCGCGGGCCAGCTCATTGCGGAGGCAGGTGCGGGCATGGGTGCGACGATGCTCACAATGAAGAGCACCGATGATCGTAAGACCAAACTGCGCGTGCTGGAGGAAGGGTTTCGTCGGACAGGAGGGCTTCTCATCGCCGCGGACTACGGCAGGCCGTGGTTTCGAGCGCGTCCTACTGCGTGGGATCTGGCCAAGAACGCAAGGGGTTGCATCGTAGCGTTTCACATAGAAGCGTCCCCCGCGATCGCGATCGGGAGCAGGACACACCGTGGTTACCTGCCCGTTCCTTTCGCTCACTACCGCGTTCACCTCTCGCCACCACAGTTTCCATCGCATGCAAACGGTGCACCGATGGAGGCGGTGACGGAGTGGCTCTGGGCTTTGCGCGAGTCACACTCCAAGCGTCGTCGAGACTGAGCGCGCAGGGCTCAAACGTGACGAACGAGAGCTCGAGAGTGTATGCCCGCACAACTGGCTTCTCGATACCGAGCTTGATCAGATCCTTGATCGCGTCCCTTCCACGCTCGAACCTTGGTGCGAGCCGAGCCGTTTGATAGGCGCTGACATCGCATACCGAAATCTCGCCCTTCAAGACGAGGAGCCAAAGCCTGTGATACGTCTTGGAAACAATGACGCCTGAGTTGGTTGGTCAAGCGCTGGAATCAGGTGGGTACCTTGCGGATGACGTGATCGCCCTCACCTGCAGCCTCGCGCTCTCGCTCGATCGTCCACTGCTCGTTGAGGGACCCCCAGGCGTCGGAAAGACCCATCTGGCGCTCGCACTAGCCGAAGGTCTCGGTCGACCGCTTGAGCGCATACAGTGTTACGAGGGTCTCGACGAGGCACGTGCGCTCTACGAGTGGGACTACGGCAAGCAGATTCTCTACACGCAACTGCTGCGCGATACGGTTGGCGAGCAGTTGCGCGGCGTCTCCTCGATTGGCGAGGCCGTCGAACGCCTCGGCGCAGAGGCAAACGTGCTTTACGGTGCGCAGTTTCTACTTGCCCGCCCGATATTGAGAACGCTTCAGAGCGATCGCGCGCACGTCCTCTTGATCGACGAAGTGGATCGAAGCGACCCCGAGTTCGAGGCATTCATTCTCGAGTTCCTTGCGGAGCGTCAAGTCACAATTCCCGAACTGGGCACGATCAGGGCCAAGCATTCACCGCTGATCGTGCTCACTTCGAATGGTGCGCGTGAACTTTCAGACGCACTTCGAAGGCGATGTCTCTACCTGTACATTGACTATCCAAAGCCTTCGCACGAACAAGCCATCATTGCCCGCATGGTGCCAGAATGCGGAGAAGCCCTCGCATCGAGTCTTGCGGAGTTGGCGGCGACCGTGAGGCAACTTGACCTTCGACAGTCGCCCTCAATTAGTGAAACGATCGATTGGGCGCGCGCGATAATCGCGCTTAGCGGCAACGCACTCTCGCCCGAGATTTACAAAGCGACCCTTTCAGCAATTGTGAAGCACGAGGAAGATCGCGAGGCGGTAGAGCGGGCGATTGACAAGTCCACGTAGCCCTCAACGTGCGGTACCGCGTCATTGCTTCGCTGACGCGGCGAGCATCGACTGCGTCTTCTAACGTCACCTCAACTCCGCTACCTGCTCCCCGAAAATGCGCTCGATGCCAGCGAGTAGCGCGTCGGACACCTCCACGCGAAGTTCCTTTGGAAGTGTGAGCGACGCTTCTGCACCGTCAAGTAAGTGAACTTGCAGCGACACTGGGCAACTGCCTGGCGAGGCCAAAAATGCTGACTTGAGGCGGCCAAGGTCTCCAGGCTTCACGTTTTGCGCATTGATCCGAACGAGAATCGCCCGCGTGTCCATCCGGACCACGTCGGCGAGGAGTCGCACCTCGTTGAGCAACAATGTCGGCTCGCGCGGACCTTCTTCTTCCTCTTCGCCCTCCTCGCGGCGCGGAAAACTCACCTTCCCAGAAACGAGAATAGGATGCCCCATCGCGAGAAGTGGCGCCCACTGATCAATATCCTTGCCGCGCAACTTGACGTTCACGCGACCGCTGAGATCCTCAAGTTCAAAGAACGCTACCTTGCCGCCGCCGTCCCTAAAAATGCGTTCTCGATATCCCTCCGCCATGCCGACGAGGCGCGCTGGCGCCCAATCGTCCATCGCCGCAAGATCGGAAGTGGGAACCGCTTGCAGCTTCCCGAGCGCATTTTCTCCGCGGAGGTATCGGTCAAGCGGATTCCCCGAAACGTAAAAGCCAAGCGACGATTTCTCTCGACGCAAGAGCTCACCGCGATCCCATGCTTCGCTCGCCGCGTACTGCGTTGCGCCCGTTGTAGCTTGGGCGGCCGCCTTGGGCTCGAGCAGCCCAAATAGATTCGTCTGCCCCACCTCGCGATCGCGACTTGCAGAGCGTGCACGTTCGAGCGCAAGATCGATCGATCCGAACGCTTGTGCGCGCGAAACGCCCTTGGTCGCCAACATCGTGTCGAACGCACCGCACTGAATCAAAGCCTCGAAAACGCTACGATTGACCTTCTTTGCGTCAACGCGGGCAGCGAAATCGAACAGGTCGGCAAATGGTCCACCAACTTGACGTGTCTCGAAGAGAGTCTCGAGTGCCGCTCCGCCGAGTCCGCGCACGGCGCCGAGCCCGAACCGAATTTGCGGTCCACAGACATCCTTAACGCGCTCCGCTCGCGTGAACTTTCGATCGCCGTTTGGGTGAGTGTAGACAACCTTGAAATCCGTATCGCTTTCATTGGCGTCCGGTGGCAATACGGTAATGCCCATCGACCTGGCGTCGGCGATGGTGCGAACGATCTTCTCGATGCGATCCTTGTCGCTCGTCAGAATGCCGCAGAGCAGTTCGACCGGGTAGTGCGCCTTTAGGTATGCGGTCTGGTAGGTGATGAGCGCGTAGGCGGCCGAGTGACTCTTGTTGAAGCCGTAGCCCGCAAAGTACTCGAGAAGCCCAAAGATGCGCTCGGCGTCCGCAGACGCCACACCTTGGTCGATCGATCCGTCGACGAAGATGCTCTTTTGCTTGGCCATCTCTTCGGGCTTTTTCTTACCCATCGCACGTCGCAAGAGGTCTGCACCGCCGAGCGTATAGCCGGCGAGAGCTTGCGCAATCTGCATCACTTGCTCTTGGTAAACGATGACGCCGTACGTCGGTGCGAGCAACTCATCGACGCGCGGATGCATCGATCCGATCGGCGCTTTGCCGTGTTTGCGATTAACGAAATCGGCGACCATGCCGGTCCCAAGCGGGCCGGGGCGATAAAGCGCAACCGCCGCAACGATGTCTTCGAAGCAATCGGCGCGCAGATCCTTGAAGAGCTGCTGCATGCCGCTCGATTCGAGCTGAAAGACACCCTTCGTTTCGCCCGACCCAAGCAGCGCGTACGTCGCCTTGTCGTCGAGTGCGATCTTCGATAGGTCAAGCGTCTTACCTTCTCGCTGAAAGTCAGGGCGCGCGTTGATGATGCGCTGAGCGATATCGAGAACGGTAAGGGTCTTCAGGCCAAGGAAGTCGAACTTCACGAGACCCGCTTGCTCGACGTCTTCCTTGTAATATTGAGTGACGTAGGCGCCGGTCTTGTCGTCGCGGAAGACGGGCACGTGGTCCCAGAGGGGACCATCGCTGATCACGATTCCGGCGGCGTGCTTGCCTGCGTGTCGCGTTAGACCTTCGAGCTTTTGTGCCTGATCAAGCAGCTGTTTGATCATCGGCTCGGTGTCGTACTTCGCCTTGAGCCGCGGCTCGATCTCGAGACTTTCGGCAATGGTGTAGGTCTCTGCCGGTGTCTTTCGCGGAATGAGATTCGCAATCAGCTGTGCGTCCGTGGGCGTGATGCCGAGGCAACGGGCAACGTCCTTGACGGTGCTCTTGGGCTTGAGCTCCGCGAACGTAGCGATTTGTCCGACGGAGTCTGTCCCATAGAGGCGCTGCACGTAGGCGATGACTTCGTCGCGGCGATCCATACAAAAGTCGATGTCGAAGTCCGGCATCGATACGCGCTCCGGATTAAGGAAACGCTCAAACAGAAGGTTGTAAGGAATCGGATCGAGATCGGTGATGCGAAGTGAGTAAGCCACAATCGACCCCGCACCCGATCCACGCCCCGGTCCAACCGGAATTCCCTGTTCCTTTGCGTACCGAATGAAGTCCCAAACGATGAGGAAGTAACCCGCGAAGTTCATGTTGCAGATGACGTCGAGCTCGATCTGCAAGCGGGAACGGTAGCTTGATTGGTCAACTATCTTACCAGTTGCCGTGAACTCGCTGAGACGCAGTTCGAGTCCTTGCGCGGTGACGTGCCGAAAGTAGCTGTTCGCATCAAAGCCAGAAGGAACAGGAAATGTCGGCAACATCGGAACGCCGAGATTCAGCTTCACCTTGGCGCGCTCAGCGATCTCGAGCGTGCTCTTGATGGCACCAGGGTGATCGGCAAACAAGTTGATCATCTGCTCGGCGCTCTTCAGGTACATCTCCTCCGAGCCATGGTGACGTGCTTTGGCCTCTTCGTAGGAGCGACCACTCTTGATGCACGAGAGATAGAGCTGCGCTTCTGCATCCTCCCTCGAGCCAAAGTGCACGTCGTTCGTTGCGACGAGTTTGAGGTCCATCCTCCGCGCAAGGTCGACCAAAATGCCATTGAGGATCGGTTGCTCAGGAAGACCGTGGTCCTGAAGTTCCACGTAGAGGTTCTCTTTTGAAAAGTGCGCGAGGAGGGACTCGATCATCCGCTGGCCCGCTTCTTCGCCCGACTCGAGAATGCGCTGTGCGACGACGCCACCCATGCATCCCGTCAGCGCAACGAGACCTTCGGTTCGTCCAGAGAGGGTGTCGAGGGCGATACATGCGGCGCCTCCCCCAGCGGAATCCGGCCGAACGTGACCTTGTGAAACAAGCCACGCAAGATTCTGATACCCTGTCGCGCTCGTTGCGAGCAGTGGAAGATGGTGGCCGTGTCCACTCGTAGCGATCTCGACTTCGCTACCAAGAATTGGCTGCACGCCAGCGTCTTTTGCGGCCTTGTAAAATGTAACCGCGCCGAACATATTGGTGTGATCGGTGAGGGCGACAGCTTTCATCTCCATCGTAGCGACGCGCTTGACGAGGTCTTTTACCTTCAGCGCGCTATCGAGCATGGAGTACTGAGAGTGGACGTGCAGGTGAACGAACTCGGCCGCCATGTGCCCTTCGGTATCATTGCCGGGCGTGGATTTCCCGAGAGATCGCCCGTGCCCGGGCAACTTCCGCGCATAAGCTTACGCGGCCGCACTCACGATTGGCGCATCCTGTTTAGACGCCAATGAATGTCCTTGTAAGAGATGAGCGCTTGCTCACTATCGTCGGTCACGCATAAACTACGTGGTGCTCGCAGCGTTTCTGCGCATCCTGCGCGTCACTCGGGCGTGCGAACTAAGGAGACTCGACTGATGAACCTGCCACGCGTCGGCATCGCCATACTCTTCGCAACATCCGCAGTCACGATTGGCCTCATGCAGGCCTGCAGCTCAAACACTGGCACCGCAGACGCGGGTGCGTCGAGCTCCACGGCGCATTGGCCTGAGCGTCCAAGCGGCCCGACCGTGACCGGCACAGAGGTGCATAACTATGCCCTCCGAAAGCTGTACCTCGGCGACAACTCGACGTGGAAGAAGTACGGCTTCGATCTCGATAACAAGAAGTCGACAAAGGACTCCACAGACGTCTGTAAGCCCGCAGCTGGCGCACCAAAGACGAACCAAGAAGACGGCGATAACGGCGTGGACAACTCGTTCGGTCGCAACGTCATGCCAATTGTGTCGAACCTTCGATCGTCAGCGCAGACGGAAGTGAACGCGGCGCTCGAGGACGGCAAATTTACCATCATGGTCGTCACCAAGGGGTGGACACCAAGCGATAGCGCTTTTACCGGCACCGGCGTCAGTGCGAAGCTCTACGCGGGCGGAAAGTTCTCCGACACCGTGAAGCCAACGTGGACGACTGCGGACGACTGGCCCGTAACGCCAAGCTTGCTAACGGATCCGACGAACGTCGACAGCGCAAAAATCGTGCTGTCAGAGGCATACGCCGTCAAAGGAACGTTCGTTAGTGGTTCTCCGACGAAGGTCTCGGTCAGCCTCTCGTTCGGCGGTACGGATCTCGCGCTCGACATCGAGCAAGCCATCATCACGATGGACATCAAGGGTACCTCCGCAACGAACGGTCGCATCGCAGGCGTCATCAACGCCGCCAAACTGATCGACGGGTTGCGGCAGCTCGGTGGACGTTTCTCAAAGAGCCTTTGCACGGGTTCAACGTTCGACTCAATCGCGGACCAAATTCGTCAGGCCGCCGACATGATGGTGGGCGGAACGAACGCCGCTGGCGCGGATTGCGACGCTATCTCCGTCGGACTCGCGTTTGAAGCAACCGAGATTGGCGCACCAAAGCGGGTTGCCGCCCCTGCAGCGACCGAACCTGACCCGTGTGCTGGGGACGCAGGAACCGACGCGGGCGATGCTGGCGACGCCGGCAAGTAAAGACGTCTACATAAGCAGACGTAACGAAGGGGTGTCGCGAAAGCGGTGCCCCTTCTTGCATATTCGCACCGTAGCCTGCCGCGCCGAACGTCTGCGCAGGCGCTTTTTCCGTTAGTGCCTTGCGCGCGCAATGATGTGCGGCGAAAGGTGCTGGGCGAAAGCGTAAATCGAGATCTGTGGTGGACCGCCGATGCTCGTCGGAAAAAGTGATCCATCGGCGACAAAGAGGCCGCGCAGCTGGTGATGCTCGCCCTGCGAATTCACCACGCTCGAGCGAGGATCGTCACCCATCGGCATCGTACCCATGGGATGGACAGCCGTCAGCGGTACGGAATGCGGCTTGCCAAAGGACCAATCGATCCGGTCGAGATCGCGGCGTGACTTGACGATGACTTGTGGCGTTGCAGGAATCACGACCTCTTCGGCGCCGGCCGCAAAGAGCAGCTCTGCACACGCACGAAGTCCCTTTTGCAACTGCAAGCGATCGGACCGATTCATCTCGTAACGAAGAGCCGGACGTCCTTCGGACCCGAGGTACACTTCGCCCATCGACTCGTCGTGAAGCATCGCCGTTAGCACCGAGAAGTGTCGATAGCTGCGCATCATGCTCATGTGCTTCGCGCCGAAACCGGGAAGCACCGATGCCGTACCGATCGGATGCGCAAAGGCCGTCGTGATCCAAACGCGTCTGTCGCTCCCTTCTTCAAACGAAAGGTGCTCGGTACATTCGTAACTTTGCGGAATACCTTTATCGCCGCACACTTCGTCTTTGAAACGACCTGCGACCACGCCGCCCGGATGCATGCGCAGTCGCTTGCCCACTAGTTCATATTTGTCGGGCACGTTGCTCGCACGCGCGAGCGCCGCAGATCCGACCGCGCTCGCCGATAGGACGACCACCGGCGCGTCGATGGTGATCTCCGCAACGATGCGGCCCTCGCGATCGATCGCTTCCGCACGCAAGCCGCGTACGCGGTTGGCATTGTGAAGCACCTTGACCGCTCGTACGTCGGAGAGAACGTCAGCGCCCGCGAGGACCGCTTGAGGAATCACGACCTTGAGCGCGTTTTGCTTCGCGTTGTAGACGCACCCGAGCTCGCAGAAGCCGCTTCCCTGACAGCCAACGCGGTTGTGCTTGAGTTGTCCTCCACGCCATCCGAGCGCCTCAGCTCCTATGCGCAAGATATCGTTGTTACGGTTGCGCATCGCGATAGGGATTTCGGCGACGCTTAGATCGCGCTCGATTGTCTCGAACGCTGGCGCGAGCTCTACGGCTCGCATGCCCGTAACGTGATAGCGATCGTGCCAAAGATCGAGAATGGCGTCTGGCGTGCGCTTGCAGAGATTCGTATTGTGGACGGTGCTGCCCCCAACACCACGGCCCTGGAGAACCCGAATCGCGAGATCGTCGGTCGTGCGGCCTCCGCGATCTTGGAACAGCATCGGCAACATCTGCTCTTCACGCTGATTGAAGTCGGCGGACGTGCAATACGCACCTTCCTCGACTGCGATCACCTTGGCGCCTGCGCGGGCAAGCTCGCGTGCAGCGATCGAACCGCCCGCTCCGGTCCCAACGACGACGGCGTCGCATTGTAAATTTACTTGACCTCTTAGTTCACTCCCGCTTCGAATGCTCATGGTGAGCCCACTTGGCTGATGGTGGGCCCGTCGTACTGAAGCAATGGCCATGTCCTTGGATCGCGGTAGTAACCCATAAACAGCAAGGCCTTGAGCCCAGCGAAGCCACCTCGTAGCAAACCTTCGTCGTTCGCCTCAAGAGCTGAAAGTACGGCATCTTGACTGCTCAAGCCGAGGGACGTGAAGCGATCCACGTGCTTCGCAAAAAGCGGACCTACATGCTCGATGACGCTAAGAAAGAGCAAGAGGTCACGCTTCATTTTCTCAGGCATCGACACGGCAAAGGAATCGACGAAGCCCACGACGTCGGTCTCCTCGATCGACGGAGCGTCGGATGCATCCGCGGCACAGACACGCGACGCAATCGCCGTCAGAATTGTGAACTGCGCGGCATCAAGCACGCGGAGCTTGCCACGGCGATGGGCCGGCAACTCGTAGCCGGAGGTGCGCACCAACGCCGCGACTCCTCCGAGAGCGAGGATTCCAACTCCAATTCCGCGTAGAACCCCGCGGCGAGAAACGCGTGACATGACTGCCTGCATCTTTGCGTACACTGGGAAGTTACACAATGAGAGTCATTGGTCTTACCGGTTCAATTGCTTGCGGGAAGAGCGCAGTTGCGACACATCTTCGATCGCGGGGCGTGCCTGTGCTCGATGCCGACGTGATCGCTCGTGAGATCGTCCTACCAGGCTCGCCTGCCCTCGATGAGCTGCGCGACGCATTCGGTGACGGGATAGTCGCGAGCGATGGCACGCTCAACCGGGCGGCGCTTGGCGCAGTAGTTTTCGGGGACGAAGAGCAGAGGCGAAAGCTCAACGCAATCACGCACAAGCGCATCTGGGCACGCGCGGCCGAGCGCATTGCAGAACTCGACGCGAACGGCGAAGTGCTCGGAGTGTGGGAGGCCGCGCTGCTCATCGAGAACGGCGTCGCGGACATGTTTCGTCCTCTGATCGTCGTTGCCTGCTCAAGAGAGGTCCAGATCGAGCGCCTCATGAGCCGTGACCGGTCGACAGCGCCTGAAGCGGAGGCTCGACTAGCGGCCCAAATGGCCAGCGCGGAAAAAGTAAAGAGCGCTGACTACGTGATTCAAAACGATGGCAATCTCGAAGCGCTGGCGAGTCAAGTAGACGACGTCCTTGGCGCCATATGTGTCGAATGCAAGATCCCGCGATCGCGCTTTGGGCTTTGACTCGCCACTTGATACGCTCGACCTCGATGAGCCACCTTGGTCCTGAGGCGACCGCGACGCTTTCAACCGTCGACGGCCCGGCAGTCGCTCGAGATGCGCCCGAAGCGGGATTCGTCCTGCTCTACG
>JAHFDY010000086.1 GCA_023248735.1 Myxococcales bacterium
CAGCAATTCGTAATACTTCTCGTTACCAAGTACAATTTCGTTTTCGGCCACCGGAGCGGCTTCTTGCACGACGAGCTCGTGCTCGGTGATGTGTGCACCGCCATGCTTCCCCGTACCGCTCAGCTGCCAAAGCCGTGCTGGCTTCCACGCTGGCCACACGATCGGGAGATGAGCGCCTTCTTTTCCGCCTTCGGACAGTTCGATGCCGTGAAACTCTGCGAGCTTGGCGACGCGCATGCGATCGACCGGCACGATCATGTGCTCTGTCGTGATGAAGTACGCTCGCTCTTCGTGCGCGAAGCTACTGAGAAAGGAGACGCGCATGCCGGGCCACGACCTCGCGCCCACAAGCGCGTGTGTGCCCAGTTTGAGGCCGGCCAGGTTCTCGATCATGCCCCCGTTCGCGAGAACCGGCGGTGGGCCGATGTTCGGAAGCGGCGGCTCGGGCCAACGCTTTCGTTCAGAGAGTTTGCGACGCAGACGCGCGAGCGACTCGGTCTTCGCCGATACGTTACCTTCCACGTTACGAATGTCTTCGTGGGTCGGCAACCGGACGTAAAACGGCGCACCCCACGACGTTCCGTACGTGTAGGGCAGCGGCTCATTGCGTTTGGGCGGGCCACTTTGAGCGATGGCGACGGCCTGCTCCTGCATATCGAGCGTCACCCCTTCCCGCCCCACGCACACGAAGCCACGAGGCTCAACGGCGTACCAGCCGCCCACGCACCCAACGCCAGAAGCTCTCTCCGCCGACCGCACCAACGTTGCTCCGACGCGCAGATAACCGATCTTGGCGGCGTCGGGGGCGGGTTGCGCATAAATGAAGCTCTGAAGCGCGAGCGTTGACAAAACCGACGTGCTCGTTTCGCCGGCATCGGCGTCGACGGACGCGAGAGCGTCCGAGGGAGACCCCGCATCCTTTGTCGATCCAACGTCCTTTGCGCTCAAGACGACGTCGGTCGGTGCATCGGTCGATGCGTCGATGGGGCGCGACCTTCCGCAGCCCAGGGCACACAGGAGTGCAGCCCCCAAGAGAAGGGACTTGAGGGTTCGGTGTGTTAGAAGGGTGCGCCTGATGACCACCATGATTGGCGAGCGTTATCGCATCGTGCGGCTTCTTGGCAAAGGAGCGATGGGATCGGTGTACGAAGTTGAGCGCGACGACGGTGTCCGCGTGGCGCTCAAAGTGCTGTCTTTGGCCAAAAATAACGCGGATGAGAGGCGTGCCCGATTCGCGCGAGAGGCTGAAATTTGTGCCCGCCTGGATCATCCCCATCTGGTATCGGTGCTTGACCACGGTTTGGATGCTGTAAGCGGCGAGCCCTTTCTTGCGATGCCTCTCCTCGAAGGAACCGACCTCGGAGAATGCCTACAACGCGAAGCACCGCTTGCGCCTGAGGTTGCAGTTGCCGTCGCATACCAAGCTGCAAAAGGGTTGGACGCCGCTCATGCAGCGGGCGTCATTCACCGCGATCTCAAGCCATCGAATCTGTTCTTACGTCGCGGGGACGGCGCGCGCGTCGATGTCCTGATTACCGACTTCGGCCTAGCGAAGGATCAAACGTCGCTCGACGCGCTCACGCGCAGCGGAGCTTTTATGGGCACCGCGGCGTACGTCGCTCCAGAGCAAGCCTCGAACGCCAAACACGTCGAAGCGCGCGCGGACATCTGGAGCCTCGGCATGACGCTGTACCACATGCTCGCAGGTAAGCCTGCCTTCACCCAGGCCGGCTCGTTCGTGGCGCTAGTGCTGCAAATTACCGGAAGCAAGGTCCCCACAATCCAGTCGGTCGCACCTTGGATCACGCCCGATCTTGCGCGGCTCGTCCACGCAACGTTGATTCGCGATCCTTCGGACCGCCTGCCTTCCGCAAGCGAGCTTTTGCTGTCGCTTGACCTCGTAACGGGCGGGGCGGCGAGCAGCACCCAGCTTAATGAAACGTCATTTCGGACGCTCTCTTTGGGGGCTCGCGGCGTCGTCGCGCCGATTGCAGCATTGCCAACCTCGTTCGCAGACATGCTCCGAAACTGATCAACACGAGTTGCGTTTGGGCCTCAACTGAGACGGCGGCTCAGCCGCACAGACTGGACGCGCCGTTAAGCGGCATCATACTATTCTCTTAGTGGAACATGGAAACGCACCGGAACACGGCAGCGCAAACGCGAGGCAGTGCGCGCTTGCGGATGAGCCACAATCGTTCGTGAACGCTCCGAGTCCGCTCGCGCGGTTGCCGCGACTTCTCCATGACCTCGGCAACCCGCTGACAGCGATTGCGACCAACGTCGAGTTCCTGCACGACATCGTGGGTGACTTTTCAGGGATGCCTGCAAACCAGGTCGCGCTGATGCGAGAAGTCTTGCAAGAGATCGGGCAAAGCGCGGATCGCATGCGCGAGATCACGCGAGCGCTCCAGGAGCTTGCCTCGACGACACCGGACTCGGGCGCGCAAAGCGAAGTGCGCACCGTGGCAAAGGCCCAGCCTCGTGATGGACGCGATGCAACCCGCGCTGCGATCGCGTTAGAGAAAAAGTAACACGCCGCGTACATTTTCGGCGCCTCCAACATCGGAACCACCGGCCGTGGCTTTCGCGATGGCCCGTGCGTAGAGCGCAACTTGAGCCTCGTAGGCGGCACGCAGGTCGGCGTCTGCACCGCCGGTTTTGAAGTCGATTACCGTCCAGCCGTTCGGCTCTTCGAAGGCGAGATCGACCACTCCCTCGACGATGCCAGCCCCTTCGAGCTTCATCGCAACGCCAACCTCTCGCAGCACGTTCTTCGCCTCACGGGCGCGATCGAGAAGCGGATGAGCCAGCGCTCGCGTCACCACGGATACCGCTGCCTCGCGCTCATCGACGGCGGCTCCCACCATGCGCGAGACCCACTCAACGTGTCGCCCAATCGCATCAGGTTCCGCATTGAGCGGAATGCGGGCGAGCACTTCGTGCACAAGCGTGCCGAACCGAGGTCCGCGTACGTCTTCAAATTGCACATCTCTAGTTACATATTCCGAAAGCACCCCAGTTATTCCCGCCGCTGAGCCGTTGGTCTTAGAGAGTGCGGTCACCGTCGATACGGATCGTGACGGCACCGACCCTCGAGCGAGCGCCGAAGCGCGGCGATGTGCCCATTCGACGTGAGCGCTGGACGTCGTCGCGCCGGACTCTGCCGAAACCAACATCGATTCTTGTCGCAAGATGTGATCGCTTTCGACGCCAAGCTTGAGCGCGTGGGTGTCCCACCAGGCGACACCAAAATTTTCCTTGCGGTGAAGACCTGGGCTCACGATCGGATCGGAGGCGCGTACCGCGTTGGGGCGATCGACAACGCCTCTTGAAGCAGACGAGGGGACGCCCGGACAAGGCCTTCCGGAAAGTCGGTCGGCGGACTCTGGGGCTAGCGCGCACGCCAACGGCTCGACCCAACCGAGCAAACCTGCGTCGTAAGACTCGGCCAGGCCAGGTACGACGAGCAAGTCGCGGGCTCGCGTTGCTGCGACGTAAAGAAGGCGGTGCGCTTCTGCGGCATCGGCACGGAGGACGTCTTCCGAGTTGACGCGGAGCTCGTATGGGAGGCAACCCGCCAACGAAAACGCGCACACATTACGTGCACTATCCACGTAACGCGAGGGCTCACGATGGGTTGCGTTTGCCGTCGGGTCGGCGAGAATCACCACGGGAAATTCCAGACCCTTGGCCTTGTGCGCAGTCATCATGCGCACACCTTCCGACGTGTCTTCGACCACCGTCGCATCGCCGACGACGCCACGCTCCTGATCGCGCAGCATACGTTCGACGAACGAGCGAAATGAAATGGTGCCCGAGCGCTCGAATCGGCGCGCAATATCGAGCACACGCAACAAGTTGCCGAGTGCTTGCTCGCCCGTAGGCCAGATCGCAACGGATGCGTGCGCGCGCACGGCTTCAAGAAAGGTGCTTACCGTATCGGCAATCGGACGCCTGTTGCGTCCACGGTGAAGCGCTCGCAAGATCATCAAGGCACGCGCGATCGGCGCGCTCTCGTCCGCTTCGTCAACATCGGCAACTTTCGTCGGATGCAGACCCTTCCATGCATCGCGCGCAACTAAAAGCGCATCGTCGGCAAACGCAAAAAAAGGACCTCGCAATGTCGCGTAGACCGTCAGCTCGTCGTCCGGCCACTCAATGGCAACAAGAGCGTTCAGCAACGCGCCCACTTCCTCGCGTAGAAAGAACGAGCGCCCGCCAAGAAGCACGTGGGGAATCCTCCGTGCCTCTAGCGCCCGCACGTAGTCACGCGTGATGTCCTGACCGCCCGACGACATACGCTTGAAAAGAAGACAAATGTGTCCGGGGGTTATCGGAGCCCGCTCGCCGTCGCGCCCCTCGATCGTCCAGCCGCTCTCGTTGACGAGCCAGTCTACGTAAGCCGCGACCGCATCTGCGTAGCTCTTCTTGATCGCCTCCTTGGTCATCTTTGGCGCCCATCGAGCATCCGCCGGCAATTCGCCGTAGGGCATGGGCACCGGAAGAGCCACCAGGCTCGGTCTCTCACGCGAAGCCTTCCGCGCCGCCGAGAGAGGAACGTACTCTGCCTGGTGCCCAGCAAGGTCGCGCACCATCAGGCGCTCGAAGGTTGCGTTCACAGCGGCGATGATCGCGGGCGACGATCGGAAATTGGTCTGCAGATGCAGGACGCGGGCTCCTTCGGCAACAAGTCGCTCCTTAATGCTGTGGTAGAGGCGTACGTCGGCGCGTCGAAATCGGTAGATCGACTGTTTTGGATCGCCAACGATGAAGAGTTTGCCAGGCGTGGTAACTCCTACCGATGCACCTTCCGCGAGCACGAGCAAGATGTCGGCCTGCGCGGGATCAGTATCTTGAAACTCGTCAATGAGAACGTGGCTCACCTCAGTGCGCAGGCGCTCTCGCACGCGATCGCTCTGTGCGAGCAGCCTCTTTGCCGAAAGAAGAAGGTCCAGAAAATCGAGCGCGCCGCGACGTTCCTTGGCTTCCTCGTACGCAAGAACGAGAGGACGCAACTCTTCACGGAGCGCGGGTGCAAGGGTCGCGTCACATTGTTCAAGCGCGGCATTTATCCTGACGCGCAACGACTCGCGCTTCGCCACGACCGTTTCACGGCGAATTTCCGGAGCAAAGTAGACGAGGTTCCTGCCCTTCCATTCCCAGAAGCGCTCGCGCGTTAGCAAGTGGAGTTCGCCTTCGAGGGCGTCGAAATCGCGACCGTGCGCGCGCTCGCGAAGGTCAAGCTCGTTGACCCATTCGGCAACGCGCATCACGCCCTTCGCGAACCAGTCGTCTGGGTTAGCCGCTAGCGCGCCAAGCGCCCCAAAAGCGCGCAGATCGTCCACCACCAGAGAGAGCACCGCAGCTCTGTCGCACTCCGGCGCTTCCCAGGCGGCGTCGAAATCGCGCTCCTCGATGAGAGACCTTCCTGCGCGATGAATCATCTCACGCGCGCTGCCCTGATCCCAAGCTTTCACCGGCCTCCGCAACACGCGCAGCGCGGCGGGTGTTGGCTCACGCAACAGTCGCTCGAACCAGCGCGCGAAGACCTCGTCGTACACCTGCGACGCATCGCCCAACACCTCGAATTGCGGGTCGACTTGGGCCTCCACCGGAAACCGCCGAAGCAAGTCTGCACAAAACGAGTGAATCGTCCCGATGCGCGCTTCCTCGAGCTGAGCGATGCCGCGAAGCAAGCGACTGTTTTCGTCGCTTTGTGGTGGGGAAGCGATCCGAGCGCGCTCGAGTTCGGTGCGAATGCGCAACTTGAGCTCGCCCGCCGCCGCCTCGGTAAACGTCACTGCAACAATCGAGGCGATCTCTGCCTTGCCCGCACGCACAAGAGCGAGCACCCTGCCGACGAGCGCGGTCGTCTTGCCCGTCCCTGCCGCGGCTTCAACGATGAGCGTTTCATCAAGATTATTGACGATATCGTCGCGTGCGGCCTGATCAACGAGACTCACGGTATCTCCCTAATCAAGCGAAGCGCGTTGACACGCTCGGGCCGCTTTCTCTGGGAGCGCATCTCCTCATACGGACCGCAAGCAAACGCGTAGTCGCAACGTTCGCAGCCGCGCGGCTCGGGATATGCCGGAAGGAAACCCTCCTTCAAAGCACCGTCCACTGCGCGAGCAACCGCGTTCGCCGCGGCTCGTGCCTCCTCGGTGAGAGGAACGTGAACGCTCTGAAAGCGACCAGAGAACGTTGCGTAGTACAGGCGTCCGCCGACCACTCGAGCATCGGGGAAAAGCCGTTCGAGCGTGAGCGCGTAGAACACGGGTTGAAGTGTCTTGCCTCCACCAATGATCACGCCGTCTTTGACCCAAGCTTTGCCCGTCTTGTAGTCTGAGGCCCGAAGTTCACCGGTTTCTTGATGACGCTCGACCAGATCGATCGAGCCGCGTAGCTGAACGCCGCAATCGAGTGAAACGGCGCCGTCGCGACTCTCGGCATCACGTGCATCCTGCGTCTCGAGACCGAACGAAAGCTCGAAGTGTGTCGGCACCCATGGAGAAGGCTCAGCCGCGAGCCGCAGCCACTCACGCATGTCTGCGCTGATCCACCGAAGGCCGTCGAGCCAAACGCGCTCGATCGCGGGACACAGTTCGTCATAATACCGCGCCGCGACGCGCTCGATCGTTTCGTCAAGTAACTTACGCACCCCTTCCACGTTGCTTTTCGTGATCGGCAACCAACTGCGCTCGCGAAGGACGTTGTGGAGCTCAAAATGGATGTCATGAATGAGAGACCCCCTCTGCAGCGGGTCAAGCTCCTCGATCGCGGCAGGCTCTTCTCGAACCTGAAAACGGTGTATCGCTTGCAGGAAGAATCGATAGGGACAGGAGGCGTAGTTTTGAAGGGCCGTTGGCGAGTAACTTCTTGCATCGAGCTGGTGTTTCGCCAGCACCGCACGAGCAGATGAACTCGGGTCGACAAAGCCGTCTGCACCGGAAAAACGAGGCTTCCACCGCCGTGCGCGGGCGCGCAAGGCCCGACCAAGGTGTTCGTTGGCGCCGAGAAGATACGACGCCATGCCGGCCGATTCACGTGACGAGAGCTCGAAGATTCTCGAAAGGGTTGCGAGGTCGTGCTCCGTTTCGTCGATGGCGTTACTGGGGTCCTTGGGCGCGGGCCATCCGAGCCGCGTCTGCCCAGCTTCCTGTGCGACTTGCGCGAGCTCTTCGTAACCCACAGGGCGACATTTAGTGGCGCCCAACACCTCGAGTGCATAGAACGATGGGGTTCGCGTGCGCGCACTTTCGGCGTCGAAACGCGAATATGAAACGACAACTTTCTTGACCGATGCGCCAACACCTTCGCGGAGTAGCGCGCGTTCTTTTGCGGAACGATCGTCGTTCACCACCATGCCCGAAGAGAGCGCGCGACGCAGTTCGTCGCTGAGCATGGGGTCTTGGCTGATTTTCTCGGGAAATATTTTCTCAGCGAGCCCTGGCACGAACACGAGATCGAACGAAAGCCCTCGAGACCTATCGATCGTGCCAACATAAAGATGCCCTTCGCGACGTACTTTCGGTGCTATTTGTAACTCGAGAAGTCGCTTTCGAAGGACGGTCTTAACCTCGTCGAGACCAACCGGTCCGACTTCGGCCATCGGCGCAAGTTCGGCAAGCGTCGCGAGAACACGCTCCGGGTGCCGAAGGGCGCGCGTGGCCAAATGTGATAGCGCTTCGTTCCACACACCCCAAGTCGCTTGGCTAGGCAATGCAGCGAGCGTTTCAAGCAAAGGCAGCGCGAATTTTTCGAGATGGGCGAGCTGCTCGCAGCGTCTTGTGGCCGACATCGCGCGCGCTGGATTTTCATCTTCGAGTCGGGTCGCCTCGAGCCTGAGCGAAGCTCTGAGCCCCGCGATCCGCCTTCGCCAACGATCGATACCACCGATCACCGCGGCATCGACGAGCAACTCTTCCCAGCGCCAAGGTGCAGGCAACGTTTCATCGTCTGGCACATCGTCAACTTGTGGAACTTCTTGAGCGACGGTCGCAAACTCGGTATCGGGAATGACCCAGTGGTCGGTCGAGTGCGTGGCAAGCGGCGGCGCACCTGAGGCCGCCCGCGTGGGCACTTGGCCGAGCGAAAGATATTCAGAAAATGCGCGCGCACTGAGTCCCTCGGATGCACACGCGAGTAGTGCAAGCAACGCTCGTCCGCCTGGATCGGGCAGCGTCGCACCCTCGGCGAAAAACGTTGGGACCTTGGCACGACGAAACGCCTCGACCAGGTGCGGCCGAAAATGGGACCAGGTACGAACGAGCACAGCCATGCGATCGAACGGCGTTCCCGTTTCTGCAGCCGCGAGCACGCGACGTGCGATTTCGGCGGCTTCGCGACTTTCGCCAGGTGCGGAGAGAATTTCAACTTGGTTGCCGAGAACGCTTGTGCCTTCATCGTTTGCGCGGGGTTCGAAGATGCTGCCTTGCCACTTTGCAAGAGGCGCATCGTCAACTTCGTGAACAATATTGCGTGTGAGCTTTTCGAACACCGAACGCGCACGAGACTCCCAAGGCGCGACCGTCGCAAGCCACGCTGGCGCTGTGTTGACGAGCGCCGCCACAAGACGAGCCTCGGCTGCGTCGTTGACAGACGCGCTGGTAAAGACAACGTTTGTGAGCGGACGATCAGTCACAGCATGCAGCGCGAGTCTCATGACCTCGGCCCTATCGGCGAGTTTGAGCTCGACAAGCGTCGCCTCGTAACGTTCGAGCAAGAGTGCGATCGACGAGATGTAAGTGCGATCGAACTTGTTTTGTAACTTTGCTCGATCGAATTTCTCGCGCGTTATCCCTTCGCATCGGAGCTCGCCCAAGGTTCGCGCAAGTGCGGCAGGCAGACCGGGCTTGTCGACCAGTGCGTGAAGCGCCCCAAGCGCGCTTGCGTCGAGTTGATGGATCACCCGAGCCACCACGGCTTGAGTGACGAGTGGCCCCGCGGCTGCAATGCCAGCACGTGAAAGCGCAGGTGTAGCAAGCTGCGCGGCGAGGATGCCAAGCGACGCACGCTCGACTCCAAACACCGCCACGTCGTGCACTTCGACCCAGCGGTGAACCACGTCGTCAGCAGCGGCTAATGAGGGGCCCACAATCGTGCACCGCGCAAGCGTGCCGCGCGATTGCAACCAATCGATCGCGCGCGAAATTCGCAGATGTGCGTTGGGGGAGACGACCAACATTGGGGCAGCGGAACGTACCATGCGTTCCCACTTGCCGAAGCGTTGACAGGACTCTTGACCAAGGAATCGAGCGCCGGCCGGGTCGGCCGCCTGAATCCGATCCGCTAGGCAACGACGTTCACGGAAGGTTCATTCCTTCCGCGCAGCTTTACGCGAGCTCAGCTTCCTTCTGATAAACGATCAGCGGCGGATCGTGCTTCGTGATCACGTCTTCGTTGATCACGACTTCCTTGATGCCAGCCTTGCCGGGAATCTCGTACATGATGTCGAGCATCGATGCCTCGAGAATGGCGCGAAGCCCACGCGCGCCGGAGTTGCGAAGGAGTGCTTCCTTCGCGACGGCTTGCAATGCGCCCTTGGTGAACTTGAGTTTTACGCCATCCATCTCGAAGAGCTTCTGGAACTGCTTCACAAGCGCGTTCTTCGGCTTCGTTAGGATGTCGATGAGCGCTTCTTCGTTGAGCTCGTGAAGCGTCGCGAGAACAGGCAGACGCCCAATAAATTCAGGGATCAACCCGAATTTCAGCAGGTCTTCGGGCTGCAAGCGCTCGAACAACTCGCCGAGGCGAAAGTCTTTCTTGGACCGAATCTCTGCACCGAAGCCGAGCGTGTTCGTCCCGATGCGGCGTTGGACGATCTGATCGAGCCCGACAAATGCACCACCACAAATGAAGAGAATGTTCGTGGTGTCGACTTGAAGAAAGTCCTGTTGCGGATGCTTGCGGCCTCCCTTTGGGGGAACGTTCGCAACGGTGCCTTCGATAATCTTCAGCAAAGCCTGCTGCACGCCTTCGCCCGACACATCGCGCGTAATCGAGGGGTTGTCGCTCTTGCGCGAAATTTTGTCGATTTCGTCGATGTAGACGATGCCACGTTGCGCGCGCTCGACGTCGTGATCGGCGTTCTGAAGAAGCTGAACGATGATGTTCTCGACGTCTTCACCCACGTAGCCCGCTTCCGTAAGCGTGGTCGCATCGGCTATCGCGAATGGCACGCTAATGATGCGGGCAAGCGTCTGTGCGAGGAGCGTTTTTCCGCTACCGGTCGGACCGAGCAGCATGATGTTCGATTTTGCGAGCTCGACGTCCTCTTGTGCGACGCGAGATTCAATGCGCTTGTAGTGGTTGTGCACGGCAACCGCGAGAACCTTCTTGGCGCGATCCTGGCCAATGACGTACTCGTCGAGAATCGTCTTGATCTCGCTCGGCTTTGGTACGGGCTTGCTGCCAGTTTGCGGCTCTTCTTTTTCGACTTCTTCAGCGATGATGTCGTTGCAGAGCCCAATGCACTCGTCGCAAATGTAGACCGTCGGGCCCGCGATGAGCTTCTTGACTTCTTTTTGCGACTTGCCGCAGAAGGAGCAACTGAGGTTGCCGTTTTGGTTGTCGTCTCGTCTACGTTCCACGGCTGCCTCTCATAAGGGTTACGCGCGCCAACTCGTTGAGGTTAAGGCCAGCGACCGCAAACCCGCAAGTCGCGCGCAGCCGTTTAACGCGCATTTCCAACACCACGTCAAAACGCCCGTGCTTTTCCGACAGGAAGCCGCAAGAAGAAACAAGGGAAACGGGCCCTAGCGCGAGCAGGGCGGCGTTACTTCTTCGCCTCGTGCACCTTCTTGCGAGCTGGAAGTACCTCGTCGAGGATGCCGTATTCCTTGGCTTCACCGGCACCCATGTAGAAGTCGCGATCGAGATCTTTCATCACTTGCTCGCGAGCTTTGCCCGACGCGCCCGTAAGAATGTCGGTCAGCCTGTCTTTGAGGTACCGAATTTCGCGCGCTTGAATCTCGATGTCGGTTGCTTGGCCACGTGCGCCACCATGGGGTTGGTGGATCATGATGCGGGCGTTGGGTAATGCCCGCCGCTTGCCCTTCTCCCCTGCGGCGAGGATGACGGACGCCATCGACGCGGCCAAACCGAGACAGGTCGTCGACACGGGCGCGCGCACGTACTGCATCGTGTCGTAAATTTGGAGGCCGC
The DNA here is from genome assembly GCA_023248735.1 of Myxococcales bacterium. Taxonomy (GTDB): domain Bacteria; phylum Myxococcota_A; class Polyangia; order Polyangiales; family Polyangiaceae; genus JAHFDX01. The sequence continues at coordinate 11,170 of JAHFDY010000086.1, forward strand.
TGTAGACGACACCCCCAGGGCTGTTGATGTACAGCATGATCTCTTTGTCGGGATCTTCGCTCTCGAGAAAGAGAAACTGCGCGGTGATGATGTTGGCGACGTCGTCATTGATCTCGGTACCGAGAAAGACGATGCGGTCCTTGAGCAAGCGACTGAAAATGTCCCAGCTGCGCTCACCTCGATGGGTGCTCTCAACGATCGTTGGGTAAGGAATGAAGTCACGGGTGCGCTCAAGAAGCTGAACGGCTTGGATTCGGTTCTCGGGCCGCTTGCTGGACATCATGACCTCTCGGTAGTTCGTGTTGCTTATTTCGCGGCTTTTTTGCTCGCGGACGGTGTGGCGCTTTCGCCTGCTTCGGCAGCGACTACGGCCGCTTCATCAGGCGCGTCGGTGATGATCGACTTGCTCTCGATAAAGTCCAAGATTTTGTCTTCGAGAATCATGCCGATGAGGATGTTACGGCGATTTGGGTCGCGGTATTCAACCTTCAACTTCGCGACGTTCTTCCCGGTTTCTTCAGCAAGCTCCACAAGACCCTTTTCGATGTCTTCTTCGGTCACTTTGAAACCGTTGAGCTTGGCGATCGCCGCCATCAGGAGACCCGCGCGAACTTTGCGCTCTGCGTCCTTGAGAACGTTCTCTTGAATGTTCTTTACTTGGTCTTCCGTGAATTGCGCCTTAGAGCGCGTTGCCTGCTGACCGATCTCTTGCAACATCAAGTTCGCCTGCTGCACGACCAAGCTCTGCGGTACTTCGATCGGATTGCGCTCGTTGAGCCTCGAGACGATCTGTTCCGCGAGCGCGATCTCAGCCTGCTCCTTGATCGATTTCTCGAGCTTGGTATGGATGTCCGCGCGCAGCTCAATCAGCGTTTCGAAATTTGCCACCTTCTTTGCGAAGGCGTCATCGAGAGGTGGAAGACACTTTTGCTTCACGTCGGTGAGTGTGACGTTGAGCTTGCCCTTCTTGCCACGAATTTCGCTCTGGGGGTGCTGCTCGGGAAATGTAACATCAACGGATACTTGGTCGCCGATGCTCTTGCCCACGAGCGCCGCGTCTACTTCTGGAAGAAGCTGGGACGAACCGAGCTCGACCTGCACGCCTTTGCCTTCGCCGTCCTTGCGAATCTTTCCTTCGACCTCAACTGTAAAGTCGATCGTGAGCACGTCTTCGGTTTTCGCTGGGCGCGGTGCATCGGGCGCCTTGAGCTCCGTGAGCCTCTGTTGCAACCCAGAAAGCTGTTCCTCGACCGACTTCTCGTCGGCAACCTTGGTCGAGCGTGAGAGCTCGAACCCTTCGAAGTCGACCTTTTCGACATCGGGCTGCACTTCGAAACGCGCCTTGTATTGAAAATCGGAATTCGCCTCAAACTTGATCGGCTCGACCTGTGGTTGATTGATCGGTGTCACCGACTTTTCTTCGAGCGCCTTGGGCAACGTGTCGTTAACAAGTTGGTTGACGACATCGCGCTGCACCTGAGGCGCGAACATCTTCTGCAGAATGTTGCGTGGCGCCTTGCCCTGGCGGAAGCCCTTGATCTGCGCCTTTTTGGCGAGGTCAGTGTAGGCCTTTTCGAGCTCCGCTTTCACGGTAACGGCCGGAACGGCGACTTCGAGCTCCATGATGACTGAGGAAATGCGTTGGACGGTGACTTGCATAGGGGGTGCGAAGTTACAGTGCGGTGGAAAGACGTCAAGAAGCGTCGTCGAAGGGATTCGAACGGATTGTTACCTGACGGGTAACGGCAGCGTCCCCATCGCAAGCTAATGTCCTACGATGCATGTCGTCATCACGGGCGCTTCGAGCGGGATCGGTCTGGCGATTGCGAAGGCGTTCGACGTGCCAGGCAACCGCCTCTCACTTGTTGCGCGACGAAAAGTCGAGCTCGCCCAGCTTCGAGCGCAACTCAGGTGCGAGTCGCAGGCGATTGTTGCCGACCTGTCAAACGCCGAAGAACCGATCGGATGGCTCGTTCGCGCTGAGACGACTTTCGGTCCGGCAGACGTACTTATCAACAATGCCGGCACGTCGTACGTTGAACCCTCCGCTCAAGTTGATACGGAACGCGTGAGGCGGATTTTTCAGATCAACGTGCACACGCCGATTGCGGCAATTCACCACGTGCTTCCGGCGATGCTCGCGAGAAAGAGTGGGTGCATTGTAAACGTTGCAAGCAACGCCGCGTTTCAGCCGGCGCCGTATTTTTCTCACTACACAGCCACCAAAGGTGCCCTGGGCAACTTCTCCGAGAGCCTCCGAATGGAAGTGTCTCGCGATGGTGTTCACGTAGCGACGATCTATCCAGGTCCGGTCAAAACGCCGATGGCGGATCGCAATTTTGCTCAAGTAAAGGAATCCTCATCAACACGATTTGCTCCGGTGGGAGACGCCGACGTATTGGCCAAGCTCGTGCTGCGTGCTGTGAGGAGGAAACAGGCGCGCGTGATCTATCCGAGCCTTTACGCGATCGGGTGGTACCTGCCGGGCATCGGCAGATTCATTGCAGAGCACTTTGTTCCCAAAGCAAAGGGAACCATTACGCCCCCTCTGGACGGCGACTCACGCTAAGCCGGCTGGCACTGACGAGGCTCAAGCGCACAACGAAATGCCCGCACCTCCGAGGCCTAGGCGCGCGCGCCAAATGACCGTGGGACGGTCGGTAAGTTCGTTGACGAAGCGACTTAGTATTTGTCGTCGTCTTTTTGATCCGGGTCATACTCATCGACGGTGTCGTCGAAGAGAAGGTCGCTTTGGCCCATCATTGTTTCTTGCACGAGATCTTCGAGCGTGAAGCCGACCTTGTTCCCTGGCCGTAGTTCCTCACGTTCAAACTCTTCGATGCTGCGATAGCTCTTGGGAAAACCCATGTTGTGTCCTCGTTTCAGAAACCTGCACAAATCTCGACCCCGCGTTGCGCGCCCTGTGCACGCAACGTCTTGCTGACCCCCGCTGATGGGACTCGCTAGCGCGCTAGCAGCGCCGCTCTCCGAGCCCTAAAATCGATCACCTGAGCGTCCAATTGCGGACGATCACTCTTCCAAAAGTGCTCGCGTTGGATCCGATCGCGCGCTTCCGATGCTTCGTCGATCCACCACGATTCGTTGACTCTTTGATTGCGCATCCTGACCTTCGTTTCGCCGCCAGAGACTCACAATGTCCTACATCTTCCGACAACGTACTACGGGGGTTGCGCATCACGAAAAAAAGTGCAACGAATTTCTTCAAGCACGATTCGTCGTGGAGCGCGCGCCCCGATCCGTTAGAAGTCTCGGGCTCGATGAGTGCGTCCAAGGCCTGTCACGTTGTTGCGGTCGTGAATCAAAAAGGTGGCGTCGGAAAAACGACCACAGCGGTGAATCTCGCCGCGAGTCTCGCAGCCGCGGAGAAGCGAACGCTGCTGATTGACATTGATCCGCAAGGCAACGCAACGAGCGGCCTCGGCATTCGCAAAGGGGCATTCGGTAAGACGATTTACGACGTGATGATCGGCCAGGCGACGCTTGCAGAAGCGAGTGTCGCAACCGAAGTGCGCAACCTGACGCTCGTGCCGGCGACGCAAGATCTAGTCGCTGCGGAGATCGAACTCGTCGATGCAACCGACCGCGCAGTCCGCCTTCGCGATGCGATCAGCGCCTATTTGTCGAAGAACAAGAACGATTACATTCTCTTTGACTGCCCTCCTTCGCTTGGCCTGTTGACCCTCAACGCGCTCGTTGCCGCAAGCGAAGTCATCGTTCCCCTTCAGTGCGAGTACTACGCGCTCGAAGGGCTCACACACCTCATGGCGACAATCGATCGCGTTCGCGCGGGCCTCAACCCGACGATTGACGTGCGCGGCGTCGTGCTGACGATGTTCGATCCGCGCAACAACCTCGCGCACCAAGTTGCGAGCGAAGTGCGCGGACACTTTCATGTGTTCGACTCGATCATCCCGCGGAACATTCGCTTGTCGGAAGCGCCCTCGCACGGCAAGCCTGCACTCCTCTACGACGTGCAATCAAAAGGCGCGCAAGGTTACCTATCGCTGGCGCGTGAGCTCATTACGCAGGACGCGTCTTGACGACTGGCGATCCGAAGCGACGCGCCCTCGGGCGAGGCCTCGAGGCGCTATTGCCGAGCACGTCGTCGCCCTCGTATGGCAACCAGAGCGTATTTTCATGTCCCATCGAAAAGATCGCGCCTCAAAAAGGCCAACCTCGGCAACACTTCGACGCTGAGAAAATCGATGAGCTCGCGAGCTCGATTCGTGAGCATGGCCTGCTCGAGCCACTCATCGTTCGGCGCGTAAGTGGCAGCGACAAGTTTGAACTCATCGCCGGCGAGCGGCGGTGGCGCGCTTTGCAGAAGGCTGGGGTCCTCGAAGCGCTTGTCGTCGTCAAAGATGTAACACCATCGGGTGCATTTGAACTTGCGCTCATTGAAAATGTGCAGCGGGAAGATCTGAATCCCGTTGAGCTCGCTGAGTCGCTTGATCGCCTTGTGCGCGAGCACGGGTACACCCAAGAGAAGCTTGCCGAACGACTCGGCAAAGATCGCACGACGATCACCAACACGCTTCGTTTGCTGAAGCTTCCACCCACCGTTCGCAACAAAGTAATCACGGGCGAGCTCAGCGAAGGGCATGCGCGTGCGCTTCTCGGCACGAAAGACGCGTCGAAAATCGAAGGGCTTGCCGAGCGTGTTGTGCGCGGTCGGCTGAGCGTTCGCGCAACCGAGCAGCTCGTGAAAGGCGGCGGCGCAAAGGCCAAGGGAGCCATCGCCGAGAAGCAAAAGAGCACTTCGGTTCGCGATCTTGAAGCGCGTCTATCGCGTGCGCTTGGTACCAAGGTCGAAGTTCATGACCGCGGGAACAAGGGCGAAATTGTGATTCCGTATGCGGACCTTGACCAGCTCGATCGGGTGATTGACAAGTTGGTGTGAGGTCTCTCGCGAGGCGGAACGCGCCCAACCATCCTGACTAGAGGCACGACTCCAGTGTCCCTACGTCAGTGAGGGAAAGCGTCTTTCCGCCCGCGCAGGTCGAGCTTCCTCCCGTTGCGCCCGTTGCATTCGCGCTGGTCGAGAGCACACATCGCCGCAGCACGCCTTTCGGCTCGAAGAAGACAATGGGCGCGCCTTTCGCACAGGAAACGTAACTTCCAGACCCGGTCTTTGCGCTTCGAACGTCGGATGTAACGCCACTGACCAGTAGCCCGGCCGCGTCGAGCTCGAAAGGCGTGTCGGCGAGGAGGCTCACATCTCCCGACCCGGTCTTCAGCGACGGCACGGAGCCCCGCAACCCACTCCGGAGCGCGCCAGACTCAAAAAGGTAGACCTGTCCCGGTGCAACGGACACATATGCCCCACTGCCTGTTTTGAGCGTCACGCCCGAGGAGGCGTAACCGCTCGTGATAGCTCCCGTTGCGTCGAACTCAACGGGCTTGCCCGCCGCTACGCTTAGGTAGCCACCCGACCCCGTCAACAGCGTCGTGGGCGTGCCGAGCGTCCCCGCTTTGAGGGCGCCTGACGCAAAGAAAGACACTTGGCCAGGTGCAATTGACACGTAAGTGCCACGGCCTGTTTTCAGCGTAACGGATGTACCTAGGTACCCGCCCACGAGCACTCCCGTTGCGTCAAACTCGACGGGCTGAGCCGAAAGCAAGGTGACGTAGCTACCTGCCCCGGTCTTGAAGCTCGCGGGCGCATTGAGCGTCCCTCCCCTAAGCGCGCCAGACTCCACGAACGAAACGGGGCCAGCCGCGATCAACGCTAAGCTCCCGCTCGCCGTCTTGAGCATTAAAGGCGAAACCAGATACCCGCTGCTGAGGTGCCCTTGCAGGTCAAACTCGATCGCCTTCCCACCCGCGAGCGCTACCGCTCCTGCGACGATCTTGGGGTACTGGGTCGAGGACAATAGGCAGCTCTTCAGCGCTCCGCTTGGATGCTTGGCAACGGACCCACTACAGGCGACCTGCGCGCCCGCACCGGTGGCGACGGATTCGGCGAACGCCGCTTGGGGAGCTGATATCGCCAACACGGCGCCGAGCGCTCCAATGCGAATCGTGTGACCGACAACGGACCATCGTTGCAAACGAAACATGGCATCCCCCCGGGCGCGTGGTGCATTCGCGCCCCGCAGTGCAGGTGAACGTCCGAGCGACGTGACCCCGAAATCGCGGGCTACCCGTTTTGTAATGCGCAGTGCGTGGAAGACCTACTTCTCGGGAGTAGGTGCACGGACTAAGTCGCCGCCCGCGCAACCGCCGCATCCACCGTGTTGCTCAGCAAGTACGCGATCGTCATCGGTCCTACGCCGCCGGGAACAGGTGTGATTGCACGGGCAACTTCCTTGACTTCCTCGAACAGAACGTCGCCCACCAACACGGATTTCCCTTCCCTGACGACGCGGTTGATGCCGACGTCGATAACCACCGCGCCCGCCTTCACCCAATCGCGCCTCACAAGTTCGGCGCGTCCAACGGCAGCGACGAGAACGTCTGCGGTGCGACACAAGGCCGGCAAATCGCGCGTGCGCGAGTGAGCGATCGTCACCGTCGCATGCTTGTGAAGCAGCAGCTGCGCGACTGGCTTGCCGACGATGTTGCTGCGACCAAGCACGACCGCATTCGCGCCTTCGAGGGAAACGTCGGCTTCGGCAAGGAGGCGCATGCACCCCATGGGCGTGCATGGAACGAGCGAAGGGCGACCCGATGAAAGGAGCCCCGCGTTGATTGGGTGGAAACCGTCAACATCCTTACCGGGGTCAATCGCATCGAGAACGCGCATCTCATTGATGTGCTTCGGCAAAGGAAGCTGAACCAAGATGCCATCGACGTTTGGGTCGCGGTTGAGTTGGTCAATTTTCTTGAGCAACTCCGCCTCCGTCGTCGCGCCGGCAAGCGTGTGCAACACCCCGCGAATGCCGACCTCTTTGGCCGCTTTTTCCTTGTTTCGTGTGTAGACGACGCTTGCGGCATTTTCGCCGACGAGGATCACATCGAGCCCTGGCGCGCGCCCGTGCCGCGAAATGAAGGCGTCGACCCTCTCCTTAACTTCGGTCCGAACCTTCGAGGCTAGCGCTTTTCCGTCGAGCACGTTTCCGTTCAACATGGCGCGGAAGCATACGGTACGCGGGCACTTTTGGCGCTTACGATTGCGCGACGATAACGTGTCTACGGCGTCGCGGTAATCGCGATGGTCGGCAGGGTGCCGCAGAGAGGAGCGACGCCGTTTGCGCCAGACTGCGCGAATGACAGCGTCGCGCTACCGTTGTTGGCGCTGGTGCCACCGAGATACACCGAGATCATTCCGGTGTCCTTGCCGCCGCTCGCAACAAGGGTGGTATCGGGCTTTTGGGTGCTCTGGAAGACGTCACCAAAGTAGAAGCTCCCGGACGGATTGGGCGTGACGGTCGCCGTGAGCGTAATGGATTGATCACCCGTGTTGGTGATTTGAAAAGTTCCGTTTGCGGCGTGCGTGCCATTCGTTGCCATCGTCATCGCACTCGCCGACACGCTTACAAACGCACCCGTGCGCTTCACCGAGAAAGGGACCGAGACCGACGACACGGGCGCGGTCGCGTGGAGCGTGAGCGTGTCGGATTCGGCTCCAAGATCGTTCGAAATAACGCCAGCGCCGGCTGTCGTGGATGCGCCGGCCGCGAGCGTCGTGCCTGACTGGCTTGTCGTGAAACCTTTTTGGTAGAAGTTCGAGCCGCCGAAGGAAGCGTAGAAACCCGTGATCGGTGCGTTGCCGATATTCGACACGGTCAGTGTCTGCTGCGACGCCGACGCCCCGCAACTGATGGTGCCAAAGGATACACTCGACACCGATACACTGAGGGCACCGGCAAGCCCGTTTCCGGAGAGGTCAAAGTTGCTCGGGACGGCGCTGCACAACGCCGTGCCAGCAGCCGCGGACAAGCTCACCAGTGCGGCATGATTTCCATAGGTAATGGGCGTGAATGTGAAGCTTCCGCTGCCTCCCGAACCGGCCGCTGCGGGTATCGAACTTGGACCGGCAAACCCGCTGTTTGCGGACGTCGTGACGTTCAACGTCGCACTTGCGTTGCCAACGTTGGTGACGCTCACGGTCTGGGATGACGACGAGGGCCAGGTGGTATCGGAAAACGTCACGGTGCCTGAGGTCGAGCGCGCGAGAATCGCACCGTACGATGTGAGCGAAAGCGCGACGCTGTGCGCGGTATCGTTGGCGATGTCGGTCTTGACGGTCATCGTGCCGCCGTAAGAAGTCACCGCGGAAAGCGTGGCGGGAATCGCTGGCGGCGTGACGGCGATCGAAACTGACTTACCAGCGCCTACGGCCGTGCCGCCAGGCGTCGTGTAACTGTAGCCCTTGGGCAAGCTGACACTCGTAAGGTTGAATGCAGCCGAGCCGTCATTCTTCACGGTGACGGACTGCGCGCTCGCTT
>JAHFDY010000227.1 GCA_023248735.1 Myxococcales bacterium
ATCGTTGGCGCATCCGAAGTGATAGCTCCTCTGCAATACGCGGGCTTCGTGAGACTTGCTGCAATGTCACCTGACCTGTGTCGACCTTTCGACGCAAACCGGCAGGGCATCCTTCTCGGCGAGGGCGCTGCCGTCTTTGTTATCGAGTCAGAGACCCACGCGAATGCTCGCGGGGCGGTCCCGCTTGCGGAGTTGGGTGGCTGGGGTCTGTCCTGTGATGCCTTCCACGTCACGCGACCACACCCTGAAGCGACAGGCAGCATCGTCGCCATGCGCGACGCGATCGCACGATCCAACATTGATCCGTCATCGATCGATTTCGTCAACGCCCACGGAACAGGCACCAAATACAACGACCTCGCGGAGGCGATCATGATGCGCAACGTCTTCCCGGACCGCCGTGTGCCCGTTACCAGCAACAAGAGCGCCCTAGGTCACTGCATGGGAGCGGCAAGCATGCTCGAAGGTGTGTCGTGCCTTGTGACGCTCGAAACCCAAATGATACCGCCAACGATCAATTACGAGGCGGCCGATCCTGAGTGCGACGTTGACGTCGTAGCCAACGTGGCGAGAGCGGCAAAGGTCGACATCTTGCTCAACAACGCGCTTGCGTTTGGTGGGTACAACGCCGTGACGTGTTTCGCCAAAGCTCATGTACTGCCTGAGCCGCGCGAGATCGAGGTGCGCGCATGAAATGCGTCGTCACTGGTTACGGCATCGTGAGCCGCGTTGGCATCGGCGCTCGTGAATTCGAACGCGGCATGCAGGGCCCCCCGCCCGCCTTCGTTTCCGCAAGGGAAGCTGGCTTCGAGGCAGACGGCATGATCGCTCCCGCGAGCAACTTTGACCCCAAGGCATACCTCGGTGACAAGGGCCTACGCTCCCTCGATCAACAGACGAAGCTCGTGCTCGCGGCATCGAGACTTGCCCTGCACGACAGTGGCCTCAAACAAGACGAGGCTTGGCGCAACGGTGACGCAGACACGACGGGCTTCATCCTCTCGACGGCGTATCCGAACCTCGAAGCGATTCACGAACTTGTGCGCGTCTTTCTTTTGGAGGAGCCGCGGTACATTAATCCGAATCAATTTCCGAATACCGTGAGCAACACCCCAGCGGGCTACGCCAGCATTTGGGAAGGCTACCGCGCGCTCAACGCGACCGTCTCGACCGGCAACACGGGTAGCCTTGACGCAGTGTCGCTCGCCGAGTCCTTCCTTGCAACAGGACGTGCAAAGGCGATCGTGGTCGGCGGCGCCGACTCGTTGAGCCCCGCTCTGGTGGCGGGCATCGGACTCACAGGATCGCAGATCACGGCTGGCGAAGGTGCCTCACTCCTTCTGCTCGAGCCAGAACCCGTTGCCGCTGAGCGCGGAGCCGAAGCGCTCGCGACAATCCTTGGAGTCGGCTCGTCAACGCACTTTACCGACGAAACGTCGGTTGTGGCGCCGTCGTCGTCGGCGCTCAAGGATGCGATCGCGCTTGCGCTCAAGGATGCGAAGGTATCGGTCAATGATATTGACCTGATCATTGGCGGTCTTGGTGCGTATGCCAAAGGCGACGCCGTCGAACTCGAAGGCATTGACGCAATGCTCCCCACCACGCCGCTGGCGGCACCAAAGCGTTATCTCGGTGAGACATTCGGCGCCGCTGGAGCGTTCGCGATCGCGAGCGGCATCGCCTGGAGAGATGGCGTACCTGCCACCGCGATGGTGCGGGGTGCGAGCTCGCAACCAAGGATGGTACTTATCACGTCGCTCGGCCTCTACGGCAACGCGGCAGCATGCGTCGTCAGACTGAACACGAGGAAATCATGAGCTGGATCGAAGAGAAAGCGACGAGAGAACTGGCGCGTGTGCGCGAGGCCCAGGCTGCGCAGGTCTATCCTTATTTTCGCGAGTTCGAGGTCGGAGGTCTGCACACGCAGGTCGCTGGGAAGAAGATCATCAACTTCAGTTCCAACGACTACCTCGGCTTGACAATGCATCCGCGCGTCAAGGAAGCCGCTCGCAAAGCCGTCGATAAGTACGGCTGCGGTTTGAGCAGTTCACGCGTTCAAGCGACGACGACCGAACACGTCGAGCTCGAGCGCCGCTTCGCCGAGTGGTTTGGCTTCGACAAGTGTCTGCTCTTCACCACGGGCTATCAGGCGATGGTCGGCACGCTCATGTCGCTTGCCGATCAGGACACGACGATCATTCTCGATAGCTTCAGCCACGCTTGCATTCTCGACGGAACATTCCTTTCGGCGGGCATTCCTGGCAAGACGCCTGAGGTACGCTTCTTCAATCACAACTCTGCAAAGAGCCTCGAGCGCATCCTCAGGTCGCGCGAGCGAAAAAACGCGCTTGTCGTGGTTGAGGGAATCTACTCGCTTGATGGCGACCGCGCCTTTCTCAAGGAATTCGTTGAAATTTGTGCCCGACACGACGCGATTCTCGTCGTCGACGACGCCCATGGCAGCGGCACGTTGGGAATCCGTGGCACGGGCATCATCGAGGAGATGGGGCTCCACGGAAAGGTGCCGATCGTCATATCGACGTTCTCGAAAACATTCGGTGGCATCGGCGGCATCTTGCTCGGCTCGCACGAGGTGGTCGACTTCATCAAGCACACGGCGCGCTCGTTTCTATTCAGCGCATCACTGCCGATTCCCGTCGTCGCAGCTGCATCCACCATTCTCGACATGATGATCGAAGAGGGCCCCAAGCTCGTCGCGGAGCTTCATCAGAAGGCACACTACATGCGCGACAGCCTCGTTCACGCCGGATTCGATTTGGGCACCAGCACGACGCACATCATGCCGATCATGTGTCGCGAAGAGCGAACGACCCTCTTCATGCATATTGCACTTCTCGAATGCGGCGTTCTGCTTGTGCCTATTACATATCCTGCGGTGAAGCACGGTGAAGAGCGCCTGAGGCTCAACGTGACGCGAGGGCACACACAAGAGGATCTTGATACAGCGATCGATCTTCTGAAAAGCTACGGCGAGGCCTTCTTCGTGTTGGGGAATGACGAGAAGACCGAGGTGCGCCCGACGAGCGCCACACTCTAGACCTGTAGAAGCAATGGCGTCCATTCGTCAATGAACTTACCAATTGGTACTTCGAGCCATTGGCTCATGGTCGCGACCGCTCTCGCACCTTGCTCGAAGCAATCGCGCGCCCTCTCTCTGTCGATGCCACCAAGAGCGACGCACGGGAGATCGTCGCCCGAGATCTCAACTGCGCTGGCAACCGCAGACAACCCCCGAGGGACCTTGAGCGAAGGATCCCCAGAGCCACTCAAGTGAGCACCAGAGCGCGTCGCAAAAATCGGGCTCACCATCGCGGCCGAGACACCGAGCGCGCGCGCGATGCGCACCTCATCATCGGTATGAGCACTCGTTGAAATCCAAGCCAGCTGTGCGCTTCTCGCCCGATCGATAACGTCTTCGATCCCGCGCGACGGCTTGCCGGCATGGAGTCCAGCGTCGAACTCTACCGCAACATCGACAAGACGGTTGACCACAAGAAAGGCTCCCTTGTTCGCGCAGACGGAAGCCATGCGTTCGACAAGCCTCGTTACTTCGCGTTGTTCGTGCGTTCGACGCCGCACATGAATTGACACCGACCCGCTCGGCACCTGGCTGAGCACAATGCGTGCCCTCTCGACCAGATTGTCGTCCGAAGCTTCCTCAGACGTGATGAGCTGCAGCCGAAAAGGACAACTCACGGCTTGGGTGAAAGAACAGGCGCCGCCTTGCCCAGCTCACGAAGCTCTTCCTCCGCAGACGCATGGTGCCGGCTCGATGGGTAGCGCTCGACCAAGTATTCGAGGGTGCGCTTGGCACCTGCGTTGTTACCCTCTTGTCGAAAGCGCTGCGCAAGTTCGTATAGCGCGTCGCCAGCGGTTTCTTCGTGACGGAGCGTCGGGTCGGGTGTGCGGCTGCACTGCATCGGCGCCTGTGCTCCGAGGAAAGAAGCGCCGATCGCAAATGTAACTATCCCGCGCATCATTCGATCAACCCCGCTGTTGGACTCGACGCATTGGCGTATCGACGTTTTTCCATCCGACCCGCAAGAAACGCATTTCGACCCGCTGAGACCGCCTCTCGCATTGCGGCCGCCATGAGCACAGGATCACGTGCGAGCGCAATCGCGGTGTTCATCAGTACACCGTGGCAACCCAGCTCCATTGCGATAGCAGCGTCGCTTGCGGTGCCGACGCCCGCATCAACGAGCACCGGGATCTTTGCGTGCTCGAGTATGATCGACAGGTTGTGCGGATTGCGAATGCCGAGACCACTGCCGATCGGCGCCGCCAGCGGCATGACTGCAGCACAACCGACATCCTCGAGTTTGCGACAAATGATCGGGTCATCGATGCAATACGGCATCACCGTGAAACCTTCTTTGACGAGGATCTTTGCGGCCTCGAGGGTTTGCTCGTTGTCGGGGTAGAGTGTTTTTGGATCACCGATCACTTCGAGCTTCACCATGTCCGCAATGCCGAGCTCGCGTGCGAGTCTGAGCGTGCGAACGGCATCGTCGGCCGTGTAGCAACCCGCAGTATTCGGCAAAATGATCCAGGGCTTGCGAGCGAGCAACGCCATCAAAGACCCTTCCGAACGATCAGCAACGTCGACGCGGCGAAGGGCAACGGTCACGATCTCTGCGCCAGAGGCATCGATCGCGGCTTCCGTCTCGGGGATGCTCTTGTACTTGCCAGTGCCCACAATGAGGCGACTGCGCAAATGACGGCCTGCGATAACGAGCGGATCGGAGTGCGTCGAAGAAACCATGGTGAAAACGATCCTACTTTACGTTTGCTTTCATACGAAGCCCGCTCGGCGTGAAGCCTGCCCTGGACTCGCATCCGCGGCGACGGCAAAGACGTCTTCGCGTGCGACCGAGTACGCCTCGCCCTTTAAGGTCTTGGCGAGCACGAGATCGCCGCTTACGCGCACAGTTTCCACCCGCGAAACCGTGAGGGTGACCCCTGCGTGCGCCAAATAAAGTGTCAGAGACCCGTCTTCGAGTTTCCACTCCTCTTTGACGTTCTTGGCTCCAAGTTGGGCGAGGGCTGCTGCAAAGTGCTCGGGCTTCATCGATGCGGGATACTATCCTGCTCTCGGTCCGACGGCCGCCTCAATCATGAGCGACGACATCGTTGTTGTAAAAAATCTACGCAAGCAATTTGGAACTCAAGAAGTTCTAA
>JAHFDY010000087.1 GCA_023248735.1 Myxococcales bacterium
GGGAAGCTGCACGTTCCATTGAAGGACCACGTACACGGGCTGAGCAGGGCCAGACGTTGGCTCGGTCACAACCTCGACTTGCGACGACGGACTCGGCCCCGGGGGCAACGCGCGCGGCGGCGCTGGTCCTCCAAGCGAGCGCATCGCAAGCGATCCTTGGGCAGACCCTCGCGGATCGCCTGCGCTTCTTGGCGGCAGATCCATCGGAGGTTTTGGTACAGTTACTTGACCATCTGACCGGCGTGGGAGTTCCTGTGGCGGCGCACGGAATGACGCGATTGCTTCGGGCTCACCGTCGCTTGACGGGCCCGTGAGACCTGAGTCGGCCTGCCCGGGTGGCAAGCGCGCAGGTACATTCACCTGGGAAGATGAGAAAGCTATGCGCATACGTGTCTCAAGAAAGTGGGCGCGGAGTTATGGCCCGACTTGAGGAACGGTCGTGCTCACGAACGCTTGAGCAATTATTCTTGCGCTACTTATTGAACAACTCAATTCGAGGGTGCGCACGTCGAAACGCCCGCGCCAACGATGGTCTGTGGCAATGACCCCATCACCGTCTCGGTCTGGTCACCTGGCCGGTAGCGAGTGATTGTCGTCGCGCCTCCGGGAGCGGTGAAAAGCCAGAAATCACCGCCCCAAAACGCGAAAGCAAAAGCCGAACTCGCGCTCCCCGTCTTAAGCACATTCTGCGCGATGTTCTTTGCATTCGTCTTATCGATCTCGTCGATGCGAGAGCCAGTGCCGGCCTTTGGCAACACGAACGCAAAGAGGCGTCCCGCACCCGTGCCAGTCAGTTCGGATCGATTCACCGTTTGCGAGAACTTGCCGATGAAGTTGAGTTTGAACGTCGAAGTGTCGATCGACGCGAGCCCCTTTGACTCGGCACCCCCATCTCCGCCAAAGCTCGCTTCCGAAACATAGAGCTGCTCGCCAGGCCCGTTGGTATCTGCAACGAAACCCATCCCGAACGTGGTGAAGGGTCCATTCGCTCCGCCCTGCCCCACCGCGAAAGACGTCGCGACGCATGTCGCGTTCGCCGTGCTCACACGATAGAGCTTGCCATCCGTGAAGACAGCGTAGGCGACACCCTTGCGATCGACCGCCATCGAATAGGGCGTCGCGGTCCCAGCGCCGGGACACTTAATGCTGCCGATCGTCTTGGTCCCAAGAGTCGACGGATTGAAGCTCAGAAGGTCGTTGGCCTCAGACAGCAAGTAGATGAACGTGACATCCGCGGTCGGGCAGTCGCTCACAAAGGTGTCTTTGAAGTTGGCGTCAATCGGCGGCAGTGCGTCAACAACATCGGGCGGTGCATCCTTTGCGTCACGGAAGGCGTCGACGATCGCGTCGGGTGCGTCAAACGTTGCATCGGACACGCTCGCATCGTACCGCGGTCCATCGAGTTCTGTCCGCGCCCCGCAGTGAAGGAGAGAGACAGTGGTGGCCACGGACGCGACTAGAGCGGAGAGAAAATGGCGACGCACGCGCGAAACGCTAGCGCAATTTGAGCGCCGATGCAGGTGCGCTTCTGTTGCATCGGCAAGCGAGCATCGGAGCCGAGGGATTTACGGTCGAACCTCCGCTGGTCGCGCCGCCGGTAACCCGGCCCAACGAGGGTCGTCCCTCACGAGCCACGAAAACGGCTCACGCATCGCCTCTGGTTTGTCGAGGTTGTGCCCATGCCTTCCCGAATCGGAAACGCGCACGTCGATCCCCGCACGCGAAATTGCGGATCGCGCTGATGCAAAGCGCGACTCACAGTTGCCAGTCGAACACGAGAGGAGCACGCGCCTACCACCTTGCGAAAACGGCACCGCGAATGCACTGCCTGTGTCATACGCACCTTCGACGAGCGCGACGAAAGGAAACTCGCTTGACCTTTCACGCGCAACGTAAGTCACGTTCGAGGCGCCCATCGAGAAGCCAGCAAGCACGAGCGGGCCATCCGCAACAAAGTCGCCGTAACGTTCCTTCACTGCAACGAGCGAGCGATCGACAATCCGCTTGACGTCTTTCCACGAACGCCACCAATAGACGCCGCCACCGGGGGACCCCTGCGGACAGATGACGAACGCATAGCCGTCAACAATGGCGCGCCAACCCGCGCACGCCCAATCGGGTCGATCGCCAGCGCCGTGAACCGCAATGAGAATGGGGCGACGGCCAGAGACGTCAAATGGAAGCTCGAGGACTGCCTCATCGCCGTTGCCGAGCGAAAGACGTTCCATTGGTACCTTCGTTTGCCGCATTTTTGGCGCCGGCGGCGGCGCAACGGCGCTTGCAGCAGCATCCACGCTTGAAGCAGCGGCGTGCGAGCGTGGCTCCTCTTGGTGCGACGATGACGCCTTGCAGCTGCTCAATGCCAAAAAAAGCCAGAGCACTACACGTCGGGCATCAATGCCTAAAATGCCGCGCACCCGTCATCACCATTGCGATGCCCAATTCGTCGGCGGCGGCGACAACGTCACCATCTTTCACGCTTCCTCCCGGCTGCGCCACGGCAACGATCCCAGCAGTCGCGGCGGCGACGAGGCCGTCAGGAAAGGGAAAGAACGCATCTGAAGCGAGAGCCGCTCCCTTGCTGCGATCGCCTGCTTTCTTCACGGCGAGCTCGACCGAGACCACCCGAGACATTTGCCCCGCGCCAACACCCAAGGTGGTTGCGCCGGCCTCGCCCGCGGAAGCGAGAACAATGGCGTTCGATTTTACGTGCTTGCAAACCGACCACGCAAATTCTAACGCGCGCCATTGCTCGTCCGTCGGTTGCTTCTTGGTGACGACCTTGCCCCCACGCACTTCACCACTTGCGGTTCGATCGCGCGACTGCACAACGATGCCGCCCGAAATGCGGCGATAGTCCAGTGCCTCGTGCCCTGCTTCAAGCCACGCGCCCGTTGCAAGCAGCCGCAAGTTCTTCTTCGCGTGTAATATAGGCAATGAACTTGACGAAAACGAAGGCGCGATCACGCACTCTAGAAACGTTTCGGCGAGGAGCTTGGCGGTCGGCTCATCGACCTCGCGGTTATGGGCGACGACCCCGCCAAAGGCGCTCAACGCATCGGCCTCGCGCGCTCGAAGGTAGGCATGCGAAATCGAGGCGCCGGTTGCAACCCCGCACGGATTCGTGTGCTTCACGACCACAGCGGCGGGATCGTCGAATTCGCGCACCGCATCGAGCGCGGCGTTAACGTCAACCAAGTTGTTAAAGCTGAGCTCCTTGCCGCCAGCCCCAAGACTCGAAGCGCAAGCGAGCGAACCAGCACGCGCCCCTCGTTCAACATAGAACGCGCCCGTTTGGTGGGGGTTCTCACCGTATCGAAGCGTGTACGCGCGCTCGTACGGAAGGGTGAGAAATTGTGGATATGGGTTCTCTGCTTCCTTCGAGAGCCATCCAGAAATCGCAGCATCGTACGCAGCGGTGTGCGCGAACGCTTTGGCGGCGAGCTGCTTGCGCACGCCCGCTGACACCACGCCTTCAACCTCGAGCTGCTTGCCAACCCGCTCGTAGTCGCTTGGATCGCAAACCACCGTTACCCGTGCGTGATTTTTAGCGGCCGACCGCAGCATCGATGGACCGCCGATGTCGATGTTCTCAACGAGTTCCTCGAACGTGGACTTCGGATCCGCAACCGTTCGCTCGAACGGATAGAGATTCACAACCACCAAATCGATGAACGCCGCGCCAATGCGAGCGAGGTCCTTCTCGTCAGTTCCTTCGCGGGCGAGGATACCGCCATGCACGCGTGGATGAAGCGTCTTCACGCGCCCGCCCATGACCTCAGGCGACTCCGTGTAAGCATCCACGGCTTCGACCTTGATCCCTTCGGCGTCAAGCGCCTTGAAGGTTCCACCACTTGACAGCAACCGAACGCCAAGCGCCGACAGGCGGCGAGCGAAAGGTACGAGATTGGCCTTGTCGGAAACGGAAAGGAGCGCTGTGCGAATCGCCATAGAAAGGCGGTACGCTCCTCATTTCGAGGGGTCAAGCACGCACCGATGGGCAGGCGCCGAAAAGAAGCCCGCGTCGCTACCGGCCCTGGCGCAATTGAGCATTTTCGGCAGATTTCGGCTGCATGGACGTGATTAAAGGGAGGCTGTGATCTTCGATCCATTTGCGTGTCGGTTCGTCGGCTTGAAAGTCCTCGCCATCAAAGACAAACCTGAAGGTGTGCACTTGCGCGAGCGAGGCGTATTGGCACGAGACATCTTCTCTCCCATTGAGCTTTCTCTGCACGATCGTTCCGGCGCGTTCGGAAGTGTGGACGACCAGATCTGTGATGCCGTCGCCATTGATATCGGCCGTTGAGTAACGGTCAACCCAGTGGTCAAAACACGCAGAGCCGGGTGCATCGAGAAAGCCGACGCGCACCGGCAGCACCAACAGGCTCCGTTCGCGAAGTTCGTTTCCGTGAACACTGAGCACCTTCAGCTCGGTACTGCCGACGCCCTCGACGCCGTCTCTCACCGTGCCAACGAGTCGCTCGCGTCCTCCTTGAGCGCGAAACCGATGAGCGCGCTTGTAGTCGACCCAAAACGCCGCGCGTGAGGCGACGCGAATGTACTGGTTACGCACCTTGCGAATGAGATACGCGCGAACGTTGTCTGATCCGCTGTTCTCGCAGTCACTCACTTGAATGAAGTGCTCGACGGCGTCAGGTGCTGAGAAATGACCGACGCTTACCAACTCGAACAACTTGTTTGGGAACTCCATGCCGTGCGTGCCAGCGTCAAGCGGGCAACGATCGCACGCCCACTTTGTCGACGAGAGCTGACGAAATTCGGTGGTTGGTTGACCCCGCTGGCAGATGTCTCGCACCGAAGAAGTCAGAGTCGGAAATGCGTGCGCTATTTTGTCAACTTGATTGACGTTATCGTTTTCGGCAAAGGGCTCGCTCACGTCAGCCACCCCATCAGAGGCCAGGACTTCAGAGACCGGGTTTGACCCGACCTTTGGGGTGACGGGCGTATTCACCAATCGTTCCGACGCTGCGGGCCTGCGCTGGCACGCGAAGGAGGCCAGACATAGGCACACGCACAGCGTCCTCAGTGCAATGTCCATGTGCCGATCGAACGCAGTTCGCTCGAGCCTCATTCCACGGAGAAGGCTGTTGGGAAGACGTTCTTCCTCCGCAGCGCCACAACCGACCGCAATGGCGCGAATACAAAAAAGCTAGCTCGAGGTTGCCTCCGCTAACTGGTTGGTATGCATCCAAGACACAAGTGTGTGCGTTCGAAAGAGGTACTCACACATGTTTCAATACGACAATCGTACTCTCGCTACCCTCACAGCACGCGCTGCACTAACCACGACTCTGATCGCCACAGGCATCGCCGTCATCGGAAGTGCGGGATGCGGCTCAAGTGGCGGGGCGTCTGCGGCGGCGCTCTGCAAGACCAAGGTCTCATGCGAAGGTGGCGACCAAAAGCAGTGCGAAGATACGCTAGCGAAGCAAGAGAGCGCGTTCACCGGCGCGTGCAAGACAACCTATCAGGACTACCTGTCGTGCATGACCACGAGCGGCACGTGCACGGCGAAGACTCTCTCCACAAACGACCCCGCGGGCTGCGGCACGAAGATCGTCGCATACAGCCAATGCGTCGCATCAACACCGATCGGCGATGGGGGCGCTAGCTCGCCGGTCGACGTCGCACTTTTTTGCAAAGCGCTCGCCGCGTGCGACAAAACCACCTCGCAAGCCAAGTGCGAAGCCGAAGCCGCCGCGAGTCGCGCAAAGGAGACCCGCCCAGAGGCGTGCCTCAAGGCGAGCGATGCGGCGTCGAGCTGCCTCTTGCCAATCATGACTTGCGAGAAAGGAGCCTTGGTCCCCCCACCAGGCGCGTGCAAAAGCGAAATCGAAAACGTCATTGCGCTCTGTCCCAAAACCGATGCAAATGCGAATCCGTGAGGCGCAACCAATAGTATGAGTGGGTGATGCTCGATCCATCCCACGAACACGCCGCAACGCATGGGGTCACGATGGTCGTGACGCGGACCGCGCGACCTGGGCGCGAGGCGGACTACGAGGCTTGGCTGACGCGTGCGATCGCGGCGGTGCGCGCGTTTCCGGGACACCTCGGTGTCGATGTCGTGCGCACGCCACCGCGAACCTACGTGGTCCTGTTTCGCTATGCGACGGTTGATCAGCTGCTGGCTTGGGAGGCATCGCCCGAGCGAGCGGCGCTCCTCGTGGAAGCCGACGCGCTGACCGAGGGAGCGCCCATCATGCGCAAAGTGACCGGCATGGAAACGTGGTTCGCCGTGCCGAATGCCCGTTCAATGACGCCGCCACCACGCTGGAAGATGGTGGCGGTCACGTGGAGCGTCGCGTTTCCTACGCTTCAGATTCTGAACGCCACCGTCGGAACGACGCTCGCGCCTTTGCCCGCTCTGCTTAGGGGCGCGATCGTCGGGCTCTCACTTGTGCTTTTCATGACGTACGTCGGTATGCCACTCGCGACGCGCACACTAGCGAATTGGCTATTTCCTCCGCAGTCGAGCTAGCGGCTCAGGCGCTTGCCGCTTGCGCGACATTCGGCAGCCCGGCGAGAAAGGTGTCGAGAGCTCGCTCAACTTGCGCCGGCTCCTCCATCGTGACGGCATGCCCGGCTCGCTCGATGACAACCAACTTGGATCCGCGGATCTTCTCCGCCGTGCGTCGTGCGATCGCCATCGGCAAGACGTTGTCAAATTCACCTTGGAGCATGAGCGTCGGCGTCACAATCGATCCGAGGCCCTCATCGACGGACGACTGTGCGATCACGCCGCGCGCGGCTCGCGAGACGCCCATGGCCTGGTTCGCGCGGAATCGAGTACGCCACATCTCCTTCTGCTGCGCTCGCGCGGGGTCCTTAAGAAACGTGGGCGCAAACATCGACGACATCAGCGCGCCAATGACCGGACCCATCCCAAAAAAACGCGTGAGGTGGGGCACCATCTTGAAGCCGAAATCGGCCTCCGAACCCGCCATCGATCCGGCCCCAATGAGGACGAGGGATCGCAACAGCGTTGGCTGCTTTATCGCAATGCGCAGTCCCATGAAGCCGCCAATCGACCAGCCGACAAAATGACAAGGTCCGCACCCGAGGTGCTCGATGAGTCCGACCGCGTCCGCGGCGAGTGAGTCCATTTCGTAGCCACCTTCGGACAACTCACTCTGACCGTGACCGCGCAGGTCCATGCTGATGCATCGATAGCGACTCTTCAGGTGGTCGATTTGCGCGTCGAACATTCGACCGTCAAAGGCGAGCCCATGAACAAAAAAGATCGTTTCCGCACCGGCACCCGTGTCGGTGTAGTGAAGCTTAGCGCCGTTGATCGCTGCGTGTGGCATGCGCGGAGTCCTTTGGTCGGTGGGTGAGAAGTCTCTTGCTTCCGCGCATCGCTCGACGCGCCCACTCGATCGTAACGACAACGGCGGCAGAGTGTCTACCCAATACCGTTGCGTTCAGACGCGCCGCGAGGACGCATCGATTGCAGCGAGGAGGGTCATGTGGGCGCGAACGTTCCGCTCCTTAGAAATCGGCGTCGACCTCATCCGGCTCCGGAGCTTTCTCATCTTCATCTTCGTCATCGACAACAGGCGCGGTAAGCACTGGTAGCCGGCGCTTGCCGACGGGACCTTCATCGACGTAGTCACGCAGAGCCAGCATGTCTTTGAGCGCCTGCAACTTCGCAAGGCCCTTAACCTCAACTTGGCGAATACGCTCGCGTGTGAGGTTCATGATGGCGCCAACCTCCTCGAGCGTGGTGCCGCCACGATCGGCAACGTCGAGTGCGCATGTTTCGTTCATGTCCCAGACCTCGAGGTCGGGAAAGTTCAACTTGATCGCACCGGTTCGCGCAGACACATCGAGGAACAGGTGGTGTTTGCACGAAACGTACGGACACGGTCGCTCGCCTCCGGCGCAAGCTTCCCGCGTTATCGGCCGGGGCTCTTCCTCCATGTCAGGATAGAGCAGGCGACCAAGTTCGAGCTCGCGCTTGGTCATGCGCTTGACGCTGATTGTGCGCGCACGCACCGCACGCTTTCGACGCGAACGACGCTGCTCACGGGTGACCTGCTCGGTGGACTCGGCTTCCACGGTTTCCAGCGCCAGCGACCCCACGGTCGGCTGTCCATCTGCAACGCTCTTTGGATCCATCGTCACTCCTTCCGGTCTTTGGACAAAGTTCACCACTGCGCGCCGACAAAGCGCGCAGCGTGCGCTTCCAGGTCAAGCCGCCGCTCAAATTCGCGGTATTGTGTCCGTCAAGTTTCTTTACGACGCGGCCGTTCCTCAACGCAGACAGAACAAGACGCAAGTCCCTATGCGGGGCTCGAGTCGAGTCCCACATGTCCACTCATTTCCACTCCGTCGCTGACCTCTCGACAGATCCCACTACTGCCCTCGCCCGCTTCTTCATTCACTTCTGGCAGTTTGCGCAATCGCGCGTTTGGTCGTTGACGGACGAGGTCATCGCAGGTGACCTGCACCGGACATTGCCGGCACGATCCACTGAACGAAAATCAAACTATGGGAAGAGCAAGAACCCGGTCAATCCATCGTTCGCATTTTTTTTGCAAACGCTCATTATGGTTTCTATTTCAGATACTTAGACCACCAGTCTGACAAATTATGTCATGGCTATGCAAGCACTTCAGAGCCCTACCACGCGTTCATGTGGGCGAAGTACAGTGGTCTTCTCAACTGATTCGTCGCGACGATGGAACAAATAGAACAACCTACATTACCAATTGGTCAAGATCTCGAACTTCGGACGCGAAACATCGTCACGCGAGGCCCCCGTTTGTGCGGTGTCGAGGCGGGGAGCGGCGACGCGATCCTTCTCCTTCACGATGTGCTTAAGAGCCATGTTTCATGGGGTTTCGTCGCCCTTGCGCTCGCAAAAAAATACCGCGTCATCGCCTTCGACTGGCCCGGATTTGGTGGCAGCGATAAATCGATCGATTTTAGTTACGATTATGCAGGGTTTGCCGAAGTAGCGCTCGACGCAATCGCCGCGTTCGGTGAGAGTCGCGTTCATCTCGTTGGGCACGGTTTCGGTGGGGCAGTAGGGGTTGCGCTTGCGCGCGCGCATCCCGCAAGCGTTCGATCCCTTTCGCTTATCAATCCGCACGTCATGCCAGGCGATCACTGGACCCTTCGCGCATCGCGCAATCGCCTGTTCGGCAAACTATTTCTAAAACAAGTGACCGGCATAGTTACATTTCGGGCCATGCTCAGCTCGACGTATTACCGCGCATCACTCACGCAGCTCGTTCACACAGACCAGTGGTACGCTCAGTTCAATTCGCCCGAGGGGCGTGAGGCCGCTTGGGCAACCCTTTCTACAATGAACGACTCGCGCGCACTCCTCGCAAGCTTGCCTCGCATCGACGTGCCGTCGATGGTGCTTTGGGGTCAGCACGACGCGCTCTATCCCCTTCCCGTTGGAAGGCGCGTCGCACGGGAGCTCCGGTCAAAACGATTTGAGATTCTCGACGTCGGCCACAGCCCCGCGGAGGAGGCTCCCGACCAGACCGCGCGTGCGCTTGCGGAATTTTTCGCCGCATGAACGCTCACGAGGCCCTTCGCAAGCATTCGACGCTTCGTTGGGGCTCCTTTCTCGTATCCATTGTGGTTCTATTTTCGCTCGTGGGTCCTTGGGTAGCGCCGCACGACGCTTATACGAGCAATCCCGATCGCGCGATGACCGACGCGCTCCTACCGGTGGGACCGTCAATCGAATATCCACTTGGTGCCGACCGACTCTTTCGCGACATGCTCGCGAGGCTTGCGCTTGGCGGGCGTCTCTCGCTTCTGATTGGGATCGCGGCCAGTGCGATCGCTGCAACCCTCGGAGGGCTCGTCGGCATTGTCTCCGGTTACGCGGCCGGCAAGAAACGGGCTGCGATTCTCGATTGGACGTTGATGCGGTTCGTCGACGTTGGCCTCTCCTTCCCGTTCCTTTTGCTCGTCATGGCGATCGGAGCCTTGCTCGATCGGACGACGGTGACGAGCTTGCTCGCTACTCTAGGCGTCACGGGCTGGCTTGGTACGGCGCGCGTCGTACGGGCAAAAACGTTGACCGTTCGGGATCTTGACTACGTCGTTGCCGCGCGCGCTCTCGGACAGCGGCATGTAACGATCCTCTGGAAGCACATTTTGCCGAACGTCGCGGGCACGTTGCTCGTGTCTGCAACACTCTCGATCGGCCAAATGATCCTCGCAGAGAGCGTGCTCAGCTATCTCGGTGTTGGCCTCTCGCCGCCTACGCCGACGTGGGGCGCCATGCTGTACGAAGGTCAAGATTCTTACATACTTGCGCCGTGGCTCTTGGCGTGTCCTGCAGTCGCCATCGTCGCCACAGTGCTGGGCTTCAACCTTGTCGGGGAGGGACTGCGCGATGTTCTCGATCCGAGGGGCTAGTTCAAGCTTCTTGTTGGGCCTTTTGGGTTGCGACATCGCCTTGCCCGCCCCGCTGCCTGCTGGACATCCGGAGGAGGTCGCACCCCGCACAGGCGGCACACTGCGCTATGCGTCGTTCGGCGACATTCGCTCGCTCGATCCGGCGCGAGCGAACGACGGCGTTGCAAACTCCGTTGTGATTTTCCTCTTCTCTGCGCTCATCGACTTCGATCAGAAGGGCAAGCTCGCGCCAGAGCTCGCAGAACGTTGGGAGGTTCTCGATGGGGGTACGCGCTTCCGCTTCTTCTTGCGTCAAGACGTCCGTTTTCACGACGGGTCTCCGTTCACGGCGGCAGAAATGAAGCGGTCTCTCGAACGCGCGCTTCACCCAGCCACTCCGAACCCATCGGCGAGCTATTATCGTAACATAGTTGGTTACGAGTTATACACCGGAAAGAAGGTTCCGCATCTTGACGGAATCGAAGTGGAAGGGACCCACGTTCTTTCGATTCGGCTGACCGCACCGGACGCGGCGTTCTTGCCTCTCATGACCCTGCCGCCCGCAAGGCCCGTGTGCCCGTCAGCTGGCGCGACATTTAGGGACGACTGGCCCCCGTGTGGAACGGGTCCGTTTCAACTTCGCGAAGGCGGTTGGGCGAAGGGCCAATATGTGCGCGTGGTGCGTAACCCCGGCTACTTCGTTTCCGGCCTGCCCTACCTCGACGCGATCGAGATGCACTTTCTCATGAACCCACCGACACAGCGGTTCAAGTTCGAAGTAGGCGAACTCGACTTCGTCAGGGACTTTACGCATGCCGATACGATCCGTTTCGCGCGCGATCGTAGATGGCAGGACTCGATCACGAGGGGCCCAGACCTCGATATTTATGGCGAATCATTGAACACGGAGATGCCACCCTTCGACAACGTCGAGGTGCGTCGCGCTGTTGCTGCGGCGCTCGACCGCAAGGCATTCACCGCTGTTCGGCCGCAAAACCTCAGCATTCACACGTCGGCCATTCCAGCGTCGACACCAGGGTTTGATCCCGCGTTCAAGGGACAGTCATTCGACTTGCAAGGAGCGCTCGAGCACATGCGGCGAGCGGGCTTCCCTTACGATCCGAAGACTGGTCAAGGAGGTTACCCAAAAACGATCCCGTATTTGGTGTACCCGCTGGGCATCCACGAAAAAACGGGACAGTTGGTCCAACAGCAACTGTCGCGCATTGGGATACGAATTGAACTGAGGCTTGTCAGCTGGGCGACCTATCTTTCACTCAGTCAGCGGCAGGGTGCCGTCACCATGTCGCCTCAAGGTTGGCAACAGGACTTTCCCGATCCAAGTGGTGTGCTCGACCCGCTCTTTAGCTCGACGTCAATCAACGCCACCGAATCATCAAACTCGGCTTTCTATCGCAACCCGACACTCGACGGTCTGCTTGCACGAGCCCACACGGAGTTCGATCCCCAAAGGCGAAGCGCCATCTACGGCGAGTGCAACCGTATTCTTGCCGATGATGCGCCATGGGCGTTCACAACGAGTCTTCACGCATTCGAAGTCCGTCAGCCGCATGTGCGCGGCTATGCTCCTCACCCAGTTCACTCGTTCAATTTCTCACGAACGTGGCTCGACAGAGCGACCACCACAGTGCCCTCGATGGGACCAAGCCGATGAACGTGCTCAAGCACGCCGTCGGTCGCATATTTTGGGCGCTCGCGGTCGTTTTCGCGGTCGCTTCGGCGTCGTTCTTTTTGCTTAACGCGCTTCCCGGCGATCCAGCTCGCGTCGTGGCTGGCCCCCAGGCGCGACCTGAAGATCTCGCGCGGGTGCGCGAAGAGCTTCAACTCGATCAGCCCATCGTGATTCGCTACGGCTTATTTCTCAGAACGCTTGGCCACGTTGCCAATCCGAAGGCAGACGCGGAACGTGGCCAGGTCGAGAAGGAGAGAGAGCTCAAATCGGGTTTGGAAAAGCCGAAGAGAGCTGCGCACGCCACGTGCCAGCGCGTCGCTTCCCTAGCCGGCGGCTACGAATTTCACGTCGATTTCGGCAGAAGTTACCAACACCGTGCACCGGTTGCGAAAGTGATCTTCGAGCGCTATCCGCGAAGCCTGGCGTTGGCGATTGCGGGCATTTTCCTCCAGCTCGTGATCGGCGTTACCCTCGGTGCGATCGCCGCCGCTAAAAAAGGAACTTGGATTGATCGATTCGTGACAAGCCTGACTTCCCTCGCCGTGAGCGCGCCAACATTCCTTACCGCCGTGTTGCTCCAATACCTGTTCGCGCATCGGTTCCGCCTTCTTCCGCTTGACGGGTTTGGTGACACTTTCGCAGGACACGTTCGGTCGATCGCACTGCCTGCACTAACGCTTGGACTGTACGGCGCGGCCTATTTCGCTCGCCTCACGCGTGACGAACTGATCACGCTCATGAGCCAGGATTTCGTTCGCACTGCACGCGCGAAAGGAGCATCACGGCTGCGGGCGTTTGTCGTGCATGGGCTACGTGGCGCGCTGTTGCCGCTTGCCACGGCGGCGGGGCTCGAGCTGGGTGCGCTCGCGAGTGGCGCTGCGGTCACTGAGAGCATCTTTCGATGGCCCGGCCTGGGGCACCTTGGCGTCGAAGCTGTCCTCAATCGCGATGGCCCAATGGTGATCGGTGTCGTGTTCGTCGCGGCCTCATCCGTTGTGATCGCAACAGCTGCGATCGACATCTTTGGATATTGGCTTCACCCGCTAGCGCGCGCAAAGTCAAGTAACTGAACCGTTTCTACAGAGCCGATGTGAGCGCTGCGGGCGTTCGTCTTGTCTCGTTCGCCTTCACACGATTCGAGCAGCCACGCGCGAGTGCCACTAGCGCGAACCCCGCTGTCAGCGCAAGAACGGCAAAAACCGCGATGCGAAGGCGATAGCGGTGCGCTTCGCTCGCAGCAGATGGCCAGCTGAGCGGACCTTTCACAGCCGGGTCGCGAAGGCCATCTGGGGCGAGTGCTGACGGCATTGTTACGTCAACGCGTGCCGCGGGCGAAGGCTGCGGCAACGGCGTCTGGGGCTCGGCGCGTGGATCATGCCGGTTCGTGCGAGGGGCACTCTCGTCGATGCGCGCTTCATCGCGACGCAGCGCGATCTTCCCGACCGGTACCGGAGCCCGACCGGAGCTCTCAGGCGCAAAACCCTGGCCGCTGACCGTGAACGAAACGGCACCGCTTGACGTCGGGGGCTTGTCTCCCGTCGAGGGTAGCGGCACGAGCCAATTTGAAGACGGATCTTCGTCGTGGATGAGAACTCGACTTGAAAGTGACATCGGCTGAATGTCAGGTTCGTTGACCACATCTAAAAGACCGCTCTCCGCGAGCTTGACCAACGTTTCCAGGCTCGAAACATCATCAAACGGTGAGTCATCAATGACGCCAAGCAGCGTGCGCGAACCGTCAAGAAGCTTGATAATGCCGTCAACCTCGTCTGGAATATCAGCGAGTCTGTCGAGAAGTTCGTCCTCTCTAACACTAAGATGCGCGCCCAAGGGAGGAAGGTCGCGCAAGAGACGACCCCAATCGTCCGCGCGCCGAAGACCTTCCAGAATGACTGCCGCTGTCGACATACCGATGGTACTTTCCTTGGGCTCCACGTTGTCTGGCGCTTTGAAGACAATCTCGAACGCCGACTCTCCCCATAGAATCGCTCGAAATGCCGCTTCCTGACCGGTCAGTTTTCCTTGACGGGCATCGACGAGCGCACCGTGACGAAAGGTGAGCACCGCTTCGAGATCACCGTTTCGCAGCCTCAACGTGCCGCTCTTACTGGCAACTTCAAAGGTCTGGACAAGATCGACCACGCTAAGATCGTCGGTTGAACCCGCGAGTTGCGCTCGCGTCGCCGTTGTAATGGCGTGCTGTGCGCGGCGCGCGAAGAGGACGCGAACCCGTGCGAGAAGCTCATTCACGGACAGCGGCTTGCAGAGGTAGTCCTCGGCACCAAGATCCAAACCGCGAACCTTGTCAGCGACCGCGGAACTCGATGACAAGATGATCACCGGAACGGAGAGGCGCGGGTGCGCGCGGAGAACGGATACGAGGGCGAACCCATCGGTGTCACCACGCTCATATCCCGCGAGCACCGTATCGCAGATCACAAGGTCGACGACTTCCTCTTCGAGGCGCACGATCGCCTCGTCAGCCGAGTTGACGACCGAAACGAGATAACCCGCGCGCTGCAAACCGAGCTCAAGAATTGCAGCTCCGCGCGGATCGGGATCAACGACGAGAACTGTGCGCGCATCCAAGAGTGCTACCGGGGAGGATCGTAGGTGTACGCCCGGACGTCAAGGAACCCGCTTGAGCCGACGTTCGAGCAGATCCTCATCGCTTCCGCCCATGGGTGGCGCGGGAGGTGTCACCCCCGTTGAAGGCGGTTTGACGCTTCCCCCTGCCCCAAAAAGCGAGTGAGCACCGGTCGGTAGGGTCGGTAGGAAGATCTCGATCGTCCAACCGGTACCGTCATCGATGACAAAATTCTTGCGGCGTTCTCGCGACGCGTGAAATTCGTAACTTGCGCTCGATCCTTTGTCGGGAGCGACCAAATCCAGCGGAACAGCCCCGATTCGTTTCCCACTCTGCCAAACGTCACCCCCCACATTCGCGGTAACGCGGACGCGGCGTTCGACTGACGGAGGCGTCGCGCTGGCGGGAATGGGAGCTTGCGACGCGATCGGCAGCGGAGTCACGCTCCCGGTCGCCGGAGAAAGCGCTGCCACCGACGCGGCGTCCACCGTTGGCTTCGACAGCGACGAGGCAGCCCACACGATCGCGACACCGACTAGCGTGGAGACAAACCCGACCGCGAAGAGAGGCACACGATTGCGCGGCACGCTAATGGGTTCCTCAGAGCGACTTCGAATCTCGGCAAGCGATGGAAGTTCGAGCTCGCTGGCGAGCTCAACTCGCACCTTCCCCGCGGAGTCACGCATCCGCGGCGATGTCGGAGTGGCACTTAGGAGTGCTTTGCGAAGCTCTTCCATGTTCGCGAATCGCGCCTCGGGCTTCTTTTCTAGGCACTTCAGCGTGATGTCCTCGAGTACGCCGAGGTCTTTCGCCGAAGGGTGAACCTCCGAAGGCGGCACTGGCTTCGCAACGAGTTGTTGCGTGATGACCCCCATAAAGGTCTCGGCTTCGAACGGAACTTTGCCGGTGAACATTTCGTAGAGAATGATCCCAAAGGCGTAAATGTCTGCGCGATGATCGACATCGATGCCGCTCGCTTGCTCCGGCGACATGTAGTGCGGCGTGCCAAAGATCACCCCCGTGCGCGTAATGCGACTAGCGCCGAGCAAACGAGACGCACCAAAGTCAAGAACCTTTACTTCCTCTCGACCCGAAAACTGGGCGAGGAAGATGTTCTCGGGCTTCAGGTCGCGATGAACGACACCGTTGGCGTGCGCGGCTTGCAATGCGGCGGCAACCTTGACCGCAATGCCGACGGCGCGCCTTGCGGGAAGCGGCCCTCCTCCACGCATGACCTTCGCTAACGTTTGACCTTCCAGCATCTCCATCACGAAATACGGAGCGCCGTCAGGGATCGTGCCGAAGTCACATATGGTGATGATTGACGGGTGATTAATCGCAGCAGTGGCCTTTGCCTCTTGAATGAAACGATCCGCAAGCGAGCGGTCCCGGGCGAGTTCGGTGCGGAGGACTTTCATGGCGAAAGTTCGCTCGAGACGGAGATGGCTCACCGCATAGACTTTGCCCATACCTCCTTCCCCGATGACCGACTCTACTTTGTAACGATCGTCGATCACTTTTCCGAGAAGCGGGTCTATGTCGGGATCCCACTCGAATGCTTCGAGTGGCTCGCCATCGAAAGGACAGAAACGCGACCCGGGCGAGTACCGCTGTGAGCACACAGGGCAAATGACGGGCGACAACGTCGACAGCCGAAGCGTGTCGTTCATGGAGTGGCGAGCTCGCCACCGTCAACCGACGCATCGGGAAGCTGGCAAACGCCATCGAGGCAGACGAGGCCTTCCTCGCAGTCTTTGCCGCGCGTGCACGGCGCATTCAGGCCCTTGTCGGTTTGGGTAACGCCGCAACCACTGGATTGAGGCTGAGAGGCGGCAACCGCCGCAACCATTAAGGGCGACAGACGCAACGTCAAGCGCGACGTCCACCGCGATGCCCACTGTGACAGAGTGCGCCGTGGCGAAGGCCGCGCTTTGGGATCAACGTGAGTAGGTGCTGCGGCCCTCATTGTTCACCGGGTTGACAATAGGAGCAGGATAGCCCCGATTATTCGGCCTGCGCAACTTTGGCTCCGCATCCTGCGCAGAACTTGGCGTTCACCATCATCTCGCTGCCGCACTCCGTGCAGAACTTCTTTTTCATGCCAGCAGGTGCTCCAGCGACGACTCCAGGTGGAGGCGCCATCGGAGCCGGGCCCGACGGACCGGGCGCGAAATTCGGCTGTGCTTGCGGCTGCATCGCGCCGCTCATCATGTTGCCCATGCCGACACCCACCGCCATCTGGGCTCCCATGCCTGCCACACCGCCGCCAACTCCGTGCTCAGCCATGCCTTGCCCCGCACCCATGAGTGCCTGACCCGCTGCATAGTTTTGGTAATTGCCCGCGAGTTGCTGCACGTAGCGCGCGTCTTGTTGAAACTTCTGGTCGAGCTCAAATTGCTTGGCCTGCGCATCGGCCGCCGCACCCGAAATTCCGATTTGCTTCACGCGAACCGCTCGCTGAGCTTTCGCGATTTCGGCATTCGCCTCGACGAGGCGTTGGCGATCTTCTTCGCTGAAATTGATGTTGAACGCACCCACTTGGGCAATGCGAATGCCGATTTCGTTGAGGTCCGGTGCTTGTTGAACGAATGCGGCCGCCAGCTTCTGTGTGAGTGAGGTGGCCTGCAACAGGCTCTTGCCCTCAACCTCGCAAAGCGAACCGAGGGTCGTCTTCACGCCTTGCATGAAGAGGCCCTTGATCCAATCGAGCACAAAGTCGTTGTCACCCGTCGAGCCTTGTCCCGAGTAGCCGACGATAAATCGAACCGGGTCGGTAACAACAACGCTCATCTCGCCGAAAATGCGAGGAATCACTTGCTCGCCTGTGAGCGGATCGAGCATGTCCCCAATCGGGCCTCCGAATGGAACGCTGCGCACCGCGGCGGTCTTCACAAAGAAGATCTCGCTGATGAAGACGTCGCCACCCGTAAAGTTGTTGATGAGGTTATTGAGGAACGGAAGGTTCTGCGTCTGCATCGTGTGGCGGCCAGGCGGCAACACACCCTGCACCTTGCCATCTTTGAAAAAGACGGCGCACTCATCGCTGTCGACGGTGAGCTGCGAGTACATAGGAAAGTTCTGATCGGGGTGCTTGAACACGATCAGATGTTTGAGATTGTCTGGCCGCGCGATCATCATTTCGCGCACGCCGTTACGGACGAAGTCAAAGACGCCCATCGCTATTTGCTCCTTGGATTGAAGAGTAGAGTAAGGTCGACCAGAGGCCTTGTCACTCCGGTAGTTACAAGGGTTACACCCACATGGATGTTTCCGCGCTCACGCCACAGGCGCAGAAAATCTTGTCTGCGCCGCTGCCCTTGCGCCAAATGGCCGCCAAGGGCATCGCGCCTGGTCTGAAGCCAAGTGACGCGCTTGCGGTCGTGGTGTTCATCGCGGACAGCGACGACGAAGCGCTCAGCAAAGTTGCGACGCAGACGCTGCACGCAATTCCTGCGCCACTTCTAAACGGCGCACTTGTTCCCGAGCTGGCGCCTCTGGTGCTCCACCGAGTCGCGCTCGGGTTCGCACGGGATGCTGCGGTCATCGAACGCATCCTTCGCTTGCCTCAACTTGCCGCAGACACGGTGAGCGCCCTTGCGGAACTCGCATCGGAACCCGTTGCGGAGCTTCTTGCAGTCAACGAGGAGCGATTGCTCGCGCACCCGACCATTATCGAAAAGCTCTACATGAACGAGTTTACGCGGATGTCGACTGCCGACCGCATTCTCGAACTCGCCGTTCGGCACAAACTCGAGCTGCCCGGTATCCCGGCATACAAAGAGGCTGCACAGGCGATCTTGAGTGAGCTCATCGTCGAGCCGCAACTAGAGATGACGCCGGACGATCTGTTGTTCATCGAAACACATCTTGTCGCTACACAAACGGCCGTGAACCCAGAGCGGGAAGACACGTTCAAACTCGACGACACCGGGACCGAAGTCGTCGAGGATCGATTCCTGCCGCTCTACGCGCAGTTAACCAAGTTGACCGTCACTCAAAAAATAAGACGTGCGATGTTGGGTACGGCCGCCGAGCGGCTACTCCTTGTGCGCGACAAGAATAAGCTGGTCGCGGTCGCAGCGGTCCGGAGCCCGAAGATCCAGGAGAACGAAGTGATTCGCATCACGGCAAGTCGGACGGTGCCCGACGAGGTGCTTCGCGTGATCGCTCTCGACCGAAGTTGGACCAAGTCGCATCAGGTCAAGCTAAACCTCGTGCAGAATCCTCGAACCCCCTTTGTCTTCGCAGCAAAATTGGTGCCCCACTTGCGAGAGCATGAACTCAAGGCGCTCGCGAAGAGCAAGAACGTAACGGGTGCAATCTCCAACGCGGCCCGCCAACAGCTAAACCGTAAGGGAAATTGACCGACACATTTCCTGGTCTCAGCGGAAAAGGCACTGTACAAATAGGGTGATGCGCGACCTCAAGAAATCGCTGGCGAGCGTCGAAGTGCTGTCGACCGCTTGGAGCGAATTTCGCGCCGGAAGTCGTGCCGTTTGCCCAGCGTGCACCGACGCGCTCGCACTCGCCGTGGATTCCGCGGGCGGCGCCTATCGTTTCGTCTGCGCATCCTGCGGACATGCATCTGCCTGGTTTGAGTCTTCGCAAGAAGGCGTACGCGTGCGGGACTTTGCGCAGCAGATCTTTGACGCCGAGACGCTCGCCGATGACGAGGACTTCGACGACGAGCGGTAGGTAGTTAACGTCGGGGCGCGCGTTACGCGCCGTTGGTGTTGGACTTCAACAAGGGTTGAGACGCGTCGTCGGGGCGCGCGTTACGCGCCGTTGGTGTTGGACTTCAACAAGGGTTGAGACGCGTCGTCGGGGCGCGCGTTACGCGCCGTTGGTGTTGGACTTCAACAAGGGTTGAGACGCGTCGTCG
>JAHFDY010000088.1 GCA_023248735.1 Myxococcales bacterium
AAGACGATCTTCATGAGGTCAGAACCAATGTCGGCGATCTTCGTGAAGATGCCGCCGGCGATACGAAGCGCCGAAGCGCCCAGCGACTCACCAATCGCAAAGCCGATAAAACACGGCCCCGCGTACTTGCCGTCGACGAAGAGCAGGATGCCGAGCATGAGGATCAGCTCGACCGAAATCAGCATCATGCCGATGCTCATCCCGGCCTTGAGCGGAATGGCGTAGGTGGGGAATGGCTTGCCCTTGAGCGAAGCAAAGGCGGTGCGTGAATTCGCAAACGTGTTCACGCGAATGCCGAACCAGGCGACCAGGCAGCTGCCGGCGATGCCGACGAGGCTGAAGGCGAGAATGATGGCAACCTTGAACGGCTCCATCTGCTGCGCGACGCCAAAATAATAGGCAATCACGATGCCGATGAAGACCTCGAGGATGAGGATGAACTTCACCTGCGTCACTAGGTATGTCTTACACGTCGCGTAGATCAGCTCACTGACCTCGAGCATCGACTTGTGCACCGGCGCATTCTTCAGCTGCATGTAGATCGCAAGGCCGAAGAGCATTCCGAGGATCGACACCGCAATGCCGCCGTACAGGAGTGTGGCTCCGCTTTGACCACCCAGAAAGCTCGCCACAGCCGGATTGTCCAACTTTGGAACGACAAGGTTGGCTTCGCCGCCGCCATGGGGAGCGCCTTCGACGGCGAACGCCGAGGTACCAAAGAGCACCATCGAGAACAGAGCAAGCACACTGAACAGAGGGACTGTTCGCGCGCCAGCCCGCAACGGGTTAGCAAAATTCATGGGGACCTGGACCTCTTCTAGAGAGTGGGTCGCGCGCAAATCGACGCGAGCGGCCCGGATCTCGAGTGGTTGGCCGCCTGCCGGACGCAGACGCTTCAGCACGCCTCGTCTCCCCGAAAACACGCGGTTTTCGTGAAGTGGCCGCCTATTACCAAGGTCTCTCGGCCCTGGCAACGGTGGTGAAGAAACTCGTTCTTACTCGACCGTAAGCAACGAAGTCGTTTGCGGCGCAACCGTGACGCTATCTGCGGTGATCGACGCAGCCTTCGTTCCGTCGTTCGTATCGTCGATCGTGTAGAGCGACCGCTCCGCGTGGGCGAGAATCGTCGCGGGAGACGTCTGCCATTGGGGCGAAAAGGTGACCGCCGTGGCGCTCGGATTGGCGAGGAGCACGAAGCGCTTGGTCCCTGCACTCGCGTACAGCACATAGAGGCTCGTGTTGGGTGCAGGCGCGAGGAGCGTTCCTTGCTTTGCGCCCGCCTCCATCATGCGGTTCCAAAAACGGTACACATTCGCCCGAGGCTTCGGCGTGGCGTTGGCGTCGCACTTGGTGATGCCTTCATTGGGCCCTTTCGGTCCTTGCTCGCCGGCGCGGTATTGGTAGGCGCGCTCGACGCCCTCGTTTTGAAAAACGATAAAGTTCGACGCGTTCAGTGCACCTCCTTCCTTGTTGTCGAAGTAACGGTCCGCGTTCGCCACTTCTTTGCCCGACGACAAGTCTGTCTTTCCTGGCATGAACGCATCGACGATCAGTTCGGCCTTCGAGAAGTAGTCTGCGGCCCAAGGCGACTCGAGCGTCTTGCCCGCGCCAAAGCACGGCCCCGATTTTGTGAGCAGCGCCTTATACGCGGTGATGACCCGCGAGAAGTCTGCGGCGCCGGGCGCGAATATGTGAATACCGAGCCAGTCGGGCTTGTCGCCATTGTCCGCAAGCGTCTTGAGAAAATCGCGCGCGGGCAATGAAGTTGATGCGGCGCAGCTCGCCGTTTTTTCGTGAGCGTCAAGAAGGTTTACGATCCACGGAGCGCCCCATATGCCAGGCCCGCCAATTTTGAACTGTGTCCCGAAAGTGGCCTTCAACTCAGCGAATGCGCGACGCCAGAACTTGTTGAACGAAGGCCAATCACGCGACCAAAAGTGCGACGTCGTTTCGGTCATGATGTTGAGGTACGGAAAAGACTTCACACCAACGTAATGGCTTGCCGTGCACTTTGCAGCCTCGATCCAGTTGGCCTCTTCTTCGTCAGTCTGTGGACCCCTGGCAGCGCGGGCGGTCGTTGCCGTGGCAAGCAGTGCCGGCGTGAGACTGTACTCGCCGCCCACACGCAAGAACGGTTCGAAGCCAGCGTTCACAATGCTGTCAAACCTTCCATCGCTCGTGACGCCGCCACTTGCGCCAGCCGCGAACTGCATCGCACCGCAACCAGCCGGGTACTTGAGCGTGCAGCCCTTCCAACAAGGGTACTCATTGTTGCAGGCTGCATTGGATCCGTAGACCTTGCCGCTGCAGTTGAACATGAGGTCGGTATCGAGCGTATCATCGTAATAGTCATTGTTACGAATAGAGCGAACGCCGAGATCGTAAAGCTGTTTCGAGAACGTCGTGGGCGTTGCGTACTTGCACGCGTCGCCACCCGACGGGCCTGAGATCACGCCGCGGTAATCGTGAAGCGCAACGGTGCCCTCACTCAGCTTAAGGACACCGGCCGCGGTCGCGTCACCTAGCGACGCGTCGGCCACAGCTGCATCCGAAACGGTCGCGTCGGGAACGGACGCATCCATCAACGCGGCATCGATCGTCGAAGTTGCGGATGACCCGCAACCGAGGAACGCGACCACCCCCAACGCCAGAACTGCGCTCTTCTCGCTCATGCTGGTTGCCAGCCTACGCTATGCGCCAGAGTCCCCGCCCCGCCAAGTCGCACGAAAACGGCGGCAGTCGGTAGGAAGGTTCCTGCTTGTCCTTCGTATTTCCTAGCAGGAGTTGAGCAATGACAAAGTTCAGTTGGGTATGTGGCGCACTTACCGGCGCATTTTTGGCGACAACCGTTTCAATCGGCGAGGCCTACGCGCAGGCCAAAGTTACCAAGCAATTCGTCACCATTAACGGTACGAAGTACCGCCGCAACGGGGCGGAAGACGCTTACCTCGGTTCGGTCGGTCTGCGACGCGACGTTGGCAAGAATGCGTTTGAGCGGCAAGCCGAGGCTCCGAAAGCGCTGTTCAAGATTAAGAGCCCCACGACGGTCGATATCGATTTCAAGAACACCGCGTCCGCCGACCTCGGCGTCAGCTACCAGGGTGTGGGCGTCGAAGCGAGCTTCGAGCAGATGAAGCAGGGCAAACTCAAGCTCGTGAAGTTCGAGGTCGACAATCGTCGCGACTACGTTGCGGCCACAAACAAGAATCACGCGTGGCTCGACACCATTCGCGACGTCGACAAGGACGGCAAGCTGCGCGTGGTGACGTCGATCTGGGTGCTGATCAGCGGCGAAGAGTTCAATAGCTTCAAGGCGAGCGGAAACATCAACTACTCCGGCAATGGCGTCACGGCGAAGGTTGGCGCGAGCGGCGGCTCCGAAGCGAAGTTCAGCTTCAGCAAAGATACGATTATCGCGTACGGGATTGATCGCATCGATTGGCAAGGCAAACCGAAGACACGCGTCATCGACAACCTGACCGAAGACAAAGTCGGCGGCAACTGATCAGCAGCGAAAAAACGCCCGACTAAGACACATGCCCACCCAAGCACTGCCTGAGTGGGCATCGTCAATTTAAGGAACCATCAACCTTCGATACGATCTTGCGCGGGTGCATTTGCAAACGAACGACGACGGGAAATCAGGGCGACCAATGCCACGAGCAACGCAGCGATGCTCCCCGATGACCGCGGCGACGTGGACGCCGTCTCGCAACTGCAACCTCCTGGCTCAGTCGGTGCAACACCGCCGTCGCTGGTGCCCGCTTCACTTGCGTCTGCCGTCCCTGCGCCCGTGTCCATGGGTGGCGTGCCCGTGTCTTTTGCGGCGTCGGCACCCGAATCCAAAGGCGGTAGCGGCGCGTCAGGAGGAGCGTCCTTTGGTTCTTTCGCGTCTTTGGGCTCTTTCGCATCCGCGCCGCCGTCTGAAGCGTCGACCGTCGCGTCCGCGAGAGCGGCATCGCTCGCGTCCGACGTGACTGCGCCGTCGCTTGCATCCGTACTTGCATCGGAAGCATCAACGGTCGCTCCGTCGCTCGCATCGCTGCTTGCGTCAGAAGCATCGCTGCCCGCATCCACGGGCGCAACGCAAGCGCCAGCTTGGCAAGTGCCTCCAGCGCAGGCCGTCCCATTGGCAACCGGAGTACCCGCGCAAACGCCAGAAGCGCAAACGTCGTTGGTCGTGCATGTCTTCGCGTCGTCACAAGCCGTTCCGTTCGTGAGCGTGTTGGTTGTACCGTCAAGTTGCTGAACCTTGCACATCGTTGGTGTGCCAGGATCGTAGATCTCGGCCGTGACGATCGCCGTGGAACCAGAGCTGCTGGGGCCAAAGCGACCGCCTGCAATGACCGCTCTGCCGTTTCCGAGTAGACCAATTGCCGCGTTATAGCGACCCGTTGTAAGCGATCCTGTTGCGGTCCACTGGCCCGTCGTCGGATCGTAGATCTCAGCCCGCGATCGTGTTGTCGAACCCGACGTCGTGCCGCCAACAAGAAGGACCTTACCCGTGGCCAACGCAATCATCGAATGTAGGCCACTGCCTTGCGTGAGCGATCCGGTTGGGGTCACCGTCGTACCGTCAAATATCTCGCACGTGTCGAGCGCCAGACCTTCGCAAGGAACGGCCCCGACGCAGCCGCCGCAATAGAGAATTTTGCCGTCGGGCAAGCGAGCCCCCGCATGGCTAAACCTCGCCGTGATGCTGGGACCATCGGTAAAGAGCTGCGTCACGGGGTCAAAGATCACGATGGGTTGCGTGCCCGTGGCGTTCACGTTGCCACCAATGATGGCCGCCTTGCCGTTGGGAAGTAGAGGCGCGACATGCCCGTATCGCCCAGGCGAAAATGAACCCGTCGTGGATGCTGACAGGCTCGTCGTCGGGTTATAGATCTCGGCTGATCCAATCTGCGTAGTAGAAATATTCGTGGTCGAGCAACCGCCGGCGATGAGAATTTTCCCATCCGAGAGTCGCGTCGTTGTGGTGCCGAAGCGCGCAACCTGCAGGTAGCCAGCAGACGCCCACTGGGTCGTGGGATTCCACCGATCGATGTTCGTTTCCACGCTTGCGGTCACCCCGGTGCCGCCGCCGATCACCAGCGCAGTACCGTCATCGAGTGCGATTCCGCCGAAATGGCCTCGCGCTTTCGGAAGCGCCATCTTTGGCACGAAGCCCGAGGTTCCATAAAGATCAGTCGCACCCGTGGATGACTGACCGGTCATCGCTCCGGCGGCATAGAGAACGTCGCCACTTGTAAGCGCAATCGCGTAGCCGCCAGTGGAAAAGTTGAAGCGCGCAGCGCTTAGCTGTGTGGAGTCCGTACTCCAAACACCGACCACGGCCGATGACTGAGAGGCCACTTGTTCGTCACCGGCAGGTCGCAAGCAGCTTGCGCTCGCGGCGATCACACCCAAGAAAAAAAGACGAAGACCCGCAACACGCGCTTTGCGCGAGCTGACGACTTCCAAATAGCTGAGACGCCTCATCATGTTTCTCCCTTACATAACGGCTGGCCGACCAGCGACCGGCCGCGCAGCCTTCGTCGCTACCCCGCTGAAGCCGATACGAACACGCAACGAAGGTCAAAGTCGAGCTTGCGCAACGTGCGCACGATAGGAGCGTGCGTATGTCGCGCGCGATTGCCCACATACGCTATGCTCATGCGCGTGAATTCGCTCACCGCGCTCTACCGAAGCCACGCCGCCACTCTTCTTGCTTCCTACGCGCGAGCGCTCGAGCAGGCGGAACTCGACGCGGTCGTTCTGCATTCCGGGGCGCCGCAGAAGCGCACGGTTTTCGACGACCAGTATTGGCCGCTCAGGCCGGTACCGCATTTTCAGCATTGGGCACCAATCGCCGAAGCCAATTGCTTCATCGTCGTGGCGAAGGACGGCGCGAAGCTCTACCGCAAGAAGGTCACGAGCTTTTGGGAGCGCCCGCAGCCACTTTCATGCCCACACGTGCTCGAAGTGCTCAGTCACTGCACGTTCGACGAACTGGACGAAGTGCGCGCCGTGCTGCCGCAGGGCCGCGTTGCCTTCGTGAGTGAGAACGCGAATATCGGTGAGTCGCTCGGGCTTACGGCCGAGATGTGCAACCCCGAGCGCCTCATGAAAGAGATCGATCCGCTGCGCGCCCGAAAGACCGCTTATGAAGCGCACTGTCTGCGCATCGCAAACGAAATAGCGGCGCACGGCCATCGCACCCTCGAGGAGGCATTTCGCGACGGTGATCATTCAGAGCTCGACTTGCACCTCGCCTTCTTGAAGGCAACACGGCAAGACGCAACGGACACGCCATACACCAACATTGTGGCGGTTGCTGAGAACTCCTCGATTCTGCACCATATCAGTTACGAAAGAAATCCGCGAGGCGCACAATCGCTGCTCGTCGACGCCGGAGCCACCTACATGGGCTACTGCTCCGACATCACGCGGACCTGGGCGAAGGGCACAAACGAAGTCGCCAAGAAGTTCTCGTTCATTCTCGATCGCGTCGAAAAAATGCAGCAGACCCTCTGCCGTTCGGTGAAACTTGGCGAGCCATACGAGGTGCTTCACAACGCCGCCCACATCGAAGTCGCAAACATTTTGCGCGACGCAGGCGTTATTGGCGTAGCGGCACAAGAAGCGGTTGATCGCGGGATCACGCGCACGTTCTTCCCCCACGGTCTTGGCCATTCGCTCGGACTGCAATGCCACGACATTGGT
Organism: Myxococcales bacterium; assembly: GCA_023248735.1. GTDB lineage: Bacteria > Myxococcota_A > Polyangia > Polyangiales > Polyangiaceae > JAHFDX01. The sequence goes on from JAHFDY010000088.1 coordinate 6,706, forward strand.
TGTGCCGAGCTCGCGACCGAGAGCAAGGGCTCAGCGCTGCGCGGCAACTTTCCGATACGCGAGGGTCAGTCGTTCACGATCGAGCCCGGCATTTACTTCATCGACACGCTGCTCGAGCAAGCGCGCTCCGACGAACGCAGGGACGCGATCGTGTGGCGCGAAGTCGAGCAGCTTGCGCCGCTCGGTGGAATTCGCATCGAAGACGACATCCTTGTTTCCGGCGGCGCAAACGTCATCGAAAACTTCACACGCGACTACTTGCCTGTTGGCGGCGCGAACGTGACTTGATCTCCGTGTGTGGTCGGCGTCTTACGGACACGCGCCAGCCGACGCATAGGGGACGTCGGATCCTTCGCAGCCGAAGACGGTCTTGGCATCACACGAGCAGTAGCTTTTTGCACAAGCGTCCCAGACGTCCCAGAGACACGTTGGTAAAGCTGATTGACCACACCCAACCGTCTTGTAACCGGCATGCTTACCTTTCGGGCACGTGATGTTGGTTGCGGGTGCGTCGACTGGTGCGTCAACGAGGACGTCAGGCGCTGCGTCGACAGCTGTTTTGCTGGGTGGGCCGGCGTCGACAGCTATCTTGCTGGGTGGGCCGGCGTCCTCGTCCGTTTTGTTGCATGCACCTTCAGCCGAGAAGGCCACGGGCGATCCCTCGCAGCCGAAGACGGTCTTGGCATCACACGAGCAGTAGCTTTTTGCGCAAGCGTCCCACACGTCCCAGAGGCACGTTGGTAAAGCTGATTGACCACAGCCGATCGTCTTGTAGCCGGCGTGCTTGCCTTTCGGGCAGGTGATGGCGAGTGTGGGTGCGTCGACAGGCGCATCGACAGGCGCGGCGGCGAGGGCGTCAGGGGATGCGTCAGCAGCTGCGTCGCTGCTTGGGCCGGCGTCCTTATCGGTCGCGATACACGCACCTTCGGCCGAGAAGGCCACGGATGATCCCTCGCATCCGGTAACGGTCTCGCCGTCGCACGAGCAAAAGCTCCGCGCGCACGAATCGTACACGTTCCACAGGCAAGTTGCCTCCGCTGCTTGGCCGCAGCCCGCCTTCGTGTACCCGAGGTGCTTGTCGGTCGGACACTCAAGCGTTGGGTTGGAAGTCGACAGGACGCAACCTGTCGCCGCCGTTGAAGTCACCGCCGCGATTGCCGCCAATACGATGAACGTCGTGATACGCATTTGTCATCTCCCGTGTGCCCCAAGTCACGCACAACGGTTGCAACGGCCATGCCGCGAGCAGACGGACATTTGCCACCGAAAAACGGTCACGTCTTCGCAAGACGGCGCACGGGTTGTGCCGAAAGTCCGAAACCGCGACATCGCTGACGCTCTTGCTCCCGACTCACGTGTGAGCAACGCTGTTTTCCAAATGTTGCGCACTCTTCTTGTCGCTTCTCTTGTAGCGCCTTCAACGTCGCTGTTGGCGTGCGCCGCGTCCACGCCGTCAGACCAACCCGAAACCCGCGACGACGCGTCAGCATCAGTCGACGCCAATCCGCCGCCAAACGACGCAGCGATCACCGGCGACAGTCGCGCGAGTGTGGACGCGAAATCCGACGTCGTGGCCGCTGTCGGGTACTGCAGTGCGCGATGCGCGTATGAGCAGCGTTGCTTCGGAAAGTGCACCGCCGAATGCGTAGGCTGGAACGAAACGAAGCTGAACGCCACGTTCGTGAGCGCCGCAGCGAGTTGCTATGCAACTGACAAGTGTGCAACCACAGGCTCGAGCCAGGGCTGCATCGTTTCGGGACTCAGTGCGTCTGGCATGTTCGGTACACCCTACGAGGACGCCGTCCGCTGGTGTGTCAATTTTCTTTATGGTCAATGCGGTGGACAATTTGGCTCGCTCAATTCGCAAGCGAGCGAAACCCTGTGTCGAGACACCGCGATGCTCCTTCCGCAGCATCGAACGACCGCCGGAACGTGCGCGAAGGGAACGTGCGGGGCCGCGGCGACGTGCATCGACGCCACGTTCCGTTAGGGCTATGCGACTCAGCGAAAGGGGTTTTTCAAACCCGCCACATACGAATGGTGAACCCATGGCTTCTGAACGACACTTCTTCCATTTTCTTCTGTGCACCGTAGCGATCGGCGTAGCCGCATGCAGCGGCAAGGAAGTCCCTTCAGACGCCAGCAGCGACGCGACATCTCAAGCTGACGCGCGTCCGGACGGAGGGATCCTCGATGCAACCGATGACGTCGCCGAAGCGGCCCCTCCGCACGACGCACCGACAGAGGCCGCGGTGGACGCCAAGACTGAAGCATCAACGATTGATCCACCTGACGCGCCCATCGCAACGTGTGGGGGCAAGGGACTAAATGGGTCCGGTGGCATCGACGGCTCGTGCTCCACCGGTGAGCAGTACGCATGCGGAGTCGACAAATACGAGATTAACTGTGCCTGCCCCAGCGCCGTGTGCACGTGCAAGAAAAACGGCACAGTTACGGGGACGGTCCCATTTTCATCTTGCCCGAGTTGCTCAACCTTTCCTCCAGGTACCGAGAGTGCCTGCGGGTTTCCTAAATGACAAAGAGTGGCGCGCTGGCGCAGGAACTACTTTAGCGACGGGCGAGCGCGCGCGTTGCGGCGTCCGCGCGGTTCTGTAACCGCACGAGCGATCCGTCCGCAACGACGTAGCCGGCGTCACCGACGACGATCGGCGAATGCACGTCGGTCCAACCTGACAACTGCCCCATTGCGGCACCGGTCATAACGTCAATAAAGTTGACTTTGCCGCCGGCCGTCACAACAAGGACATGAGAGCCCATCGCTGCGGCCATCGTCGTGGCGTTAAAGATACGCGGCGGCCTGGACGCGAGCGGAAGACGCCACATCACCCTGCCGCTCGCGGCATCGAGCGCGACGAGATCGATCTTCGTGTGCGCAATGATGAGATCATTCGCGACGACGGGAGCACCCGCCGTGAGCGGAGACGCGATCACGGCTTTCCACACCACAGCCCCATCCACTTGAGAGCGTGCGACCAGGGAGAACTCTGTGTTCCCAGATCGCTCAACCATGTAGAGGCGGCCGGCGGCGGCGCTTACGGAACTCTCCGGTATTGCCGGAACCTTCCACTTCGCGTGGCCCGTCGCCGGATCGAGCGCACTCAAGAACGAGAGCTTTGGGAAGTGGTAGTTCGCGGCATGAAAGAGCGTGCCAGCGTCGAGCGCGATTCCGTTGGCGTCCGAAATGACGATGCCACGCGCTGAAAATTGTGCGCCCTTCCACAATTTCTTGAGCGAGTCATCGAACGCGCCGAGGAAGAGCGTAGGACCTTCCTCTTGCCACTTGTTCACCGCATAGATGCGCGACGCGTCGATAATGGACGGGCCCCACGCGTCAAGGAAGGCGGTCTTGTGTGCTCCGGTCTCGCGATCGATGGACGTGAAACCATGGTCAACGTACATGACGATCCCGCGCGCAATCGTCGGCCACTCCATCCGCGGCGGGTCAGCTCGGCTGTCGTAGCTCCAACGGATCGACTTATCGTTCGGATCGAGACGATCCATAAATGGTGCCTGACCGCGCGTCCCCACTGCAAAGACCGCGTCGTCCTCTGCGATGGCGTGCGCAATTTTCTGAACGCGACCCTTGAAGAGCGGGGGAGCAAACGTCCACGCTACGGTAGCCGTGCCGTCGAGGCAGCTATCGCTCGCGGAGGTGCGACCCGCGTCTTTGCCGTACGTCGACCAGGGCGAGCGTCCGCACGTACGTGCGCGTTCCTCAGCGTGGCTTTGGAGAGCAAAGGTAGCGAGATACAAACTGAGGAACCATTTGGGGCGCATTTCGCGCGGGAACATGGCACGAGGTCCTGGCGCCGTCCACGGCGACGTCAATATTATTGACGACCTTGGCGGGTTCACGCTGGGAGCCTACTGGCCTTGGATAATCCCAACCGCACCAACGCCGATGGTGGCCACGGCGGTCAGGAGCACGAGCAGCGACTTTCGCATTGGGTTACCTCGTGGACCAATACGTATGGGTGACCTCAAGCCTTACACACCTTCACTCGAAATCGTGACGGGGAGCGGGCTCGCTTCACGCATGGGCGCTTAGGGTTGTTTGGAGGCACCGTCAGGTAAGTCTGGGATACCCGAGTCCTCTACCGGCTTGACGCATGTAACGTCACGCGTGCCAGCAAAGTCGTGAAATACATTTCTAAGACACTCCGCGGATTTGTCGCAATTGTTGACTTTCAGGCAATCGCCCAACGCTGCAAGCACGTCATCGTTCACGGCGTTCCAGAAAGAGCCTTTCGTGCGCGTCGCGTAATCTTTCGAAATGTTCGGACACACAGCACGCTTTTGCTGCGCGACGGAAAGGTACGCATCTGCGGCCGACGCGTTGGTTGCGTACTCTTGGTCCAGGTTGCCTCCACAAGCCGACAAATCGTTCGTTGAGCACGTCATGTTCGCATAGCAAGTCGCAAGGGAGTCCACCGCGCCTGCTCGGAAGACGTACACGTAGCAGCGCATCGTCGACACGCACTCGGCACTGTCGGCACCCATTGTTGGAAGAGACAGCCGTCCACTATCGGTCGCGCACCACCGGGTCCCGGATTCGACGGTCCAATCACCGGGGCCATGCATCTTCGCGCACGCGGCTTCGATGGTCAGTTTGATTGACGCATCGTTTGGCGGTGGTGCATCAGTGCCTGTGTCGGAGGTGGGAGCTGAGTCATGCTGAACGTAACTCGCGTCTCCTGCAGGGGCGGCGTCCAATGTTTCGATTGTGTTTGCCGTACAGGCCACCGTCGCGCAGCCGAGAGGCAGAACCAAATAGATGAGCGAACGACACGATTTCATAGGCGCCACCCAGCACATGGTGTGCCACTGCCTTCGCACGCCGTTTAGAGCCAAAAAATGGGAACCGCGCGCAAGAGTGTGAACGTCCGTTAGCTACCGACAGGACACGGCTGGCTGCGCACGGTCGCTCGTGCGCCCGTTGTCGACGTCGTAGCCCAGTTCTTGTCCTAACGAGTCGTAGACCCCATATTCTCCCCCCATGTGGACGCATGGGTGGCGCGACTCAACTTGGAGCGAGCTTGATCGCAAGTGGGACCTCGTTATCGTCGGTGGAGGCATCACCGGCGCTGGGATCTTCGCCGAAGCCGTGCGCATGGGACTCGACACGCTGCTGGTCGACGCTCGCGATTTTGCCTCAGGCACCTCAAGCCGGTCGACCAAATTGGTGCATGGTGGCTTGCGCTATCTGAGGAACGCACAGGTCGGCGTAACACGCGAGTCCGTCCTCGAGCGCGAGCGGCTCATGCAAGAGGCCGCCGGATTGGTCAAGCCCCTTGGCTTTTACCTAACGACCTTCGAGCGCGATCAGATGCCCGGTTGGATGGTGGGCGCGGGGCTAGCGGTCTACGACTTGATCGCGGGCAAGTGGGCCCACAAGAAGTACTCGGCAGAAGACTTGCAGCGCGAAGTTCCTTCACTTGCAGGGGCCAGCCTGCGCGGCGGATACCACTACTTTGACGCGCAAACTGACGACGCGCGACTCGTACTTCGCGTGATTCGCGAAGGCGTTCGTGCCGGTGGCACGGCCATCAATTATGTCAAGGCAATTGACCTTCTTCGAAACCAAGCGGGTTACGTAAATGGCGTTGTTCTGCAAGACGAAGACCCTGCTGCAAGCGGCCGCAGCCTCGAAATTGAAGCTCGCGCTGTCGTCAACGCAGCGGGTACGTGGTCCGACGTCCTGCGCGAAAAGGTTGGTGGAGAGAGACGGCTAAGGCCGATTCGCGGGAGTCACCTCACATTTGAAGCGACGCGCATCCCGATTCCCGAAGCGATAAGCCTCATGCACCCACGCGACAACCGTGCCGTGTTCGCGATTCCATGGGAAGGGGCGACGATCATCGGCACGACCGACATTGATCACCACGACGAGCTCGACAACGAGCCGAGATGCTCCGCGGACGAAGCGACCTACATCCTTGAAGCCGCAAAACATGCGTTCCCGTCGCTCGAACTCAGCGAGAAAGACATCGTCGCGAGTTGGTCGGGTGTGCGTAGCGTCATCGACTCCGGCGCGGAGAATCCGTCGAAAGAGTCTCGCGATCACGCGCTGTGGAATGAGAACGGTCTACTCACCGTCACCGGAGGGAAGCTCACAACGTTCCGCATCATGGCGCGCGACGCACTGCTCGCGCTTCGACATATGATTGCGGATCTCGCACCGCCGCGCTCAAGGCGACGCATTGTCGATGCAGTTGACAGCGAGGCGCTTGCGTCGTTCAAACTCGAAGAGCGCGACGCTCAGCGATTGTTCGGTCGCTTCGGAGCCGAAGCCCTCGAGGTGGCAACCACTCAGGAACTCGATCACATCGGGCCGACCCCAACACTGTGGGCGGAGGTTGCGCACGCCGCGAGTAGCGAAGGGGTGATCCATCTTGACGACCTCCTCTTGCGACGAGTACGCCTCGGGCTCCTGCTGCCCGAGGGAGGATTGCGTGAGATCAACCGCGTCCGCGCGCTGGCGCAACCCCGGTTGCGATGGTCAGACGTGCGATGGGACCAAGAGGTCGCGCGTTATCGTTCGATCTGGCAAACGCACTATGGGACCACCTTTGCGTGAGCGAGCAGATCGTCCCGAGCAATGCGCAAAGGACCGTTTGGTGAGGGGATTCTCGCGTATTTCCCCAAAAATCGCTGGGTCCCGTATCATCGTTTCGTGAGCTTCTTCCGGTTCCTGCGGCACTTGGCAATCGCGCTCATCCCTGATCAGGTTTGGCGAACAGTGCTGGGCTGGGTTGTGGGCATGCTCGCCGTCGGCTTCGCCCTTTCGCTGGTCGCACAAACCGTCAGGCCACTTGACCAACCGTGGAGCAAAGCAACCGTCCTTGCGCGCGAGGGCAACCGCGACGAGGCCGAGCGAATCTACTGGACGTACGCGCAAACCCAGACGCCGACCGTTCCGTTTGTCCTTGCGTTCTTGGAGCATCATCATCAACTCAACAAGACATCGACCGCTATACGAGAAGGTGGACTCGATGCAGCGTCCTACAGCGCGAGATTCGTGGTGTCGGAAAGCGATCTCGACGCCTGGTTTCTACGTCCGCAGACGCCGGAAAATGTGCGCTTTATCGGTCAATTTTGGCGAAGCTTCTTGGTGCACGAGAACAACACCGACCTCACGCTGATCAAGGAGGCTGCTGAGGGTGCGACCCCCATGCCTTGGGCCAACCACGCGCTCGGAAAAGCGTATCGGGTGATGCATGACAACACCGCCGCGGCCGCTTGTTTCTACCGAGAGTCGAACGTGTCGGGTGGCAATGTCGACGACCGTACCGACGCATTCGCGCTTTGGATCGAGCTTCACGAGTGGGAGTCGCTCCGCCTAGCGCTCGCAGACCATCCGCGCCCGATTTTTGCGCGCGTACGCAGTGAACTCGCGACACATGATCGCAAGTGGGCTGCTGCTGCCGGTTGGTCATTTCTTGCGATCTTTATCGAGTCGCGCCCCGCCCCACTGGCTCTCGCCGCGATCGCTGCCCTCATGTGGTTGATGTTCTCGATGACACTTGGCAAAGCCAAGGAACGTAGGCGTTGGTCGATCTATCTCGTCGCGTTCTTACTTGGCGTACTCAGCATCGTGCCTACCGACATCATCATCGCCATCGAGACTCAATTTGGCTTCGCACGGAAGGCTGACGCAGCCGCGGATCTCGTCTTTTTCGTCGTCGGTGTGGGCGCTCGCGAAGAACTCTGCAAGGCGCTCTTTTTCTTGCCTCTTATCCCCTGGCTCAAGAAACGCGGCAGCAATCCTCTCGAGGTCCTCGTATGTGGCGCGCTCATCGGCCTCGGATTCGCGGCGGTCGAAAACGTCGGTTACTACCTATCGCCCGCCAACGGCGTAGCCCTTACACGATTCGTCACTGCCAATTTTTTTCATATGGCGATGACAGCCGTCTGCGCGAAAGCGCTTTACGACGCCTTCGCGCTCAAGAAAGAGGCGGTCGCCTCGCTCAATCCTCTTGGTGTCATGATCTTGGTTCACGGTGTTTACGACTATTTGCTAGTAACGCCGATCTTCGAGGGCGCCGATTACCTGGCGATGGCCTCTTTCATTGTCCTCTCGCACTACTTCTTCGCGCGCATCGATGAAGCGCGAGGAAGGCCGGAGCCGGACATGGTCCTCGTGCGACGCTTTGCACAAGCCCTTGGTGTTGTGTGCGCAGCGGCACTCATCGCAACGAGCCTTGAGATCAGCGCGACGACGGCACTGGCGGAACTTGTGATGTCCCTCTTCGGCGTCGCGATCATCGTCATCATGTTCGTACGACAAACAAAGCACCTGTCGGGCTTCTCTGTGTAGCCGTCAGAGACTGCTCACGTACGCGGTCAGATCGGCTCGTTGCGAAGGCTCAAGCGCAAGGCCGAAGGCGTGTCCGCGCACGTGCCGCGCGTTGACACCGGCGCTGCGTCCGTCGCTCAGGCGGACCGGGTCGAAGAGCTCATCAAGTGTTTGCAGCGACGCATCATGCAAGAGTGCGCCGCGCGAACCAACGCCGAGCAACGAGGGCACGCGGTACATTCCGGTGCCTCGATCTTCCGATAGGCCAAGCGCAGGATCAGTCCCGACAGCTTCGATCGCAACAGGACGTCCCGTGAACGTTGGCGGGACGTGGCAGCGCGCGCACTGAGCTGCGAACAACGCAGCACCGCGACGCTCGGCATCGCCTGTCGGCGCTTGGGGCTCTGGCGACACCAGGGACTCGACGTACACCGCGAGCCCGAGCGCAACCTCGCGCGGTGGACGACGTGCCTCGAAGTGTCCCGTGATAAGCAGCGTCTCGATGCGAATCGCGAGGCTCACCACGCTGCGCTTCTGCACCGTCGCGTCATGATGCAAGTAACCGAGATAGCGAACAGGGCGAAGGTCCGCGATTCGCACAGGTTCGTTGCCTGCAGGTGTCGACACGTCCACGCGGCCGGGTCCCCAGGAGCGAGTGTCTTGCGAGCCCCCCATGTCGGCCATGAGCAAGCCTAGATCGAGGCGATCGTTGGCGCGTCCGATCGCGAGCGACCCATCATGACGCGATACGTGACATGTCGCGCACGTGTACGCGAGCTCGCTGTTACCATCCGCAGTCTCGACGCGCACTATGCCGCCCACGCCGCGCGACGCATCGACCCACAGGCCGTAGTGTTCGGCCGTCGCGCGCGATCGAAGCGTCGGAACAATCGAAGTTGCTAGCTGCGCGGGATAGCGAAAGAACGCTTGTTCACCAAGTTGACGAAGCGCCTCTTTGGATGAAGCCGCGCCGTCGAGCCGAAGTGCCGACCCTTCAGAACCTAATGGTCTCCGCAATGACGCGACGTCAAGGTCGAGCTCGGCCGCAGAAACGGATGCCGTGCGAGGATTCGCAATTGGCAGTCGTTCCCAATCTTGACTATCGCCCGAGGCGTAATGCGCGAGTCGAAGCTTCGAGTATCCGTTGGACGGACGCACGAGCGACGCTTCAAGCTCTGCGCGGCGAAACTCACGATCGTGGAGGTAGCGCATCTCGAGGGTTGGAGCCGGAGACTTGCACGCAACCACCAGAAGAAGTGCGACGCAGAATCGTGTAGTCACCTCACGTCCACCCGTCCATGCGACGTGCTGATCTTAGAGACGGGCCTCAGCCGACCGGACACATGTTCGGAACGCAGGCCCAGTGCCCGGCCATTGAATCGTAGGTGCAGGTGTTCCAGTTGCCGTTCGGAAGCGTTGGGCAGTCCGAGTTCTCGACACACACGTCTTTTGGCGTGTGGCAGTAGTGCGCGCCTTTTGATCCCCTGCACCCATACGTTGGTGAACAGAACCCACCGCTGCCGCAATCGGAATCGATGCGGCAGTTGCCGACTTGGCAAAAGTTACCTTCATGGTTACAATTGCATATGCCGCCTTCACCGCAGGTGTCGTCCGCGAAACAACGATCGTAGACGCACTGATTCCGCATCGGGTCGTGGCCGCCACCGAGAGTGACACATCGCCCGTTGGGGGAACCCTTGCACTCTGCGTCGCTCGCGCACCCAGCGACGCCCTTAGTCGCGCTACCACCTATCTTGGCACAAGTTCCCGTGGCTGCGCGGTGCATCGACGGGGGCTTCGGGGGAACCCCGCCTTTCAAGGTTGCGGATGCGGGAGGCGGCGCCGTGGAAGCCGTTGGAGCGACGATTGTTGGCTGCGTGAGATCGGCGATCGGCTTTTTCGCATTGGGGCGTGGGTTGCAAGCAGCGACAACCGCAGCAGCACCCACGACGGAGCAAATAGCGCCGGACGCCGTAAAGGCAGAGGAAAGGAGCATGGGTCACCAATAGTCAACAACATTGCCTAAATTAGCGATCACAGAATGTCGAGCAGCGGCGCGCCCCCTGGGTTCATGTCGATAGTCGCGCCGTGGCAAGGAATAAGGACGGTTGGGGGGGCCTTGCGGATCTCGGCGGCCAGCCAAGACTTTACCGCGGCCTTTTCCTTCATCATGAAGAGCGCGGCGACATTATTGAACTTCAGACCGGGACCGGAGTCTGACACCTTGAACACGAAGCGCGCGAGCGGGTTCTTTGGCAACTTCGCCATGTTCATCACGACGTCGGTGACATACCAGTACAAGGCGTTGGCGGTCTTTACCCGAACGAGCACCTCGCCAGTCTTCCAGTGCGGCATATCGACAAACTCGATGCCTTCGTTGCCTTGGAGAGTGGAAGCATCGCCAAGCGCAACGATGCTGGAGATTCCTGTCTTCTTTTTGACGCGCGCGACCGATTGTGCCGGAGCGGCGACAACGGCATTCGGGAAACGTGCGTGCCACTCCTTAATGCCAAGGTGATGGAACGCGTTCGAGGCGACGATCGCAACGACAGGACCGTGGGTGTGAAGAACGTCGAAGACGTCCGGTGACGCGCCGCAGGGCGGGCTTACGAGCGCGATGCCGCCCTTCACGCCGATGGCGAGGGTGTTCGCAAGGCCGGGACCGAACGAATATTCGTACGTGAGTATCGGGAGCCTGTCGTCGACGACAACCCATTCTCGTTTTCTCATGGGCGGCAGGGTACCCCATCGATGCGAAGACCGCCGAGCGTTTGTGGCCGGCGTTTGTTCATGCCGTTAGACCGCGACGCTGAGCTCCGTCGCTATCGGCAAACCCGCCTTGATCCACGACTGCGTGCCGCCGGTGATGCTGTAGACGTCGGTGATGCCGTGCTGCTCAGCTAGGCGCGCGGCTGTCTCACTTCGCACGCCACCAGCGCAGACGAAGATGACACCTTTTCGGGGCAAGACGGCGGCTGGGTTCGCCCGAAGCTGATCGAGCGGAACGGCTCGCGCACCTGGAAGATGCCCCGTCGCCCACTCCTCAAGACCGCGGACGTCGACCACAAGGACCGAACCGGCCTTGATGAGGTTCCAAGCGTCGAGCGGTTTCACCCTAAGAGACATGTGTCTACTATAGTGGACGTCCGCTAAAGCGCAAGTGGCGTCTGTTATAGTGGACACAAACTGGAGCGGATCCGTTGGCTTTTTGCCACCCTTCATTGCAACAGAGAGGCTATGGCCGTCCGATCGTCAACCTTCTTACCGCTGCCACCAAGGCGTCAATGTCTTCCCGCGTGTTGTACGGAGCAAGTGAAGCGCGCACGGTCGCCTCAACCCCGAACCGACGCAAAATCGGCTGCGCGCAATGATGACCGCTGCGGACCGCGATGCCTTCTTGATCGAGTATGCCGCCCACTTCTTCCGTACGAACGCCGTTAAGAACGAAAGACATCACGCCGGCCTTGTCCTCTGCGGTCCCGATCATCCGCAACCCTGGAATCTCGCCGAGGCAGCCCTCGGCGTACATGCGAAGTTCGTGTTCGTAGCGGTTGATGTTCGCGAGACCAAGTTCGCTCACGTAGTCGAGCGCGGCGCCGAGACCGACCGCATCGGCGATGCTGCCCGTACCCGCTTCGAAGCGCGCGGGCGGCCCTTGGTAGATCGTCTTCTCAAATGTAACATCTGCAATCATATTTCCACCGCTCTGCCATGGCGGCATCGTCTCCAGCAACTCGCCCTTGCCGAACACGGCGCCAATGCCCATGGGCGCGAATATTTTGTGGCCTGAGAAAATGAAGAAGTCACAGTCAAGCAACTGGACGTCAACTGGCATATGCAACACGGACTGGGCACCATCGAGAAGGACGCGCGCGCCATGTCGATGGGCCATCTCGATCATCGTGGCCGCCGGCGTGACGGTGCCGAGGGCATTCGACACATGTGTGAACGCCACAAGGCGCGTCTGTGGTCCGAGAAGCTTCTCGTATTCTTCGAGGATCACTTGTCCACGTGAATCGACCGGCGCCACACGAAGACGAGCGCCAGTCTCGCTGCACAGTTGCTGCCACGGCACAATGTTGGCGTGATGCTCGAGCCAGGTGACAACGACCTCGTCGCCTCGACGAACGTTGCGCTGGCCCCAGCTCTTCGCAACAAGGTTGATGCCCTCGGTGGCGCCGCGCACGAAGACGATCTCTTTCGCCGACGGGGCGTTGATAAAGCGCCGCACCTTGTCGCGTGCGCCTTCATAGGCGTCGGTCGCGCGCGCAGAGAGCGTGTGCGCCGCGCGATGTACGT
>JAHFDY010000001.1:0-52934 GCA_023248735.1 Myxococcales bacterium
TAAGGTTCTTCGCGTTGCGTCGAATTAAACCACATGCTCCACCGCTTGTGCGGGCCCCCGTCAATTCCTTTGAGTTTTAGCCTTGCGGCCGTACTTCCCAGGCGGGGTGCTTAATGCGTTTGCTACGGCACCGCAGGAGTCAATGCCCGCGACACCTAGCACCCATCGTTTACGGCGTGGACTACCAGGGTATCTAATCCTGTTTGCTCCCCACGCTTTCGTGTCTCAGCGTCAGTCTTCGTCCAGTTGGCCGCCTTCGCCACTGGTGTTCCTCTCGATATCTACGAATTTCACCTCTACACCGAGAATTCCACCAACCTCTCCGAGACTCAAGTCTTACGGTTTCGAGTGCACTTCCTGGGTTGAGCCCAGGGCTTTCACATCCGACCTTCAAGACCGCCTACACACGCTTTACGCCCAGTAATTCCGAACAACGTTTGCACCCTCTGTCTTACCGCGGCTGCTGGCACAGAGTTAGCCGGTGCTTGCTAAGGAGATACCGTCATCACCATAGATATTAGCCATGGCTTATTCGTCTCTCCCCACAGGGCTTTACAACCCGAAGGCCTTCAATCACCCACGCGGCGTCGCTGCGTCAGACTTTCGTCCATTGCGCAAGATTCCCCACTGCTGCCTCCCGTAGGAGTCTGGACCGTGTCTCAGTTCCAGTGTGGCTGGCCATCCTCTCAGACCAGCTACCCGTCTTAGGCTTTGTAGGCCATTACCCTACCAACTACCTGATGGGCCGCGGGCTCATCCTCTGGTGCTAGCTTATGTATAGAGGCCAGCTTTAACCGCAGTCCCTTTCGAGACCGTGGTCTTATGCGGTATTAGCCCTCCTTTCGGAAGGTTATTCCCCGCCAGAGGGAAGATTACCCACGTGTTACTCACCCGTGCGCCACTGTACAAGGGCCGAAGCCCCTTCTCGTGCGACTTGCATGTGTTAGGCGCGCCGCTAACGTTCGTTCTGAGCCAGGATCAAACTCTCCAGTTAACATTTTAAGTCGACTGGCGACTTGAACTTTTGGCTGTGTTTCAAATTCTGTAATCGGTGGACCCAATTACACTCACGTATTTGCGAGTTACGGCTCAGTTTTCAAGGACCGACGGCTGACAACGTTTGTCAGCGGGGTGGCGAATCTTATTCATTTCCGCCAGCTTGTCTACTTCTTTTTTCCTGGCCTCGCTTTCCATCGGACCGGGTGGTCGGAAGGACGAGCACCGACCCTGAGAGTTTGTCTCTCAAGGTCCGCGGCGGTGGAACCCCGTCGCCGCGAGGGAGGCGGATAATATCCATCCGCGATCCCAAGTCAACGGGTTTATTCCGACTGCTTGATTCGCTCGATTTCTCGCATGGTTCCTGGAGACATCACGGGGCTGCTTGCGGCGCGGAGACGCTTCGTGAGCGCTGACAGGCACGCGTGGACGCGATTGGTCTGGGCTTCTGGCTCGAAAAGCGCGCGCCGCTCGGCTTCCGGGATGTGCCTTGCAGGATGTCGCGCAAGCAGCAAAATGAGGTGCCAGCCGAAAGGACTCTCGGAGATCGGCGAGAGTGGCGCATCCATCGTGAGTGAGAATGCGCTTCGAACGAACGCTTTGTCGAAGCTGTTGACCGTGCCCTCGGTCGCGCGTCCGTCTGTGGTGAACGTATCGAGCATTTGCAGGACGAGGGCACCTTTTGACTCACGCACGTGCGGTCCCGCAACGCGATCGAAGGTCGCGAGATCGGCGCTTGCGTCGAGCTCGGCTCGCAGGCTCTCGAGCGCTCGCCGCGCCTCGGGCTCGCTGATTTTCGAACGCAGCGCGGCTACGTGAACAACCTTTACCCGCTCGTCGACATCAACCTCGGTCCAATGAAGCCGGGTGAGCTCGGAAAGTTCCGCGTCGGTAATTGTTGAGCGAGACGACTGCATGCAATCGGCGTGAACGGTGCGGGCAAGGATGGCGTCGATCTTACGTTGTGCGGCCGGGAGGCTGGGCGTGGCGGCAGCCCTTGCGACGGACATATCCGTGCTGGCGGCCGAAACGGATATGCCCGCTCGCATGAGGGATCTGAGGTCGTCGTCGGAGATCGAGGTTGCCGCTTCCGACTTGGCCGTCGATCGCGAACATGAAGCGAGCGCAAAGCACAGAGCAAGAGCGCGTCTCATTGTCTGAGTTTCGCCTGGAATCCTATCCAAGTTCAACCGCTTCGGGTCAAAGCGTCGCCCACAATCCCGCCCCGGAGAGGACGACCGTGACGGTTGCAAGGGCGCGGCGAGTCTTCGTTTGGGCCGCAAGGAGGACGGCGAGGGCAAGCGCAAAGGCCGTCGCGAGCGCGCGGCTCAATAGCAGTGACTCGCTGCTTCCACGCGTGAGCCACGCGGCCCCGTGGGCCACGAGAGCGAGGCCGCCCGCAAAGAGCAGGGCGACCCCTTGTAGGCGCCTGGCGCGCACGCCTGCGCGTGGCCGGCCAACCATGACCTCGGGCGATGCGGCGGCAAGGGCGCATGCTCCCCAACCGAGCATGCCCAAGAGGCCCGTGAAGATGTCGAAGCGCCTCGTGAGGTCGGCATCAAAGGCCCACGCAATGGCGCCCGCGGTGGCGAGAGCCCAGAATGCGGCGTGCCTCCTTCGTGGATCGTCGAAGTTACGAATGAGGTGCACCGCAATCCCGAATGCAACCGCGCAAGCGACAAATGCCAACAAGGTGCGGGCTGACGGCAAGATAGTGAAAAAAAATACGTACCCGGCGGCACAAAAATAAATGAGGCGACCGCGCGATTGAGTCATGCCTCTTGACTCAATCGGAGAAGGCGCGCGGCGCCGACGAGTTTTCGATCGGCCTCGCTTTCTTGCGCAAAAGAGATGCCAAGCGACGTCCAGAGATTGCGATCGAGGAGCTGGGTGGGCCTTACATTCTGCAACGCGGCGAGCATCGATGCCTTGACGCCGGGATGCGTCGCGTCGAGGTCGCTGATGAGCCGTCCCACAATTTTGCGCTGAAGGTTGTCTTGCGAGCCGCAGAGATTGCAGGGAAGGATTGGGAAGGCTTGCGCTTCCGCGTACCTCTGGATGTCGTTCTCGTCGCAGTAGGCGAGGGGGCGAATCACGATGTGGCCGTATTCAGCGGCGAGCTTGGGTGGCATCGCGCCAAGTTGGCCCGCGAAAAAGAGATTCAAAAGCAACGTTTGGAGGATGTCGTCGCGGTGGTGTCCGAGCGCGATCTTATTGCACCCGAGTTCGGTCGCAACGCGATAGAGAATGCCACGACGGAGACGAGAGCACAGCGAGCAGAAGGTCTTTCCATTTGGCACTTTCTCAGTTACAATTGAGAATGTGTCCTCGGCGACCATGCGGAAATCGTAACCTTCGCTGCGCATAAATGAGCGAAGTGTCTCGGCCGGATAGCCTGGGTGCCCTTGATCGATGTTGACGACCTTGAGCGTGAAATCGACAGGCGCGCGCTTTTGGAGGAGCCGAAGGAGATGCAGAAGCGTGTAGCTGTCCTTGCCTCCGCTGACGGCGACCATGATCGTATCGCCATCCGCGATCATGTCGAAATCGGCGATGGCGCGACCCATCGCCCGATTGAGGCGCTTTTCGACGTGAACCGCGTCGTTGACGGAAGCCGACATGTGGCGCCGCTTAGCACGGACGCCGCGGAGGGGCTCGTGTCTAGCGCTCGGCGGCGACGGTCTCGATGAGCGATAGGAAGGTGAGAATCCCGTGACCGGTCGCGCCCTTGGCTTGGGTCCAGCCGCTCGGGCGATCGGTTGTTGCGGGACCGGCGATGTCGGCGTGAATCCAGTTCTTGGTGTCGCCGATGAACTCGCGCAAAAAGAGAGCGGCCGTGATCGAGCCGCCGTAGCGGTCGCCGGTCTGCTTGACATCCGCAACGTCGCTGCGGATTTGGTCGCGCAGATCTTCGAGGAGAGGCATCCGCCACATCGACTCGCCGGCAACACCGGCAGCCTTCGCAAATTGATCACCAACCGTGTCATTGCTCGCGTAGAAGCCAGTGCACCCTGCGCCAAGAGCAACCAAGCACGCGCCCGTGAGCGTCGCGTTGTCGATGAGGTAGTCGGGCTTCAGTGCGCGACCGTACGCGAGGGCGTCAGCAAGAATGAGACGCCCTTCGGCATCGGTGTTGACGATTTCAACGGTCTTTCCGTCGAGGGATTTGCAAATGTCACCCGGTCTGTAGGCATTGCCGTCGGGCATGTTCTCCGCGGCAGCGATCAGTCCGTGTACTTCGACATTCGGCTTTAGCGCGGCGACGGCCGCCATGAGCCCAACGATGTTCGCGGCGCCGGACATGTCGTGTTTCATCTCCTGCATACCCGCCGCCGGCTTAATACTGATGCCACCCGTGTCAAATGTAACACCTTTGCCTACGAATACGAATCGCTTCTTCGCCTTGATACGAGGCACGTAGCTGATGTGGACAAAGCGCGGATCACGGACACTGCCACGACCCACCGCGTCGATGAGGTGCATGCCTCTTCGCAGAATTTCTTTATGGTCAAAGATCTGAACCTTAAGCCCGGATGCCTTCGACATTTTCTCGGCCGACGCAGCAAGGGCTGCGGGGTAGATCACGTTCGGCGGTTCGTTGCTGAGATCCCGCGACAGGTTGATAGCGCGACCGATCGCCTGGCCGAGGTCGACTTGCTTCTTGGCGTCGGCTGAAAGTTTGGCGGCTGCGCCGATATGCACCTCGGCGAGATCGGCTTTGGGCCTGCGATCGCCAGTGAAGTACTTCGCAAACCGGTACGCACCGAGCTCGATGCCTTCCGCGAGCGCACGCAACCGTGATTCAAGTCCGGGTGGCAAATAAAGGGCACAAGAAGTCGCCTTCTCGTTGTTGGCAAACCGGGCGGCACGACCCGCAAATGTGCGCGCTTCGGCGGCCGTTGCTGGACCTTCGCCGAGTCCAATCAGGATGAGTTTTCGGACCTTGCCCTGAGCAAAGTATGAAAACGAGAGGACCTGATCCTTTTTCGCAGTGAACTCTTCTCGGAGGGCATGCGCGGAGAGTGCACCTTTGAGTTCGCGATCGATCGACGAAACCTGCGAAGGTAGCCCCGTTTTTTTCGAGGCGGTCTTTGGTGTGTGCGGCGCGTAGACGCCGACGACCGATAGATCGGGGCTGAGTGAAAGTGGTGCCGCTACCTTCGCGGCAATTTTGATGGGCATCGACAAGCTCCTCGGGCGATATCGGAATGGGAACGAGGATATTGCCAGAGCGAGAGCGGCTGGGACAAGAGCGGTGGCGAGGTACCTGTCGAAGAGCCGTCAGGCCATGAGTTGGCGTGGCTTCTGTGGGACGATCGAAATGCGGCTGAGGCTCGCGAATCGGGTCTCGGTGGGCGTCCCGTCAATTCTCAATGCCATGGTGGAGGTGCCGATCTCATGCGTCCACGCGACAGTGCAGGGAATCGTGTAGTCGATGCCACGCACCTCATCCGAAACGCGTAGAATAAGCGAAGTGTCGGCCTTAACGCCGCGATACCCGGCGACGACAAAACCGGCCGCGTTCACCTGTCTGAGCTCGCAACGGACGAAACCGAACTCGCCGATCATCTCTGCCGCAACCGAATCTGGCGTACGGCTAACGATGCCGCGAGCGGGCAAACGGCCGTCCTGTGCAGCGACTTTCAGCAGCGCGTGGAGCTCGAGCTTTTCGGTAGAGGAAAGCGCACTCATCGCGTGACGTGCGGTTAAGTCCCAGAACCGAACCAAGAATCGCAGCTTATCGATCAACGCGAGCCCCCTTGTGTTGTCCACCACGCACCGCTCCTTCCTTGGACGTACATCCTCTGCAATCCATCTCAGATAGAGCTGCGCATTTTTGAAGACAGTCGATTTCCTTGGGTTCCCCTATAATGAGGCGCAATGCTCGAGCTTCGACGCGCAGGTGAGCTTCTGCTTTTGGCGCTAGCGCTGGGCGGTTGTGGAGCCGCACGCGTATCGCTCGGTGCGGGGCCACGAAACTACGCGCCGGACGACTACCCATTTATCCAGCAGCGTTGGACGCGCAAAGCGAGTCTGCTTTCGATGCAGGACCTCGATGACAAACTCACGGCAACGGCAACGTTCGAGTCGTGGGACTTTCGCTGGGCTTACGTAACGCGCTACGCAGAGGACTTTCGCCTCACCGAAAAGGAACGCACGCGGATGATGACGGCGGAGCTCGATGACGCGCGTCAGTTTCATCGGTTCTACATCGCCCTCTACACATCAACCCAACATCGGTACGCCGACTTGACGAAGCCGGGAACGGCTTGGGTCGTTCGGTTAGTGGATAGTCAAGGGCATGAAATCGAACCGGTCGAGATCCAAAAAATCGCCAAGCCATCACCCGTGGACCGCAAGTATTTTCCTTACACTTCGGTTTGGCGACAGGCGTTTCGCGTCAAGTTCCGTCGGCGAGTGAGCGGCTCTGACGCCGGCATCGATGACAACCAGGCCTCATGGATCGCGCTGCGTTTTTCGGGAACAGAAGGGGCCTCCGAGTTGCAGTGGAATCTTGATACCGAAAGTCGATAGGGACATAGTCAACTTAGCTGACCATGATCAAGATAGCTCGGTAAAGACCTCTAGCAAACTCGGCATTGTGAGAATCAGCTCCTGCGTCGTGGCGCGGTCGGCAACGAACACGAGCGCGCCACCATCACCCGCCACTGCGCCAGCTGGGCAACGTCCCGGCGTCAGAACGAGATGCGGAAAAAGAAACTCGCCTGGTGACAATTGAACCGAGTCGCCAACAGCGATGGATCCTGCCCCCATGAGGAGGAGGCCAGGGAACGGATCACCAGGTTCAGCGAACACGGTTCCCCCAACCAAGTGGCGAAGAACGAGTCGACTCATCACGTCGTGACGCGTCGATTCGTCCAGGCGATCGCCGATTGAGCCCATGACCGCGCCGACGAGCGCTTGGTGACGATCGGCGGCAACCTTCAGGCGCCGTTCCACGCTGGTAAACTCGGAGAGAAGCCGACGCGTTGTCTCCTCATCCCAAACAGCAACCTTGGCGGCGCCATTGATCGCCACCAGACGAAGTGGATTTGCATGAATCAGCGTGCCGAAGCCAAGAACGACAGAGCCCCTGTCAAGACGCTCGACGAACGCATCAACGATGGTGGGTGCGACGCCGACTTCCCCATCGAGCACGATCGCCATGCCAAAATTGGCGACTTCTTCGTCATGCAGAAGGCGCTCGATCGCGACCGAACGCGAAAGCGCGCGCTTGGAGGCCTCAGGAAGATCGGCGAGCGACGCGATCGGATCCCAATCGAGACCGCCTGGAACATGGTGCGGGAGCGGCGGTGGGTCGTGGCGCGGGATCTCGTCGTCTTCGGCAAGGTCGATCGTTATCGGTGGGGAGGTGGGACGAGTCGATTCGTCACTCGATAGGTCACGAAACGCGGCGGCCAGATTTTCGGCGCGATCAGCCTGAGAAGCCGCGCGCGCAAAGTCGACGGCGCGACTGAGCCACACCAGCGCGTCGCGTCGGTCATCCCGACGCCAAAGCGCCTCCGCAGTCTCGAGCGCCCAGACGACGTCCTCGGCATCGGATTCAAAGGGACGCGGCATGGCCGTCATGAAGCTCAGGTTATCGCGCCTTCCACTTGGGGACGGCAAGAACTTCGGCAAAGTAAGCGCTATTGACCCTGACCGAAGGCGTAGAGCTTGCCGTCCTCGCTCGGCACGAGGAGCGTGCCGTCCTGGAGCAAGGTCAGCGGAGCGTCGACGTCCCCTCCCGTGTGAAAGGACCATTCCTCGACAAGCGCGGGTGACAGAATGCGCGCGAGGTTGTCCTGCGCGCCGAAGGCAAAGCGGCCTCGGTCGTCTTCGAGCGCGCTTCCATGAATCCCAAACTCCTTGGCCCCCGTGCCGCGAACCCCAAAGGTGTGCGTGATGGACCCATTGGGCGAGATGCGGACGACTTTCGGGTTCGGCCCGTAGGTGCCGGCCACAATGTCACCGTTACGCGCAACGGTGAGCGACCCCCTTACGTAACCACCAACGTTACATTTCCACATGACGCCTCCTCTTGCGTCGAGTTTGATCACTTCGTGCGCGTCTGTTCCCACGAAGACTGACCCTTCGGGTCCACTTGCGGGAGCCGTGTCGACCTGACCACCAACATCGGTGCGCCATATTTCGGTGCCCGCTAGCGAGAGCGAGTAGACGTGCCCATCTTGCGAGCCAAAGACGATTTGCTGCTCAGTCGTGAGCGTCGGTGAGCTGAACACCTTGCGACGTGTCTGGTACCGCCACTTGACGGTGCCTGCCGCATCGACCGCGTAAACACGTTTTCCAGAGGCAAAAACAACGAGCCCCCCAGCCGCAAGCGCGGACGTATCAGCATCGTCATCGGTTTGGAATTTCCACATCAACTTGCCGGCGTAGGAAACCGCCACAAATTGATCCGCGTCAGTGCCAAATAGAATGCGGTCTGAAAGGACCAGGGGTGCGGCATAGATCCGCTCACCGAGCTCAAGAGACCACCGCGCGTGGCCCGATGGGTCGACCGCGCTCGCTCTACCAGTGAGGGTGACGACGAAGAACGTCTGCTCATCGTCGGACGTGGTCACCTGGGCCGCGATGGGGCCACCGGCGTCGAACGACCACAAGAGGCGAGGTCTCAACGGTAGGCGCCCGCGGACACGACCCGAACGTCCAGGATCACCGTGCAACGTTGTGACGTGCAGGGCAACGCTCGCTTGCGGAGCCACCGCGTCGACGGGCGATGCGGCCCCTAAGGTCGCTGACGCTGACGGCAGTGCCGAAGGAGAGGCGCTCCCGCGTGGACCAACCTTGCGAACGCGCACAACCGTCCCCACGGCAAGCGATGAGGCAAGCACGGCCAGCGGCAAGAGGCGTACGGCTCGGTGCGCAAACGAACGATGAGCCCATCCAGCCACGGGCGCACTCTACTGGAACGGACCGTCGAAAGTCAGCCCTGTGATGCGCGCAGCCGAAGCGTCAACGGGCGCGACGGGCGCGCATGCGTGCCTCGGAATCGCGCGCTTCGTCGACACCAAGTGCGTGCGGGGGTTCGCTCGGCTTACGCCGTGCGAGCCAGCCGATCAATGTAAGCCCAGCTGCCTTCGTTGTGCACGGCACAGCCGGATCTCGAACGATACGCCCGATCTCATCAATGAGCTTTGTTCGGGCGGCTTCGTCGCCCACGCAGCAGTCGTTGAACATCCCTTCCTTATTCAAGGCAAATGATTGTAGCGCGTTTCTGAAAGAGGTCGAATGCGCCCAAATTGATGACGCGTCAGAGCGAATTGACGAACACCTCGCGGTCTTTAGCTCCATTCGCGGCCCCGACAAGGCCGCGTTTCTCCATCATTTCAACAATTCGTGCGGCTCGGTTGTATCCGAGGCCCAATTTGCGCTGCAACCACGACGTCGAGCACCGCTTCGTATCGGCCACGATTCGCACGGCATCGTCATAGAGCGGGTCTTGTTCTGCATCCTCTTCGGCTTCCGCAGAATCCTCGTCGTCACGCGGCTTGAGAATGTTCTCGTCGTAGACGGGCTCGCCCTGGTTCCGAAGAAAATCGGTCACCAACTGGACCTCTTCCTCGGTGATCATCGGGCACTGCACACGCTTCGTTTCGTTCGTGCCGTTGAGCTTCATGAGCATGTCGCCGCGACCGAGCAGATGCTCAGCACCTTGTTCGTCGAGGATGGTTCGAGAGTCGACTTTTTGCGCGACGCGATAGGCGATCCGCGTCGGAAAATTGGCTTTGATCATACCGGTGATAACATCGACGCTCGGCCTCTGCGTCGCGAGAATCACGTGCATACCCGCCGCGCGCGCTTTCTGAGCGAGGCGAGCGACCGCGACTTCGACCTCTTTGCCTTGCTGCATCATCAGGTCGGCGAATTCGTCAACTACGATGACGATAAACGGAAGCTTGTCGGGCGGAGGAACGTTGCTGACTTCGCCGGGCATCGCGTTAATGATCTCGGGAAAGCCGTTGAAGTCCTTCGCGAGCACCATTTTTGCGGCTGGGTTCTTAATTTCACCGCGCGTTACTTTTCCGACCCACCCATTGTACGTCGTGATGTTCTTCGTGCCCGCATCAGCGAAGAGCTGATAGCGGCGCTCCATTTCGTCGACAGCCCACTTCAGCGCAGTCGACGCTTGCTTCATGTCCGTGACGACCGGCAGGAGCATGTGCGGAATGCGGTCGAACGGCGCGAGCTCGACGACCTTGGGGTCGATCATGAGCAAGCGAAGTTCGTCGGGCGTCCGACGGTAGAGCAACGACGTGAGCATGACGTTGAGTCCGACACTCTTTCCGGCGCCCGTCGCGCCGGCGACGATGACGTGCGGCATCGACGCGAGATCGGCGTAGACAGGGTTGCCCAAGATATCGCGGCCGAGCACCACCGGGAGAGGAACGTCGAGAGTCTGAAAGCGCCTATCTTCGACGAGGTCACGGAGGAAAACTGGAACGCGCTTTTCGTTCGGCAACTCAAAGCCAATGCGGTTCTTGCCCGGAATGGGCGCGACAATGCGAACCTTGCGCGCGAGGGCGAGCGCGAGGTCGTCGGCGAGAGACGCGACCTTCGATACCTTCGTGCCTGGGGCTGGCGACACTTCGTATGTCGTGACCGTAGGGCCCGGAAGGATGTCCTCGACCTTTCCTTGCACACCGTAGTGCGCGAGCGTTTGGACGAGCTTTTCCGCATTTTCGTAGAGGCGATCGCGATCGACCACCGCGGTCGGGTCGACTTCACCCTTGATGAGCATTTCGAGATCGGGCAACTCGAATTTCGAGACAACTCTCTTCACCCTAAAATCGTCAAGCGCATCGACAGTCAACGCGCTTGACGTATCCACGATCTTCGGCTCGAGAAGCCCTGCCTTTTTGCGACTGCGCTTCGGCGTTGGGCGATCGCTAATGGCGAGCATGAGGGGAGAGATCTCCTCAGCGTCGGGTTCGTCGTTGTCGGAAATTTCAGAAGCCCCTTCAGATTCATCCGCCGCCGCGCACTCCTCAGGTTCATCGTGGGATTCGGTCTCAGAACGCTTCTTGCGCCCGCGCCGCTTTGGCATCTCGATGGGGATGCTCGGCTCGGTAACGAAAACAGGCGCCTCGGAGGCCGCGGGAAGTCCGGGCGGGTCGAACAAAAATGCGACCGCCGCGTCGTCTTCTACGACCGCCGGAGAGTGAATCGTGGGAGGGGCTGGAAGCGATGAGTCGCGCACCATACCCTCGCGTTCCATACGTTTCGCCTCGCGCCATGCTGCGTGCGAGCTGCGGAAAAACGATGCCGCTTGCGTTACGATTTCGGATGTCACACGAGCGATCAGGCGGACGAGCGCGATGAAGCTGAACGACTCACCGCTGATCAGGATCAGGGCGATCGCGGCGAGTCCGACGATGAACGTACCGGCCGTCGAAAAGGCCGAGCGGGCAAGCTCGCCGAAGAGTTCGCCAAGGAACCCGCTCGCGCGCATCGAGCCGAATGCGCGCGCATCTGGCCAGCCGGCTTGAACCAGCGCCGCGGCAAGAAGCACAATAAGTAGGCTGCTTGCGATGCGCGTGGCATTGGCGGCGTTCGCCTTGCCAGTGACAAATGGAACTCCGAAGAGTACGAATTCGATGGGAACCGCCCACGCAAGGACGCCGACGCCCGAGACGAGCGCGCGCGCAACGAACGCACCTGCCGGTCCGATCCAATCGCCGCCATGTCCAACGGGTTCGACGCCCTGCTGAAACGAACACAGCGCGAGAAAGAGGAAGAGAGCAGTGGTCCACAACAGGAGCGCGGCCACTTCACGGCCACGTCCGAGCGCACCCGCACCTTTGCCCACAATGGTGGGCGAGCGCTTGTTGGTGGGAACCTCGCCGGCCTCAAGAGGGCGCCTCGGCGCGTAAATGGGCGACATCATGCGACTTTGTCCTACCCTCAAGGTAGCGACCGCTGGCGGTCAAGGGCAAGTTCGAGTGAAGCAAGAGGTGCCGGGACGGGAGTGCAGCTAAGAAAGTAAGGGAAGGAAGCTTGGGCGTCCTCGACGTCCAACATCGTTACTTAATTCGTGACCGCGGCCTTGGGCCGGCGCGCCGAGTTGTTGGCCGGACGCGCCAAGTCCCCATTAGAGACATTCCTTATCCATCCCGCGAGCCGCCCACGGGCACAAGGCGCTCCGGTTGCAAACAGTTCCGCTTCGTCGTCGATGGAGCGTACGATGTCGTTTCCCCGCTCAGCCGGGACAGGGAACCATGCGAAAATTGAGAAGCTCTGTGGGCGTCGCTGCAATCGGGCTCGCGCTTTCATCTGCAATCGCGCTTGGCGGATGCGCCGTCGACAAGGAAGACCTCCACCACTGGGAGTCGACGCTTGACGGCCCGCGCAAGCTTAACGCCGTCCTCTCACACGACAAATATGGTTGGGACCTACGAGCCGAAGCCGCCATGTCCCTCGTGCGCATGAAGCCGCGGAGCGGTGAGCGCAAGGGTCTCGATACCCTCATCTCGGGTTTCAAGACGAGTGACGACACGAGAGAGGGCGGCATACAGCAGCTCGCCCCCGATGCGCGCGCGCGCATCATCGAGATGATCACGCCGCGGCTCGTCGAGCAGATGAAACAGCCGCTTCCGGCAAAGGCACCCGACGGCACGACGCCACCTGATCCATCGATTCCTTATAAGGATGCCGCCTTTGCACTCTTGTCGAGCGAAACGACGCTGGTCACCGATGAGAAAATAAAGGCGGCGCTGCGCGATGCAGTCCTCGCTTGGGTGCAGACCAATTTTGAAGCGCGCATCGACTATCCCGGGCAAAAGTTTGGCGTTGAGCAGATCATGCGCCATGCGCTCTTTGGCGCGCCAGCGGTCAAGCCGCTCCCGCAACTCGTCCGCGAGGACGGGACGAAAAATGATCGCGTGATCTCGCTCATCACCGATCTCGGCGACGCAGACACGAAGAAGGCAGCCGGAGAAGCGCTCATCAAGCTTGCGAAACGCGTTGACTCGAAAGAGTGGCACGACCAGCAAAAGACGCTCGTTGAGGAAGTGAACGTCAAGCGAAACGTCAAACCCGAAAAAAAGGAATTTGACAAGCAACTTGACAGTTACCAAGAGCAAGAGCTCGAAAAAGTCTTCGCAAACATCAAGCGACTCGGCGGCAGCGGCGTCGTGGAGTTCGCGCTCTCGTACGCGGAGAAATCGAAAAACGAAGAGTCTCGCATTCGCGCGATCGCGTCGGTCGAAGGGCGGCTTGACAAGAACTCGAACTCGCAGCTCGAGAAGGTCTTTGACCTCGTTAAGAACAACGACAATCCGGACAAAATTCGCGGCCTCGCCCTTGCGCGTTTGGGCGAATTTCCGAAGGAACAAGTCCTCCCAAAGCTCTACACGCTGTTCGAAGGTAAGAAGTGGCAGGTCCGCCTCGACTCGGCGCGCATGGCACTCAAGACGATGAACACCAAGGATTTAGGGGAGTTCATGCGCAGGCTGCCACAGACGGAAAAGGCGCCGATGGCGCTGAGCGAGCCGATCGCATACGCCATGATCATCGGTGAGATGAGTGGCCCGCCTCCGCCGCGAGACGCCCTCAAACCGTATCTCGACGGCAAGGAACTCGGACCAAAACTTGTCGCGCTCAGCGTCTACTATCAAGGAAAGAAAGCCGAGGCCCAGTCTGTCCTCACACGATTCGAGGAAGACCGTCAATCGGTGCCGAAGTGCAAGGACGAAGAAAACTGCGGCTGGAAGTGCCGTGTGGCAAAGAGTCCTGGCTCGAAGGAAACCGAAGAAAAAGTGATCGCAACGATCGGCGACTACGTGAAGTTCTGCGTGGAGCCGTCCCTCAAGTAACCTCCGACGCGACAATTGAGCGAGAGACATGAGTGCCGACCCGAATCGCAAGAGCCCGCGCACGTTTCATTGCCGAGACATCCTTTGGGAAGCCTTCGAACAGATGGCAAAGGATCTCGAATGCAGCGTTGACTACCTCATCAATGAGTCGATGAAGCAATACGCTCGATCGAAGAACTACGGCTCGCGCGTTGCGCCGTCTTCGATCGCGCCAGCCTCGATTGGTGCAGCGTCGCCCCAAATTCCGCAAGCGCCGCAGCCTCCCTCCTCGCCCCAAGGGCAACAGACACACGGAGCGACAACCGCACCGAGCAAGGCAACCGCGTCGCGCATTCCGCCGCCGCCGCCTCGTGGGACTTCAAATGTTCCCCCGCCGCGCGCTAGCAGGCCTCCGCCCATGCCATCTGCGAATCGGCCTGCGCTCGCTCCGGCAGTCCTTACGGGATCGACACTCAAAGGTGTGGCAGCCGCGAACGCAGTCGCGCCAAAGAAGCAACCTTCGAGTCCCAATTTGGCGCCGAAGGCCGCGTCGTTGACCATCATCTACAAGGGCGAAAAATTCCCGGTCACGAAAGAGCGATTCATATTGGGACGCGGAAGACAGACGAGCGACCTCACGCTCAAGGATCCGAACGTCTCGCGCCAGCACGCGATGATCGAGATGCAAAACGGAACTTACTTCATGGTCGACATGGGCTCAACGAACGGCGTCGAGTTCAACGGCCAGCGTGTGGCGCGGAAACCGATCGCTGAAGGTGACGTTTACACCATTTGCGACCACGAACTCGTCTGCACCTACCGGTAACGATGCACATTGCGATCATTGGAGCAGGAGCGCTCGGGCTCATGTTCGGCGGATTTCTAGCGGTCAAGGGGCACGCAACGGTAACGCTCGTCGTTCGCAAAGGCCGGGAGAACGATCGCCCCGATGTACTTCTGGAGAGTGTCGCGACGGGAGAGCGAACGACCTGGTCGAGCCCGACGCGCGCCACGTCGATTCCTGACGACGCCGACGCCGTACTTGTGTGCGTGAGGCAGGAGCAACTTGACGACGCCCTCTTGAGCACGCTGGCGAAGACGGAACGCCCGGTCGTCGTGTTGTCGCCGATGATGCCTAAGCTCTATGAAGCTTGGAAGGCACGCCTTCATGCAAACTTGGTCACAGGAATGCCGAGCGTTGTTGCCTACGTCAATGGGCACGGCGCCTTGCGGTATTGGCTGCCGTCCTTATCGCCGGTGTTGTTCGACGAATCGCGACCCCCGATCACGATCGTCAATGAGCTTACCGCAACGCTCAACCGCGCTGGCATTCGCACGCGACTCGAACTCGGTGTCCACGAGACCAATCCCGCGCTCACCATCACCCTGGCACCATGGTTCGTCGCAGTCGGGATCGCAGGCAGCGTCCAGGAGCTTTTGCAGAACGACAAGTTACTTGACCTCACTCAGCGAGCCACCAATGAAACGCGGGAACTTGGCAAACGAGTTGGCACGATGCCGGCAGCGGGGCACCTGACGCGCATTTTGAAACCATGGTTGTTACGTTTTGGGAAACGCGTGTTTGATCCGAGCCAAAAGGAAGTCTTTCACTACATCGACGAACATTTCGGCCACAAGCTTCGAGCGCAGCATCAAGCGATGATCAACGACGTTCTCGAGATGTGTTCCGACAAGGGCGTGCCTGACAAGGCGCTCACCGAGATGCGCGATTGGCTGATGGAAGTATCAAACTAAGCGTTTTGAGGATCTTCGGCGCGACCTCTTTCGCGTGATAGCCTTTTGTCGGATGAAGCGGCCTGATCAGCGCCCCATGCACGCGTTGCCTTTGTTGGAGTCGCATCGAGGCGCACTCGAAAAGTGCACGTTCTGTCCTAAGCTCTGCCGCAGCGCCTGTCCCGTTTCGAATGCCGAGCCGCGCGAGACGCTCACGCCCTGGGGCAAAATGTCGCTCGCGTATTTTTCCGCACACGGTGACGTACCTCTCGACGCGTCACACGCTGACCCAGCGTGGGCGTGTACGGGCTGCAAAGCGTGCACGCACTCTTGCGATCACCAGAATGAAGTGACCTCAACGCTCTATGCTGCGCGCGCGGCAATCGTGAGCGGTGGGCAGAGCCCTGCTGGCGCAAGTCGAGTCGTCAAGAATTTTGACCAACACGCGAAGCGTACGCGGCACGCCATAGCCGAACTTGGCGTCAATGGCGCCGTTCGCAGGGACGCTGAGACGAGCCTCGTCTTGGGCTGCTCTTACGCTCGAGCAACACCTCGTGAGGCCAAGGACGCCATCTTCGCGACCTCACAGCTTCTGGGCACACCGATTTCACTCGCGGAGAATTGTTGTGGCCTTCCGCTGCTCATGGCAGGCGCGCAAGACGCGTTTAGGGCTCAAGCAGAGCGCTTGCAGGCCGAGTTGAAGAACAAGAAACGTCTCATCGTGCTCGACCCTGGCTGCGCGGTTGCGCTTAAGGTGAACTACCCGAAGATGGGGATCGCCCTCTCCACCGAAACGGAAGTTTTCGTCGAGCTTGCCGCTGCACATGTGACACGCCTTTTGCCATTGGACAACGTGCCTGACAAACCGGTGCGTTATCACGACCCTTGCCAACTCGGTCGCGGGCTCGGCATCTACGAAGCGCCACGCCTCGTTCTGCACCGCTTGCTTGGGCGTGCGCCGGACGAATTTGATTACAAGCGTGAAAAGGGAGCGTGCTCCGGCGCTGGTGGGCTCTTGCCGTCAACGATGCCGGAGGTCGCAAAACAGATCTCGAAGAAGCGCATTTCAGAACACGAGGAAATTGGCGGCGGGAAGATCGTCACCGCGTGCGCCTCGAGTCTTCTTTCGTTTCGCGCGACCGCGCAAGAGCCGGTCGAAGATATCGCAACATGGATCGCGCGAGGCCTTGGCAGTTGATCGTGGGTGAGGGCGTGATGAGCCACACCGCGGGTCGACAAGCCGCAACGTTTTCGATTGCTCAGCGCATATTTGTATCTTTTTCGGTTACCATTATCGCCTTCGCGGTGACGGTTGGCTTCGCGTTCTACGCCGAACAGCGAACCGCACGCGACACGAAAGAGCTTGCTTATGGTTACGTTCCCGTCGCGCTCAAGTTGGCGCAGCTTAAGGCGACGCAAACGACACTCAAGGCTCTCGTTCAAGGAGTGAACGACGAACGGAACCCCGCTTCGCTTCGGGTAATTCTCGACGCGCTTACCGCCGCACGCCGGATACGTTTCTTCGAGCTGAAGCAGGCGCTCACGGCCGCGATGGCGCGTGGAGATGCCCCATGGGCGGCAGCGCTTCAACTAGAGGTCAAGAAAGTTGAAGAGTTGGTGGTCACCGATCGCGGCATGCTCGATCGTCTGTTTTCCGCGATGACGGACGGAGACGCGGGGCGCGTGAATACCGTCCTCATTCCGCTTTCAGGTCTCGAGCACGACGCGGACGCGTCACTCGAGGCGGCATCTTCGAAGTTACAACTTGCGATGAACGAAGCTGGCACCGCCGCTGAGGTTAGGAGTCAACGCCTTGTAGTGGCATTGGTGCTCCTGGTTGCACTAACACTCAGTGTGAGTGCACTCGCATCGGTGACTGCACGGCGCTTGCTCTTGCCGCTTGGACACGTAACGCGACGCGCTCAGGCGGTCGCGGGAGGTGACCTGAGCGCCCAGCCCGCAGTGGCTGCCGCAACCGAAATTGGCGAACTTTCGCAAGCATTCGAAACGATGGTCGCCGCAGTCGCAAAGGCGCGCGAATTGTCGCTGAGTAACGAACGGTTTGCGGCCATCGGAAAGATGGCCGCGCACGTGACGCACGAAATTCGGAATCCACTCTCGTCGATTGGGTTGAATCTTGAACTGCTCGAAGAGGAGTTAGAGGAGAAGCCCGAAGAGGTGCGGTCTCTTGTCCGTGCAGTGAGGCGCGAAGTGGATCGGCTCGTGCGCCTCTCGGAGGAGTACTTGCGCGTCGCACGCCTTCCTTCGCCGCGCATGGAGCGCGACGATCTTAAGCAGACCGTGAGCGACATCGCACGTTTCGCGGCTGCTGAACTTGCGCAGTCGAACTGCACGCTGGAGCTCGACTTCGACGAAGCGTTGCCGACAGTACTCTATGACGGAGCGCAGATTCGGCAGGCGTTGCTCAATCTCATTCGCAATGCGCGCGAAGCGATGCCGACCGGCGGTTCAATCGCGATCGGCCTTCATGGCGAAGGGATGGGGGTAATCCTCTCTGTCGGCGACACGGGACCTGGGATTCCAGCCGATATTGTCACGCGTGTTTTCGACCCCTTCTTCTCGACGAAGGGCGAAGGGACGGGTCTTGGTCTCGCGATAGTCAAGCAAATTGTCGAATCGCATGGAGGTGTCATCCGTTGCAAGATTCCTCGCGAAGGCGGAACACGCTTCGAGATCGAACTTCCCATCGCTATCGGCGAGGCGCCGCGACTATCCGCAAACAGCGAAATCGAGTAGGTCGCTTTCCATGACACGAGTGGATGCGCGCACCTTCGATTCGCTACGCCCGGTCGAGATGACCGTCGGATTTCATCGCCTTGCGGAAGGCTCTGTTCTCTACCGCGCGGGCGGGACGGTCGTCTTGTGCACCGCGTCCGTCGACGAATCGGTTCCGAAGTTCATGGACCCTACCGCTGGCCGAGGCTGGGTGACCGCGGAGTATCTCATGCACCCGCGCGCGAACCCAAAACGGCAGGAGCGCGATGGACGCGGACGCGCACCGAGTGGGCGAACTCAGGAGATTCAGCGACTCGTTGGCCGGGCTCTTCGCGCGGCGGTCGTTCTCGACAAGCTGGGTGCGCGCACAATCACGATCGATTGCGACGTGCTCGAGGCCGACGGCGGTACACGGACTGCGTCGATCACAGGCGGCTTCGTGGCTCTGGCGATCGCGCTCGACAAGATTACGCAGCGCAAGTTGCTCACGGTTCCGGTTCTCCGCGCGCCGGTGGCAGCGGTCAGCGCTGGCATTATGGAGAGCGGCGAGCAGCTGCTCGATCTTTGTTACATCGAGGACTCGAGAGCGGAGGTCGACTTCAACGTTGTCGCAACGGCGCGAGGCGACGTGATCGAGTTGCAAGGCACCGCCGAAGGTGCGCCGGTGCCCCGCAAGCAAATCGACACGCTGGTCGACCTATGCCTTAGGGGCATCACCCTTCTCACCGAGCGACAAAAGGCTGCGCTCTCCGCGGCCAACGTAAACCTTGATGCCCTTGTCGTGGGCACAGGACGCTAGGGCGAATGGTGCGGGCAATTATCTTCGCGACGAAAAATGCGGGCAAGCTGCGCGAACTTCGTTACTTGTGCGAGCCGTTCGGAGTCGAAGTGCTCGGTCTAGTCGATCTTGAGGGTGCGCCCGACGTCGTTGAGGACGGCGCAACGTTTGAAGAAAACGCGCTCAAGAAGGCGCGAGCGATTGCTTCATGGTCAAATAAATTGACGATAGCTGATGACTCAGGTCTCGAGATCGATGCGCTCGGCAAGAGACCTGGCGTGCACTCTGCGCGGTTTGCCGGCGAACACGGAAACGACGGAGCCAACATCGAGCGCGTGTTCGCCGAACTTCAGCCGTTCACGAGGCCGGTAAGAGGCTTTACGGCTCGGTTTCGTTGCGTGCTTGCCATGATCGATCCCACATGCGGAGCGGAACACGTGACTTCGGGAACGTGTGAAGGCGAGATAGCCCTGGAGCCACGTGGAAGTAACGGTTTTGGGTACGATCCGATTTTCATCGTGAAGGAAGCCGCGACGGCCCTGCA
Source organism: Myxococcales bacterium (assembly GCA_023248735.1). Taxonomy (GTDB): domain Bacteria; phylum Myxococcota_A; class Polyangia; order Polyangiales; family Polyangiaceae; genus JAHFDX01. Next base: position 19,604 of record JAHFDY010000001.1, read on the forward strand.
TGATCGCACGATGGCGGAGCTCTCCGCGGACGAGAAGGCCGCTGTGGGTCATCGCGGCAAGGCCTTGCGTGCGATGATGACGACGCTAGAGGCGTGGCTTCGATCATAACGGTTCGACAAACGTGCGAGGCGGCCCTATACGGCGAAGCGATGGGCAAGACGCCTTGGAAGTCTGTGGGACGCTACGGAACGGTGGGCATCGAGCTCGTTCTGTCGGTTCTCATTGGCCTTTTTGGTGGTCAGTACCTCGACGTACGCTTCGGCACGAAGTGGATCTGGATGGTCGGTTTCATCACCGGCATCTACGCGGGCTTTCGTGGGCTTCTCAAGACGGCCGCCAAGATGAGTCGCGACATTGAGGAGGCGGAGGCCATTGATCGCGGTAAGGAAATTTACCACGAGGAATATCTTGCCATCGCGAAGAAGGGCGAACCCGTAAAGGACGTTGACAATGGGAAGCTCTGAATCTCGAAAACCAAGTCAAGATCGCCGGCTTCAGATCGCGATGGGGACCGTCGCGGGGATTGGGCTTGCACTTGCTATCGGGTGCTTCTTGTTTTTCGGAACGAAGTTCGCACTCTCGGTAACCCTCATGACCACCTTGAGCGTGACCAACCTCTGGGTCCTTACGAAAATCGTGAGCGTGCTGGTTCCGATCGAAGGACAGCTTGGGTCCCGAAGCGGACTTGCCTGGGGACTACTCGGAATCGTCAAGCTCTTTGTCTACCTCGCGGTGATCTACGCCCTTCTTGCGCGAGGCCTCGTCGAGGGGCTGGGCCTTGTGATAGGACTCGTGTCGTTGCCCGTTGGGCTTGCCATCGGGTCGTTGGTAAGCGATACCGCCGTCCCCTCGCAGAGCGGGAAACCGAGAGCATCTGACCATGCCTGAACACACCACGTTCTTTAGCTACCTGATCGCCACGCTGGGCCTCGGCAAGCACTTCGACGGCCCGTCAATTCTCTTTCACGAAAAGATGCATGGGATCGGTGCAGCGGAACCGATCGTTGCAAGCGTGTTTGTGATCCTGCTCATCTTGGCGTTGGCCGCAATCGCGCGCAGCCAAATCGTTGACTACGATAAGTCGGTTTTGCCCGATGAAAAGCTGAGCGTCCGCACGTTTTTTGAAATCCTCATCGGTTATTTTTACGGCTTGATGAAGGACATGATGGGGCCGAAAAAGGCCAAAGAGTTCTTCCCGGTGGTCGGCACGTGCGCGTGCTTTATCTTGTTCTCGAATTTTCTCGGTTTCATTCCGGGATTCTCGCCGCCGACGTCGTCGTGGAGCGTTACGGCTGCTTGCGCGATCGTGGTTGCGGTTCTCTATAATTTCTACGGAATTAAGGAGAACGGGCTCGGGTACGTGAAGCACTTACTGGGTCCTTCGCTGCCGCTCGCGCTCATCATTTTTCCAATCGAGCTTGCGACCGTCCTCATTCTCCGCCCAGCGACGCTGTCGGTTCGTCTCATGCTGAACATGTCGGTCGACCACATCTTGGTCAGCGTCATGCTCAGCATTTGTGCACTGTTCTTGCCGCTGCCCATCATGATCCTGGGGACGCTCGTCGCGATCGTTCAGGTACTTGTATTTTGCTTGCTTTCGTCGGTCTACATCGCGCTCGCGACCGAGCACGAAGAGCATGGCGACGGACACGCGCATGGTCACTAATTGCGCGACATTTTTTTCCCTGGTCACCCCAAACGAAACGGATTACTAGCCCAGCCCACAAGCTTTCGCACACGCGGGTTGCCGATGCGCGCCCCGGTGAGCCGCTAGACAAATTCAAGGAGCCTCAAGAGACCATGAAGAAGCACATTCCCGCGGCCGTTGCATTTGCAGCCACCTTCTTGTTTCCCGCTCTCGCATTTGCGCAAGAGAAAGCAGCAGCAAACCAGTTTGACGTCAAAGCAATGGCGGCTCTCGGGGCGGGCATTGCAATGGGCGTCGGTGTGCTCGGTGGCGCGCTCGGTCAGGGCCGCGCGGCGAGTGCAGCGCTCGAGGGCATCGCGCGAAACCCGGGCGCCGCAGCAAAGATTCAAACGCCAATGATTCTCGGGCTCGCGCTCATCGAGTCGCTGGTCCTTCTCGCATTCGTCGTCGCGTTCGTGAGCCTAGGCGGGATCGCAAAGCTCACGCCCTGAGGGCCTGCGTTCGTTGATGATTGGCGCCCGGCTTTGGCCTGGCGCCTTTTCTTGTTTATGGTGACGGACATGCGTGTGCTGATTGTGCTTGGCTCGCGCGAGTTTTCCGAAATGTGGACGCACGTGGTTGTCAGTGAAGTTGACGATGCGGAGGTTCGGTCGTGTTCGACGTCAGCACTCGATCGGGTGCTCGTGACCTTCGTGCCCGATCTGGTGATCGTGCCGGACGAACTGCATGGCGAGCAGAGCGCGGCGCTGCGGGCTCTTGCGGCGCGCGTGGTCGAAGTCGGACGCGACGAGGCGTACGCGCAGGCACGGGAGCGACTCGTCAGGGCGCTCTGTCCGTAGACGGCGCGCGGTCGTCCGTAACGGAGACTCGGTGTGGGCTTGCCGGTGTTTTCTACCGGCACGGCGATTGCTGTAGTGGAGCAAGCGCGCGCAGTTTCTGGGAAGTGAATACGGGACGAGTGGACGGGCGGGACTTATCGACGGGGCGTGGTGAAGCCAACACCAAATTGATGGGTGCGTCGCTAAACCTGACTCGCAATAAAATGGCTCTTTTCGGATCGCGAGACACATCGTTTTCAACCGGCAGGGAGATCCCGGGAAGGAATGATCAGCGTCGCTACCGGGAAGCGAGTCCGCGCACCGGTGCGCCAGGAGCATCTCACCGCATCGCGTCGGTCACCGCTCTCCCCGAATCGCGCGGCGCGCCTCACCCGCAAGGTGTACGGACCACACGAACGCGCCCAACGCGAGAATCCAGTACCCAATCGTCGGCCGTGTCGATTGCACGAGGAACGCGCCGGACAAGAGACTCGCGCTGATCACGAGTCCCGCGAATACGCGGCGTCCCAATCGGTCGGCCGCCTTGGGAAGATTCGGATTTGGGGTCGAAATTTCGATCCTCCCATGCCGAATATCGTCAAGGACTTCGCGCGCCTGAATCGGCAAATCGTAACTGACGCGCGACATTTGCTCGATGGCACGCCAAAGTTCGTTGCCCAAACGCTGTGGCGAAAAACGCTTCCGCAAAATCGCGGTGAAGTGCGGCGTCGCTTCGCTGAACACGTCGAGGTCGGGGTAAACTTCCTTGCCTACTCCCTCAACGGTCATCAGTGCCTTGCCCACCAGCATGTAGTCCGTAGGGATCTCGATGCCATACTTGGTGCCGGCTTGCACGAGATCGCGGACCATCCCGGAAAGCGAAATTTCCTTGAGCGGACGGCCTAGATACTTCTCCGCGAGCATCGCGGCCTCGGCTCGGTACTCGCGCATGTCAAACTTCTTCGTCGCCTTGCCAATCTGGAGGAGCGCGTCTGCAACTGCGTAAGAATCTTGGCGAGCTGCGGCGACCATGAGGTCGACGGATCGATCGCGTAACTCTGGACTCAGCCGACCCACCATACCGACATCGATGAGACCAATAACAGGCGCTTCGTTCGTGCCCATGATGATCACGTTCCCGGGATGAGGATCGGCGTGAAAGAAGCCGTCCTCGTAAATCATCTTGATGAGCAGGGCGAGCATACGCTTGGCTATCTTCTGACCGTTTGCACCATCTGCAAGCGCTCGGTCGAGTTTTTTTCCATCGAAAAACTCTTGGGTCAAGACGTGTTTCGAGCTCGTTTGTTTGTAGATTTTTGGGAACTTGACGTCCGCAATTTGCGAGAAATTTCGACTGAAGCGCTCCGCGTTGTCGGCCTCTGTAAGAAAGTCGATCTCGGTATTGATCGAGCGATCGAACTGATGGACGAGGCCAGTTGGCGAGTAGATACGACTCTCCGGAATCGCGCGCTCGATCGCAGCCGCCATGATGTGGAGCAACTCAACGTCGCGCGCAATGATCGACCCCACATTGGGGCGTTGCACTTTGACCACGACATCGACATCGCCGTCGTCGGTCGTGAGTGTCGCACGGTGCACCTGACCGATCGAAGCGGTCGCAAGCGGATTTGCGTCAAAATTCTTGAACAGGTCCTCGATGCGGCCACCGAGACTTGTTTCGATGACGCCGCGCACCTCGCCAAACGGGACGGGCGGCACGTTGTCCTGAAGCTTCTTCAACTCGACGATGACGTCTGCTGGAAACAGATCAGTGCGCGTCGATGCGATCTGTCCCAACTTGATGAAGGACGGACCTAGATCTTGAATGGCGAGCCGCACGCGTTCGGCGAACGACATGCGTGTTCGCTCGACCTCCCCGCTCTGCTGCTCCTCGAACGGAACAACAATCGACGCGCCCTCTTCGGGCGAAGGAGGCGGGAGGGAGACCATGCCCTCCCTCTTGGGACCCTTGAGCCGACCGAGTCCCGCGCGCGAGACAATCTCACCGAAACCGTGACGAACGAGCACGCCAACAATCTCACGCAAGCGATTGAGATCGCGGACTGCTGAAAGCATGCTGACCATGGGCTGGACGGATTATTCACTAAGCGCGTACACAACGCGAGTGATCATCGGACCACCACGAGTGTGGCGGGATCGCGTGCTGTCGGGTAGACGGCACGCCACGCTCTGGGCAACACGGGCAACGTAAAGTCGAAAAGCGCCTTTGCATCGAGCGGTGAGAGGTTCACGCAACCATGACTTCGCTTCTTGCCGAAATCACGATGCCAGTACGCTGCATGCAATGCGATGTCCTTGCTGAAGAACTGCACATAAGGAACCTCGTCCATCGAGTAGTGCTTAGCCACGTCCTCGCGTTCGACATTGTCCATCGTGGAAGAACGAATTTTCACCCAAATTCGAAATGTTCCCTTCTTCGTTACGTTTCCCGGAGTGCCGCGGCCGCTGGAGACGAGCGTCGCGTAAACGGGTCTCTCGCCTTCGTATGCCACAAGCGTTTGGCTCGCTAGGTTGACGTCGATCCAACGTTCGCGTGCAACGGCGATCTCCTTTGGCGGGGACGCAAGTTCAGGTATCGCGAGGTCTTCGGCGCGAATCCACTCGTCATCGTCGCTGATGCGAATCCAGCCTTTCGCGCCTACTTTTTCGGATTCACGCACATCAACGCGCACTTGTCGCAATAGGGTTGCCTTCGCCTTGCGCGGCTTGCCGGAGTAGACCGTCGCTTGGGGCACGATGACCCACCCAATGCGAAGAGCGCCAGCGACCGTTTCGCCATGAAACGCGGAAGGGCGCGCAGGTGAAACCTCACGGAGCGAAACCCAATGACCACTTGGCGTTTGCGCCCAACCACTTTGCGAAACGTCGAGCACAGTTGCGACACTCCAACCCGCATCGAGTTCGCGGGCCGTTGCACTGTCGACGCTCGGGCGCGTGTAGATGATTGCGCCACTCGCGCCTGCAAAAAAGTACCGATAAGGGAGGGCGTTATCGTCAAGCATCTGAACCGAATCCGAGGGTGGGGCTTGCGACCAGTCAACATTCTCTCCGCAAACCCAAGCGTATGGGCCGATTTCGATCCAACGCGAACGACAGCCTGACGCAGAGATCGCACCGTAGATAGGCAAGTTGACGAACGGAAGGGAGAGCCCACGTCGGGGAGCGCCGATCGCCGGCCTCTCGTGCACGTAGACATCGCCCTTCTGAGGCAAGATCGAGCGAGTCTCGTCCCCGACCGGAATTCCACCGGGATCAGACCACGGAGGCAGGCGATCGTCGGCGCCCGCCGAAAGCGACAGCGTTGCAGCGATCCCCAGAGCGCATGCCGATGCGCGCGCGCTCATGGCTGAGGCAAGACCAAGTCGAAACAGGCGCCGCGAGGGGTATCGATGAGCGCGACGGTACCACCATGCTCTTCGGCAATTTTCTTGACTATCGCCAAACCGAGGCCTGTGCCGCCCTTCTTGCCGCCGGTCACAAAACTCCGAAAGAGCCGCGGAGCGAGGGCCTTCGGGACGCCAGGCCCCGTATCGGAGAAACGGATGACGAGGGCCTTGTCTGCTCTGCGACTCACTTCGATCGAGAACGTGCCGCCACCCGCGCCCATGGCTTCCGCTGCGTTGCGTGCCATATTGTGCACGATGCGAGTTACCTTTCCCTCATCAAATCGTGCCGTACCACGCTCGTGCAGATCGATCGTAAAGAGCACGCTTCGCCGTCGCAGTTCTGCCTCGATCTGTGTGCGGACATCCTCGAAGAACTTCTGAAGGTAAACCTTCCGCACCAATATGCTGCGTTCGCCGCGCGCAAACTCGAGGACCTCACGTTGCATGCCGCCCATCAAATCGAACTGCTTCAAAGCAAGTTGGGCGTAGTGTTCGCGTTGACTCTGCGAGTCTGCGTCCTGCATCAGCTGAACGTAACCGCTGATGATCGTAAGTGGCGTCTTTAGGTCGTGAATGACGCCGGACAGGAGACGTCCGATCGTCGACAGGCGCTCTTCCTGCTCGCGAAGTTCGCGCGAGCGCTGCAGACGAATCGCAGTCGATGCGTTGGCGGCGACCAGCTGAAGGAGGTTGTGATCTTCGGGTGAAAAAACGCGATCGCCTCGCTTTCCGTAGAGGGCGATGACGCCCCCCATTTGCCCGTCTTCGCCCTCGAACGGAACGATGAGCGCGGAAGGCAGCTCGAAGGGCAGTCTCTTGATTCGCTGCTTCGCTACTGGCGTCGAGACCAGCTCACCTGTCTCGAGCGCGCGACCAAGAACGCCTCCCCCTGTCCAAGGCTCGCGCACGAGCTTTTCGGCCCTCCCTTCGAGACGGAAAAGCGTGCCTGCGTCGTGGCCCCGATCGACGAGAACAGCTGCCGCTGCTCGAGCGGACGTTGCGCGTGATGCAGCGCCGAGAACACCGGCAAGGAGTTCTTCCACGGACGCGGCGTGCGCCATGCTGCGTTCGAGCTCGAAGAGCAGATTGAGATCGCGCACGCGGTGCTCAAGCTGCTCTTTCGTGAGGAGCAGTTGATTGTTGCGTTCTCGAAGAGAGAGCAGGAGGCGAGAATTGTCGATCGAGACGGCCGCGTGAGTCGCAAGGGCGAGCAAGAGTTCTTCATCGATCTTCGAAAACTCCCCAACCTTCTTGTTAAGAACTTGCACGACGCCAATCGTGTCGCCAGCCGATGTCTTCATGGGCGCCGCAAGAATCGATCGCGTGCGGTAACCCGAAATGTCATCCCAGTGGGGAGAGAATCGCGGGTCCTTCAGAGCATCGCGGACGAGCAATACGTGTCCACTGCGCGCCACTGACCCGGCAATCCCCTCGCCGACTTTGAGGCGGATGTTGAGAACGCGGTCGCCCTGCACGATGCGCGACACCAGCTCTTGTTTCTGCGCGTCAAGCAGATAGAGCGTGGCACGGTCCGCCTCAAGCGCTTCGGTGATCTTCTTGAGGATGAGGCCGAGAAGTTCATCGAGGTCGAGGGTCGACCCTAGTGCAACCCCTACTTTTCTCAGGGCTCGTGCGATTCGTTGCTCGCGCGCAAGGGCGACTTCGAGCTCGGCCACCTTATCGGTGACGGCGAGCATTCGGCCGCTCTCTTGCTTGACACTCACCCGTTGAGGGTATCAGCGTGGGCGAGATCGAGTCTCCGCTTTTCCGCGCCGCTTTTTGCGAGTAACACCCGCTTAATGCGGTCGACGCTCATTGTGACCCCCACCTACAACGAACGCGAGAACCTCCCTCGTTTTGTTGAAGCAACGCGAAAGGCGCTCCCTGAAGCGCACCTCTTAATCGTCGATGACGCATCGCCTGACAAGACCGGCGAAATCGCTGACGAGCTTGCGTCAAAAGACAGCCACATTCACGTCATGCACCGCGCTGGCAAGTTGGGTCTTGGCACTGCGTACCTGCAGGCCTTTCGCCGAGGCCTCGACGAGGGGTACGAGCGCTTCTTCGAAATGGACGCCGATTTGTCACATGATGTGCGCTATTTGCCCGATTTCGTGCGGGCGCTCGATGCGGGCGCCGACGTCGTCATCGGATCGCGGAACATTCCAGGCGGCGGCGTTTTGGGCTGGGGCATCGGCCGACACGCGATCTCAAAGGGCGGCTCCCTTTACTCACGTTCCGTCTTGGGTCTTGGCATCAAAGATCTCACAAGCGGTTACAAAGCATTCACACGCCGCGCGCTCGAGGCGATCAAGCTCGAAAGCGTTAAGTCGAACGGCTATTCGTTTCAAATCGAGCTCACCTATCGTGCCGTCCGCAAAGGCATGAAGGTGACCGAAGTGCCGATCGTGTTCGTCGATCGTCAAGCAGGCAAGTCAAAAATGAGCCGCGCCATCTTTGCTGAAGCGGTCGGCATGGTGTGGAAGATGCGTCTCGACGCGATGCGCGGGAAGATTTGATCCGTCACCGCGCCGGTGGCTTGCCAGCGGATCGGTCGCATGTGGAAGCCTCACCTAGCCCGATCTGTTGCTCAATGAATCGGATACTTCGCGAGTGAAACTCGATGCGGTTATTCCGCTTTGCGAGGTCGTGCCCTTCGTCCGGTGCGACCATGTATTCAACAGCTGTGCCGCGCTTGCGAAGTAACGCAACCATTTGGTCTTGCTCGCTTCGCTTCGTGCGAACGTCATTTTGTCCCTGATAAACAAAGAGCGGCGCCTCGATCCGATCCGCGACCCGCAACGGTGAAATCGAAGCGAGGAACGCATCACCGGCCTTGCCGGCGAACTCTTCGTGCAACGCGTCGCGATAGACACCTGTCACGGATGCAAACAAAGTCGCAAAGTTGACGACTCCAAACATGGCGATACCCGCTGCCCAGAGTTTTGGCTGGTGCCCGAGGGCCATATAGGTGAGGTACCCGCCATAGCTGCCGCCTTGAAGCACGAGCTTGCTCGAGTCGGCCCATGGCTGCGCTCGGAGCCACGCATTGACATACTCAAGGTCCTTGACGGCATCCATGCGCAACGTTCCGTTGTCTGCGCGTTCATAGGCCTTACCGAATCCCGTCGAGCCGCGAACGTTGGGTTCGACAACCGCAAAACCATTCGCCAGGTAGAACGTTGTGTAGTCGCTCCATCGGACGCGATAGGACCCCCCAGGCCCACCGTGAATCTTGATGATAACGGGTAGCTTTTCGCCCTTGTGATCGGCGGGCACGTACACATTCGTTGGAATGATCGTACCGTCAAAGCTCTTGACCATCTCGGTGGTCACGTTCAAGGGGGAAATCGCAACGCCGCGATCGTCCTCGCGCAACTTGCGCACTTTCCCCGTAATCGCATCCACCGCAAAGACCTCGCTCGGGACGCTTGGCATCGATAGCGACACGACAAGCGCGCGGCCGTTGGTCTGAAATTCGCCCAAGCGAATTGACGCGGGCGGTAGGTCTACCTTCACCTTGCGCTGCAAAGTGAATGCGTCAAGAAGTTCAATTGTATTGTAACTACCGTTGCTGCATTCAACGGCAATGAGATTCCCGTTTGGTGCGACGCGCACGGCTTCTACGTCGACGCGATCGTCTGCGAAGGTGGCCAGAACCTTGCTTGTCGTTGCGTCTAAACGCTCGACGGCAAACCGCTCGCGCCCTTCGTTGCTCACCACATAAATGCTCTTTTCGTCGGACGAAAAGGCGCCGGTATGCGCGAACGAATCGGACTTGTCTCTCGGCGCAAGAACCTCGGTCTTGCCGGATTTGAGGTCGAAGCGAAGCACTTCGCCCTTTGACTGGCTAAAGAGGTGCGTCACGAGCCCGCTTGTCGCCGATCGATTCACCGCGCTTAGACCGTGGAGTCCCTTGACGACCGCAATCGACGTCGGTGTACCTCCTTCAAGCGGTGTCTTCACGAGCTCAAACGTTCCGCTCTTGTGATCACCCCTAAAGTAGACGAGCTGCTTCGCGTTCGGCGCAAGTTGAGGCTCGTGATGGAACCGCGAAGGGTCAGGGTCGATCGCGGTCCCCTCACCCCCATCGACGGATGAGCGAAAGAGCTGAGGATTGTCATCGCCATTGTGATCGCGCCAGAAGATGATCGTCTTGCCGTCAGGTGTGAATCTCGCACCTCCAATCCGGTCAGGTGAGTCACCAACGATACGCACAGCGCTCGTTGGCGACTCTGTCGACGCGATGTAGAGCTGCGATGCGCGACCTCCGCGGTTCGACTCAAAAAGCAGTTTCTTCCCGTCCGCCGAAAGCGCATATCCCCAGCTGCCGAATGCGTCGGCAACGCTCGCGTAGACTTTGGCGAGTTCCGCTTCGCGCGAAGCGCACGCCGAGGGAGGCGTGTCAGGTAAGATCGCAGCCTCAGAAGGGAGATTCGCGTTCGCGGGTCGCCATGAAGCGGTAGAAACTGGCGCGACGACTTCGCGCTGCGGGCCTCTTTCCGGGCCGGCGCACGCGCTCATTCCAAGACAAGCAAAAAGTCCAACAAGCAAAGGGCGGTTCATCGCGCGCACATAGCACGGGCGCTCGCCCTCGCAACTTTCGCATCAAGCGCGGGGACCGCTTAGCGTCGCGTCGCCGCAATGACCACGTGCGGATACGGCAGCACATCGGGAACGCGCACCATGCGTACCTCGAAGCCAAGCGAGACGAGCATCTCGCCCCACTCACGGTGGTGACGGTAGTGGAGCGGCGCCTCCATGCCGATCATGGCGCGATCAAGGATGCGCGTGAACTCAAGTCCGAAGCGCGGCTCGGTCGTGATGTCTTTGATGACCAGCGTTCCGCCGGCCACGAGAGACTCGCGAAGTTGCGCCAAGGTCGCCCACTGATCGTCGGCCGGAAGATGGTGCATCACGTCCAGCACGTACGCGCCGTCAAATTTACCATCGAGCGTTACATTTCGAATGTCGCCCGCGACGAACTGATTCTGAAGGCTGAGCGTCGCCGAAACCTTGGTGGCCATTTGCACGCGGCGCTCGTCGGGATCGACACCGAAAATCGTGCGCCCCGGCTGCGTTTGCCCGAAGTACGCAGCAAAGAGTCCGAAGCCGCACCCCACATCGAGAATACGACCGGTCGCAGGCAGCAGCAGATCCATCACGCTGAGCAGCTTCGGTCGCAAAATGGCGAAGCGGATGTTCGCGTAGATCCGCTCGACGATGGGAAGCGCACGCGCGATGCGTACGATCGCTTCGCGGCCATAAATTTCGGGAGCATCGAGTGGAGCGGTGCTCAAACTCCGCACTTCAGAATGCGAACCCGTGGGGCGAGTTGACGGCGTGGCTGCAGGCTTTGGGGTGGGCACGGCGGCACCCTACATCGAATTGCGCAGGATCCCAACGCCCTGCACAAATTGATAATGGCTTCACCCAATGAGGCCGGCCGCATACGCTGACGTCATGCGATGGCTTCTCCTCAGCGCCCTCTTTGCCTCCCTTTCCGCGTGTTCAAGAAAGGACGGCACATCCGACAGCGGAGTCGCAGCCGTCGCTCCGCCGCGCAAAGATCCGCAGTGTATCAACGATACGAACAAGCGATTAAACGGTGCAAAATTGAGCGCTTGCAGGCTCTCTGCGGAGTGGGCTTTCGGCAAACTCGTGTGCCGCAAAGAGTTCATGCTCGAGCTCTATCCGGACGGAACGCTGAAACGTTGCTCACTTGCGAGCCCAACCGACGTAAGCGGATTTGTCTGCCAAGAGAGCACGGAGTTCTACGAGGACGGCAAGTTCAAAGGGTGCAAATTGGCCGCGTCGAAGAACGTCAATGGAGTTGATGTTCGCGCGCAAGATTGGATCACGATCTACAAGAGCGGCACGCTGAAGCGCGTGCAACTCACCAGTTCAGGAAAATTGAAGGGCCTGCCTTGCAAAGGGTTCTTCAACTACTTCCACGAAAACGGTCAGCTGAAACAATGTGAGATCGCCGACGCCACAAAAATCGATGGCCAAGACGTCGCAACCGGAACGCTTGTTTGCTTCGACGACAAGGGCAAGCGCGCCGGCGATTGCAAGATGCTCACCCTAGACATGTTGGATTAGCCCGCGACACCTTGCTTGCGCGGTCATTTCACGGCGCATCTCCCACTTCAATCCCATAGGTGACGTACGAAACGGTGTCACCGATCGGCAACGGGATGAGTGACGTAAGCGACGTCGCACGATTTTCCAGCACAAGATAATACACGCCGGGCCGCACAGGAACGGTGCGAGTGGCCTCGCCCACGGGCACTTCGCCTTGGGCAACAATGGGTCCTGGAGGTGCACCGAGGGGCTCACCGCGTTCGTAACTTTGTCGCCACACATCGCCCACCGATTTCTCGACCACGCTGTAGACGAGAGGCGCGCCTTGGACACGCAGCTTTGCAAAGAGTGCTGCGCCGCTTGCCTTAACGACGAAGGGACCGAGAAACCCGCGCGATGATGAGTGAATCTCAGCCGTATCGCTCTCGAGACGTTCGTGATCCGCATGCGCTGTGAACGGGCGCGGCGGCTTTTGTGGAGGCATCAAAATACCTACGGCGAAGTCGTTGCCATCATCTTGATGAACGACCGTGAAACCTTTCGAAATTTCGCTTTCAACGACGCCCTGACCCAAGATCGTCGCGAGGTTGCCGGCTGGTGTTTGGGTCGCCAAGTTAACAAGTGTGTTCTCGACGCCGAGCAACTGAAGATTGGGCGGTGACAGCATGCGACTGAACTTGCCCCACACGTAAAGCGAGTCCGATTCCATGCGAAAATCGGGTCGGAATTCCATCTGCAGACCGGCAAAGAAACCCACACGCTTGGCCATTGGCACATAGGCGTATCCGGTGCCGCTCATCAATATGAATACCGAACGCGTCTGATCCTGTACCTGCACACTGCATGTTTGCGGAAAGAAGCGCCCAACACTCGACGGGCCCGTCGTGGACATCTTAATAGGTACACCGCGCTTCAGAATTTCTGGGCACATCGACGACGCACCAAAGTTCGAAAACAGCCACCAACGCAGGCTATCGCTCGCGTTGACAGGGCCTCGAATGCAGGGACAGCCCACGGCACTGACTCCAAGACCGAGAGCAAGCACGACCACGAAAGAGAATGGGGAGCTCTTCACGCGCTGGAGGATAGCCTTTTGAAGCACGTCTGTGCGCAGGCTCGCCACGCAACAAAAACACCCGTAGATAATGGGGCAGAATGATGCACTGCCCCCACTGTGACAAGCCCCTACCCGAGGCGGCACAGTTCTGTGTGGCGTGTGGAAAACGCGTCGTCCCGGAGGAAACACCGGCCACACCAGGCCATCCGCTGATTGGCGTACTGCTCCAGGGCAAGTACCAAATCGTCAAGATTCTTGGCGAAGGGGGAATGGGGACCGTTTATGAGGCGACACAGACCCTAGGCGCGACGGTGAGACACGTCGCAGTGAAGACCCTGCACGCGCACTTGGCGACCGACGCAAGCCTGCGAACCCGCTTCGAACGAGAGTGCGCCGTGCTCGCGCGTGTGTCGCACCCAAACACCGTTCAGCTCATTGACTATGGTGTTGCAGCAACCTCACAGGGAGCGGTTGCATTTCTGGTGATGGAATTGGTGAGTGGCCCGTCCCTCCGTGATCTCATCGAAAAGGAAGCGCCTCTCGAAGCGACGCGCGCTCTCTCTATCTTGCGCCAAATCGGTGGCGCGCTGTCCGAAGCACACGCCGCGGGCGTCGTGCACCGCGATCTAAAACCCGAAAATATTATTCTTATTCAGGTCGGCACTCAACGCGATTTCGTCAAGTTACTGGACTTTGGCATTGCAAAGAACGACGGCGACAGCCTTCAAGAAAAACTCACGCAACACGGCGCAGTGCTTGGAACGCCAGCGTACATGAGCCCTGAGCAGCTTCTTGGTGACCCGGTCGACGTACGCAGCGACATCTTTTCGCTCGGGCTTATCGCGTACGAAATGCTACGCGGAAGGTTACCTTTTCGGCCCGCCGAGCCGTGGCAACTCATGAGCCAACGCCTTACAGCCGAGCCGGAACCGTTCGATGGCGCGCTCGCCGACACGATTCCGCTGGCCATGCAGAACGCGGTCTTTCAGGCGATTCGGCGGAGGGCGGACGAGCGCTTCTCGACAGCGAACGCGTTCGTCTTGGCACTCGAGGGCATGGATGCTCCCGAAATGACAGTGGCAGCGCCTGCCGCGCCGAAGTCGCAGGCCCACGCGTTTGCAAGAACAGAACTGCCGGAATTGCCAAGACCCCGTTCCGGTACGTTGCCCTCGGGCACAGCACTAGAGGAGGAGGCGAAACAAGCATTTGGGCGCATTCCAGCCGGAGCAACGGAAGTGCCGGACGGTCCGGTCTATCCGCCAAAACGCGCATTCTCGCAAATGTCCCAAGGGGGATTGCCCCAAGGAACGCACACGCCGACGTATGGCGTGCACCCGAGCGGGACCGAATCCAGGCGCCAGCACACGTGGCCAATTGTCGTGTTCATCCTGATCGTGCTCGGCGGCCTTGGAGGACTGGGCGCGCTTGCGGCGAACGTTGCCAGAAATGTGCGAACGCCTGATGGCGACACACCGATTGAAGACTCAGACGCAGGGGCCGCAGACGCGTTCGTCAACGGAGTTGACCTTGATGATGCGACCATTCCGGGACTCGAAGAAGACGCGCGCACGAGGAAGACGCTGCCGTTCTTTGACGCCGCGGTCGTCGGCATTCCGGATGCAACCACGTTTAGGGACGCATTCGCCGCCCTTGACGTACACATCCCACTAATACCCGACACTGGTGTCTCGATTCGGGACGCGGGCAGGCGCCGGCGCGACGGAGGTCGGTGGCGGCCACCGTGGTTCCACCCACCACCCAGGACTCCGTTTCAACCGAGGTAGCGGATGAGTTGAAACTACTGTCGCGTATGGCCGTCTTACCTGTGCTCACCGGCCTGTGCTCACTGACTGGGCATTGCACCGCGTTCGTGAGAACATCGAGACATTCATGAGCCAAGAATCCCTCATCGGAAAATTGATCGGCGCTCGTTACAAAGTGACACGCATGCTCGGCGAAGGCGGCATGGGCTGCGTCTATGAGGCCGAACAGCAACTCGGCACAACGATTCGGAAGGTTGCCGTCAAGACGTTGCACCCACACTTGTCGCAGGACCCGAAGATTCAGGCGCGTTTCATGCGCGAAGTTGGCACGATCGCCGACCTTCATCATCCGAACACGATCCAGGTGTACGACTTCGGCACGACGGACGACGGTCAACTCTACATCGCGATGGAGTTCGTCGAAGGCAAGAGCATCGGAGAGATCCTCGAGAAAACGGGGCCACTCGAGCCAGCTCGCGTTGAGAACATCCTCAAGCAAGTAGTGGGATCGCTCGAAGAAGCGCACGGACAAGGCATCGTTCACCGCGATCTCAAACCAGAAAACGTGATCTTGACCGACAAAGCGGGAAAGAAAGACTGGGTTGAGGTTCTCGACTTTGGCATCGCGAAGCGGTCGAGCGAAGAAGACCCCAACGAGCAAAAACTCACCCAACAAGGCATGGTGCTCGGCACGCCACCTTACATGAGTCCGGAGCAATTTACCGGTCGCCCGATCGACGTGCGGAGCGACATCTACGCGCTCGGCGTCATGACGTACGAAATGCTCACCGGCCAGTTACCTTTCGAGGCACAAACGGCGTGGGAGTGGGCGACGCAACACATGACCGCGCAGCCGAAGCCGATCGAGGTTCAGCCGGGCGGCGATCAAATTCCGCCGAAAATGCGCACGGCGATCATGCGTTCGCTCGCCAAGGATCCGAACGATCGCTTCGCAAGCGTCACCGAGTTTTTTGACGCGTTTGCGATGGGCCTCGCTCCCTCCGGTCGGGTGAACACGGCGTCGCTCGACCCGAAGCCAAGTGTTCGACAAAGCTCTGGCACTCAGGTTGGCGAGCCGATCGACGGAGCAATGCTCGGTGGTGGAGCGGCGATGGGCTACGATGCTGGCGGCTACCAGCCTCCGGGGCCCAATCCAGGCCAGGCGCCGGCGTACGTTGGACAGCAAGGTCAAGGCGGTTACCCATCTGCCCAGCCGAGCTACCAACAGGCAGGCTACGCACAACCGCCGGCACCGCCATCGCGCCATCGCGGTGGCGGAAACAAGGGATTGATCGTCGGCGTCGCCGCGGTCGTCGGTGCTCTTTCGATCGGCGCGGGCGTCTTTGCGCTCAAGGGCAAGAGCAGGCCGCCCGTCACCCTCGATTTCCCGACGAACGCGATGACCTCGACTTCCGGCGGAGCGCCGGAGTCACCGACGGGTGGCACCGATGGAACGTCGCCTCAAGCGGGAGGCAGCATTCCCTCGCTCAACGACGGCAAGAGGCCGCACGTCGCCACCAATGGCCCGGGTGGAACGCCAGGGCTTCCCGCAAGCCCAAACCCAACGATGCCGCCGGGCACGACGACGACGACGAGCACGACGCCACCGGGCACGCCAACCAGTCAACCGCCTTTACCACCTACAACAACGCCACCGCCTCCAACGCCGATTCCTGTCGTGACAGCTGCGCCAAGGAACGAGTTCGCGTGTAGCAAGGTCGCGACCGCGAGAACCTCAAGAGAGCGCGCAATGTGGATTCAGCAGTGCAACAAGAGGTGACCGCCGCAATCGGACGCGCCCTGTATTTCCGACTCCGCGAAATCGCTCGTCACTCCCTAGTCACGAACGGCGAAATACGCGTCGCCGTCTTCTCGACTAAGCTCGAGGAGCGCCGAGCACCCCGAGAGCTTCGCGACATAGGCGGAGAGAGCGCGCGCCGTGTCGCGATCGGTTGCAAAGTAGGGCGTCGAAAGTTCCCACACGGTGCGGTCGAGCAATTCGTCTACGAGCTTGGCCGACTCACTCCGGGCAACCCCCGGCAGACTCGGGTTCTTTCCTCCCCATGCAAACGTGCGCGGCTCGCGCGAGAAGGTTCCAACGAGCACTGAGGGCAGTCGCAACACGAGCTCGTTCTTGCTCCGAAATTCAACGTTGCCTTGCTCAAGATCGACGCGCATCGTTTCGTAACCCGTGAAGTTGTGTTTCGCTCGCAGCGTTGAGAGTGCCTCAAACCGCCATTGCTCGACTTCGTCGCGCGCGCGATCAAAACTAGGGCTCGGTGCACGAACAAGACCGGGCAAAAAGGCGAACGTCTCGTCTTCCTCCTTGCGAACAAAGGTGCCACCCTCCGTGATCTCAAGGTCCGCATCAGAGAGCGCCGAGAATGCCTCGACGAGCTTGCCGAGCGGAACAAGCGCGTCGGTGAAACCTGACGCTTGAAACACGCGCTCAACGAGACTCTCATCGCCAACAATTTCTTCAACGTCGATCGAACTCACGAGAAAACCCTGCGGCGTCTCCTTCACGTGCACGAGCAGGCGCCCCCACTCCGTCGCAGCGAAGTGCTCGATGAGCAACGTGCGCAACTCGGAAATCAGGTCGCTGTACTGTTCGCGATGTTCGGCTGCCACCATGCGGCCGGCGTAGTAGCACAGTGGGACGCTAGCGGGCCTGCTTGATGCCAGCTCCGTTGGCCTGCAACAACGGCCTGGGTCCGCTCGTGCGACCGACCTCGCCGCAACACCGGAACCCAATTTGGTAGCCGGAATGCCAAATGTTATGGTCGGTCGTCATCGGCCGGCAGCGGTTGCGCACGGGTCCCCAGTAGCCGCCTTTGAGTCCGCTAACGTAGGGAGTCTCCTTGATGGTTCCCTTTTCATTCTGGACCCACTCGTCGACGTTCCCAGTCATGTCTTGCACACCGAACGGGCTACGGCACGATTCGCGAGCGCCGGAGTTGTCACGTTGATCGACGCGTGCGATCTCCGCGGCGCGCAGCTTGGGGTCCCCGTACGCGTCGTTGTTCGGCATGATGTACTCCCGGTCGATATTGCAGGCCTGGGAGTCGCGCTTGAAGCCGTACGGATACGGAAAGCGCTCTTGGCCCTCGCACGCGAGCGTCCACTCCCTGTCCTTGCAAAGGCGTTTGCCAATGGCACCGCAGAAATCACGCGACTCTTCCCACGTCACACCCACAACCGGCTTGAGGCCGCGCAGATTGGGAAATTCGTAGCGATCAATGCAAAAATGGCGACGCTCCGGCTTGCCGTAGCATCGCGCGGTGGGCCGATACTCGATGCAGCGATCGCGCTTCTCTTGGCCTTTCACGAACTGCGTGCAGATCTGCTCGACTGTCGGGCAGTAGTCACCCTCGACTTCGACCATGTCGCTTGGGCAGGGCTCCGCGCCCTTCGCGACGAGAGGCGCCGTTCCGAAACTCGCCAACTTCTTTTCGTCGCTCTTTTCGCCCTTTTCGGGTGAGGGAGGAGGCGCAGCGATGCTTCTGGCCGCGAGCGTGAGCCCGAGCAGAGACATCAGCGCGATTCTTAAGGCCATCGTTCCCCTCGCAAGTTAGCCACCCGTTCGATGCGTAAGACGATCCCCACTAGGAGACGGATCATTCGCGCGCCGCATTACCCCAAATGAAGACGTGGGCCAATGTCGCGAAGTGTCCGACCTAACGAAGGCTACTTCTCTAGTAATGGGGAGCCAACTTCTGGGGTGTTAGGCTCGCAGCAATGAGCGCAATCGATCAGGGCATTGTCATGGTAACCGGCGCTTCGGCGGGCATCGGTGAGGCGCTCGCGACGCAACTTGCTTCGCGCGCAAAAGTGCTCATTTTGGTCGCAAGACGTCGCGATCGTCTCGAGGCATTGGCCACAAAGCTCAAGGCGACAAATGCAAGCCTCGAGGTCAGCATTTTTGAATGCGATCTCACGAACGGAACCGATCGCGAACGGATGGTCAAAGACGTTGACGAACGACATAGCCGGGTCGACGTCCTCATCAACAACGCGGGTGTGGGAGACATGTCACTCTTCGACCTCGCGGATTGGAAGAAGCTCGACATGATGATCGCACTCAACGTCACCGCGCTCACGCATCTTACGCACCACTTCGTGCGTGGCATGGTTGCGAGAGGCAAGGGCGGCATCCTCAACGTGAGCTCCGGCTTCGGTTTGGTCGTCATGCCGGCGTTCACCGCATACTGCGCGACGAAGCACTACGTCACCGGTCTCACCGAAGGGCTGGCCATGGACCTGCGTGGCACCGGCGTCACGGTGACACAGACGTGCCCGGGCCCGGTGGCAACTGAGTTCATTGACAACGTCGGCGACAATTTCATGGGCCAAGCACCGCCTGGGCTCCTGCAAATCAGCGCTGAAAAATGCGCGAGGCAATCGCTTGCAGCCTTCGACCGACGAAGCGTCCTGACCATTCCGGGTTTCGTAGCTGCGCTCGGTACGTATATAGGTGCCGCACTACCTCGGTGGTTTCGGCGGCTCTTCTTCGGACTTACTTCAGCGATGATCCGCGACAAACAAGTCGCCGCGCTGGCGGCAAAGGCGAGTGCCTAAGGCTGCGGTCGTTTCTCTTTTGGAAACACCTGCGCCATCGCTTTTAGGAAAAGAAAGTGCTCGCGCAGCCCAAGCGCTATCGGCTTGCCGGATGTCAGAAAGCCCACGGATAGCTCGCGATCAGGGTCCGCCCAACCCATCGAGTTGACGAAGCCATAGTGCCCGAACGCGTGTGGTGTGTCGGGGCCAAACAGGCTGAGATGGTTCGCGCCAAGCATGAAACCGAGGCCGTAGCGAACTGGAAAAATGAGCGTGAGGTCCGCTTCGAGATATGCGCTTTCGGCGAGCGCGCGATGCACTGTCTTTGCATCGAGAATGCGCTTGCCTTCGAATTGTCCTTCGCGAAGTAACATTTCGAAAAATTTTCCCAAATCCGACGCCGTCGTCACGACATTTCCCGAGGGAACAACGGTCGCCAAGAAGCGAGGGTCGTTCGAAAGCGAGACCGCGCGCTCAAACGAAACACCCAACGCTCGCTTCACAAGATGTGAAGCACCAGGAGGCATGGCGATTCCGGTGAGCGAGTTCTCTGCAACTTTGTCGACGTCTTGGCGGGGCACGCCATAGTTGAACCAACGCAGCCCAAGGGGCTTGGTGATGGCATCTGTAATGATTTCGCGAAGGTCCTTCCCTGTCACGCGTTCGGCGATCGCCCCCAAAATGAAACCGCCAGTGATCGCATGATATCCTTGGCGCCTTCCGGGTACCCACGCCGGCTTCGACTCGGCGAGAAGCTCGAGAATGCGACCCGGTAGCAGGAGCAGATCTGGATCATTGTGCCCCGCAACGGATGGCAGACCCGCTCGGTGCGTCAGGATGTGACGAATCGTGATCCGATGTTTGCCGTACTTGCCGAACTCAGGAAGGTAATCGACAACAAGATCGTCCAGCCGAAGAAAATTCTGTTCGTCAAGCCAGTGAATCAAAATAGCGGTGATTGATTTCGAAATTGAGAACGCGCAAAACGGCGTGTTTTCGGTGGCGAGAACCTTGACCTCACCCGGACGCGGCCGGGGATCGTTGCCACGCGAGTGACCAATCGCACGATTGAGCACAACGCGACCTTTGTGGCGGACGCAGAGCGAGATGGCGGGATGCGCGCCCGATCGATAGAGCGCCTCCACCGCGTCCCAAACCAAGGACACGGGCTGAGATGTTGTCTCTTCCTCACCAATGCTCGTCACGAGAGAGAGGTCCTTTGGAAGAGACACGCGGCGCACTGTCATCAGAGATTCACCCACTCTACGATTGTACGAATGCAGCCCGTCTTAGACCACGTTTCAACAATGCGATGACCGAGAGGCGCGAACTCCTGCGGGGCGTGGCGCTAACAGCGAGCCTTGCGATCGCTGCGTGGCTCTTTCCGATTTGGCGACTCGGACGCGTTTTCTTTGCGGCGGGGCTGTCCTCGGCCAACGGTGCGTTGGCCGCGCAGTGCGCATTTCTGGCCGCTGTCCTGCTTGGCGCCGCTCTCGTCCTTCGAGGATCGGCGCGCCGGTGGCTCGGCCTTGAGCACGCACGGGGCGTGGGCCAGGCGGCGTTCTTCGCGCTCCCCTCACACGTCGCCACAACTTGGGTTGCCCTTGCGGTGGCCTTTCCTGCGATCACTCGGGATCTGGAGCGTCACGGGGCGACGGTGCGAACGCATGCCGCACCGCTTGTGCGAATTACGACGGAAGGGCCACTATTGGCCACCCTTCTCTCGAGCACAATCATCGCGGCGATTTTTGAGGAAACGTTTTTTCGCGGACTTCTGTGGACATCGATCACGCGCGTGACCGACAAGTTCCGTACCGTGACGATGTGGCACGAGGTCCTTTCGGCCATCGTGCCGCTCCTCTCGTGCACGCTCATCTTCGCGCTCCTTCACGCCGATACACCTGGCGGCTTAGGCGTCGTGCGAGTCGTTTCGGCGACCGTCCTTGGCCTCGTGTGCGGGCTCTGGCGTCTCTTCACAAAGAGCACCGTGCCCGGCATCCTCATCCACGCGATCAACAACTTGGTCGCCACTGGACGAGCGCGTGGTTGGACGGGAACAGCTGTGAAAGATCAGATCTTTGGAGTCCCCGCCATTCTCATCGTCCTCGCAACATTCAGCCTCATGGTTCTTGGCGTCATGTTTTGGATAGCGCACAGCCGCACGTCGAAACTCGTTGAGGACGAGGCCAAATACCTCAATTGAAGCGCGATCCCGTATCGTAAGTCGATGGCGCCCACCGTTCGACGGACCCAGGCTGAGCGACGAGAGACTACGCAGCGCGCAATCCTCGAAGGCGCCGCGCGTGCACTTGAAGAAGTCGGCTACAACAAGTTCACGACCGCCTTCGCGTGCGAGAGAGCAGGCGTATCGCAAGGTGCGCTGTTCCGTTACTTCCCAACGAAAAACGCGCTGGTCGTCGCCGCTGCACGCCACATCTTCGCGCAACTGCGCGACTCTTTCGGCTCGCAGCTCCTTAAGGGCAAGGGGCGCCCGACCGAGGCGAAAGCAGTCGCTGCGCTTTGGGACGTGTTCTCTTCGCCAACGCTCCGCGTGATCTATGAGTTGTATTGCGCGGCAGCCACAGAACCCGAGATCGCCGAAGGGCTAAGGCCTATCGTCGACGAACACACCGAGGCCACGCACCTTGCCGCGTCTCGTCTGTTCCCAGTCCACGCACGAGAGAAGAGCTTTCACGCGCTCATCGACATGATGCTCTTCTCGATGCAAGGCGCGTCGCTGCAGTTCTGCGCGCGACGCGATCCTGCGCGGGGCCGCGCACTTCTCGAGTTTCTCGTCGATGCCGTCGAAGCGAAGTGAGGAGGCTCATCACCTCATCAAGCGGGACAGCTCGCTCAGCATGGTCTCGGCGTTGGTAAGACCGTCGCCACCTTCGAATCGTCTAGTAAGTTTACCATCTGGCGTGAGGTGGTAGCGGCTCTTTGGGTGTGCAGCGAGTTCAAGTAGCTTCCCACCGTCAAATGGCGTGTCCCCACGAAGATGCAGCGTGACGAGTTTTGCGTTCGCCTCGCAGCCGAGTGCGCGAACGCTTCGGAGCTCTGTCTTGAGCCGCATGAGCTGCAAGAGCGCAAGGGCTTCGCGCGGGGGGGGGCCGAATCGGTCTTCCATCTCTGCTGCTATCTCATCGACATGTGCTTCGTCGATGGCGCTCGCGAGCCGCTTGTAGAGCGACAGACGCAGACCTACGTCTCCGACATATTCCTCGGGCAGGAGTGCCGACACGTCGAATGCGAGCTCTGGGTCAACTTCGTGAACTATCGTCTCTCCACGAAGTTCGGAACAGGCGTCGTCGAGCATCTGGCAGAAGAGCTCAAGACCAACGCTCGCCATCGAGCCCGACTGCTCCGCGCCGAGCAAATCACCTGCGCCGCGTAGCTCGAGATCCAGCGACGCGATCTGAAACCCAGATCCAAGTTCGGTGTGTCGTTCGAGTGCCTCGATACGCGTTCGCGATTCATCGGTCATCTGGTCTGCGGGGGGCACTAAGAGGTAACAGTACGCGCGTTCCTTTGAGCGCCCTACGCGGCCCCTCAATTGATAGAGCTGTGCGAGGCCGAAGTTGTCGGCCCGATCGATGATCATCGTATTCGCTCTCGGAATGTCGAGCCCGCTCTCAACGATCGCGGTCGACACAAGCACGTCGTAACGACCCTCAAGAAAGTCGAGCATCACGTCCTCTAGAACTCCGCTCTCTTGCAGCGATCCATCGGGGTCGCGGTGCTTGACCTTTCCCATCTGACCGTGAGCAACCGCAATGCGAGCGTTGGGGACAATTTCTCGCAGCTTCTGTGCTCGCTCGTAGAGGCCGTCAATGCGACCAAACACATAAAATACTTGCCCGCCGCGGCTAAGCTCGCGCGTCACGGCCTCGCGAATGATCTGTGCATCATACAGCGAGACAACAGTTCTTACGGCCCGGCGGTCGGCTGGCGGCGTCGTGATGAGTGAAAGGTCGCGGAGCTTCGTCACGGCCATTTGCAGCGTTCGCGGAATCGGAGTCGCCGACAACGTGAGCACGTCAACGTGGTTGCGCATCTGCTTCATGCGCTCCTTGTGGGTCACGCCGAAACGCTGCTCCTCATCGACGACGAGCAATCCCAATTGCTTGAAGTGCACGTCCTTCGAAAGGAGCCGGTGCGTGCCAATGACGATGTCAACGGAACCGTCCTTCAGACCTCTTAGCGTGGCGCTCGCACCCTTGGCCGATGTGAAACGGGATAGTCCGCGGACGTTCACGCCAAAATTCGCCATACGTTGGTCAAACGTTCGAAGGTGTTGCTGGGCAAGAATCGTCGTCGGGCAGAGTAAAGCCACTTGCCTTCCTGCGAGCGCCACTCGAAACGCCGCTCGAAGAGCTACTTCGGTCTTCCCGAACCCGACGTCGCCACACACCAATCGGTCCATCGGACGCCCGCGCTCGAGATCTGAACCGACGTCTGCGATTGCCCTCGCTTGATCCTCAGTTTCCTCAAAAGGAAATGTCGCTTCGAATGCGAAGTAGTCGTCGTCTGCTATTGGCAGCGCCTCGCTCACCGCAGCACTTCGTTCGGCGTAGAGCCTCAAAAGCTCGTCGGCAAGTTCTTGGACGTGCCGACGAACCCTCGCCTTTGTCTTGGAGAAAGTCGATCCGCCGAGTCGATCGAGCGCTGGGCTTGCTCCCTCTCCACCGGAGAATTTCTGAATTTGATTGAGGCGGTACACCGGCAGATAGAGCCGATCGCCGCCACCATACTCAACGGCGATAAGATCGATTTGCGTGTGGCCAAGGTCTTTGTGAACGAGACCCTGATAGCGCCCAATGCCATGGTCTGTGTGGACCACGAGCTCGCCCACGGCAAGCGATCGCAGGTCTTCGAGGAACGCTCGGGCCCCATCGGTCTTCTGTGACTCTCGACGCTTCGAAGCCGCTTTTCCTCCGAGCACCTCGTTCTCAACGACGAAGCACACTTTTTCGTGAGGGAGGAGCAGGCCGCGTGAAAGTGATCCTACGATGATACGAATGCTCTCAGCGTCGACCAGTGCTTGCGATCCGCCCGATGCGGTAACGACGATCGCCGCGATGCTCTGATGACGAAGAAGCGCGCCGAGCCGTTCGGCTTGCGTGAGGGTTCGCGCAACGAGCGTGACCGTGATGCCTGACGCGTGCCAATCAGCAACGCGACGTTTGAGGGGAGCAAAGTCACCCGCGTGTCCCTTCGTGCCGCGCGACTCCTTCATTGCGAAGCCGAGCTCGCGTTGGTCAAACGATTCGATGTGCAAGGCCGCCGCATCACCGATCTCACGGAACGCGATGCACCTTCTTTCATTAAGAAGCGCCTTGGCATCGGCGGCGCCCAGAAGGAACGCGTCGGGAGCAAAGTGGGGCATTCCTTCTCGCGTCGCTTCTTCTCGCGCATAGCGTGCCGCATCGGCTTCCCACACTTCGTTGAGGTCCCCATCGCCGACGACGACAACGACCGCTTGCTGCGGAAGGTATGCGGCGATGGGATCGAGCGCATCGTAGAACGCCGGCAAGTAGCCGTCGGCACCGAAGAATGCGCGTGCCGTCGTCACGTCCTCGATCAGTGCCCGGGCCTTCATCGTCGGCACGTTCATCGCATCGGCAATCTCCGAAAGGCTTGCACGCGCCGATCGAACATAAGCCTCGTTGACAATCGCTTCTCGCACCGGCGTGATCTCGATAGAGGACAGGTGAGCGTCGCGTTTCGTCTTTTGATCGAACGGATCGAACGGGCGCATGGACAGGATGTCATCGCCCAACAAGTCGACGCGAATCGGCGTTTCGAGCGACGGGGACCACACGTCAACGAGCGAGCCGCGAATCGCGAACGAACCCGGGTCTTCCACAATGGGCACGCGCAAGTAGCCCATGCTTGCCATTTGCTTGACGAGGCCGTCGCGATCGATTGTCTCTTCGACCGATAATGTAACTACATGTGTATTAATTACGGAACGAGGAACGACGCGCCTTAGCCAAGCGGAAGCCGACATCGAAAGAACGCTCCAAGCACGCCCACTCACCAGATGTGCGAGACATGCCATCCGCGCCATCGCCGAGCGACGATCGGGGCTCACATCGACATAGGGCGAGTTGTCGTAACTCGGTAAGTGCAAAATCGGAGAGAGTGACCCTCGGCCAAAAAACGCGACATCATCCGCCAGTTGCTTGCCATCATCGTCCAGCGAGAGAACTACGACTTGCGCGCCTAATCTCGCGAGCTCGGCAACCAGATAGGCCGCAGCGCTTCCGCGAAGCCCAGCGACGGCGGAGGCGTCACGTCCGCAGATCGCGGTGACGGCGGAGGCGATTGACACGAAGCGCAATGAGTCCCCGGCTTTACTCTTATTTTGGATCGCGACAGCAACGGAAGCCCGTCTCGTAGAAACGAAAAGTTGGCTCGTGTGCGTCATTGGCTCCGCGACACCCCGGCCACGGCTTCGCCCAAAATCCACCTATCAACGTGCGTCGGAATTTGCGATGGGGACGAGAGACGACCCACTCTTCAACGTTCCCCAAGAGGTCGTAGATGCCCTCTTCGGTGACGCACTCTTTGCGACTGCCACTGGGCTCGCCCTGCCACAGTTTTTCGAGCTCGACAGACCCGTCGTCGCCACCTTTGTAGAGTTTGTTGACGTCGAACTTGCGCCACGTCTTTCCGCTGTTGCACTTGCTTCCGTCGGCGGCGTAACCGTACGTCCACGGCTTCAGTGCCTTTCCCTCGCACGCGCCCTCCCACTCTGTCTCATGACAAAGCCGCTTGTCCTTCACCGTACACCACGCCTCTGCGGAGGCAGCGCTGGCCATGACAATCGGTCTCTCACCAGCCCGATTAGGAGCTTCGTACACGTCCATGCAAAA
This sequence comes from Myxococcales bacterium, assembly GCA_023248735.1. GTDB lineage: Bacteria > Myxococcota_A > Polyangia > Polyangiales > Polyangiaceae > JAHFDX01. The sequence continues at coordinate 45,817 of JAHFDY010000001.1, forward strand.
GCGCAACGCCTTCATGGGACCCACCGCTCGGTTGGAAGGAGCGTCGTAGGCGACACAGCGCTTCGGGCCCATGCGCTCGGTGCAGTTGCGCTGGACACCCTCAGGGTGCTGGCGTTCCACGAGTTTCATGTCTTTCGGACATGCCTCTTCCGCCCAAGCGGACTGGCACATCGCAACCGCCAATAGGATGATCCGCGCGCGCATTGAGGCCAGCTATAGCACCAAGCAAATGAGTCAACCTACTTTACGTTCGCCAGCCTATCTGCGCGCGGAATTTCTTGCTTCAAGTGTCTCCCAGCGCGCCATCACCGATGAGAGCTTCGCCTCCGCCTCTTCGTGTTCGCCTTTCGCCTTTCTCATCGCGTCCGGGCCCGCTGAATACAGATTCGGGTCGGTCAACTTGGCTGACAGTTCGTTGACGCGCGCCTCAGCCTCGGCGACCACGTCGAGGATCTTGTCGAATTCGATGCGCTCCGCATACGTAAGACCAGACTTTGGCGCGGCTTGCTTCGCCGATGCCTCGCTCGTTTTTGTTGGCCTTGCGACCTCCGGGGCTGCCGCTCTTTGCTCCGCGAGAAGGCGCTCATAGGTCTCGTAGTTGCCGCTGTAGAGGGTAGCTTCGCCCTTACCATCGAGAACGAGAATGCGAGTCGCCACACGATTGAGAAAGTAGCGGTCGTGCGAAACCACGAGAAGCGCAACGGGCCAGCGCTCGAGTAAGTCTTCCAGCGCGCTCAACGTAAAGGTATCGAGATCGTTGGTCGGCTCGTCGAGCAAAAGCAGATTGGCGCCAGAGCGAAGGGTCTTGGCTAGCGACACGCGGGCCCGCTCACCGCCGGACAGGCTTCCTGTGACCTGTCGTTGCTTGTGGCGATCAAAAAGGAACTTCTCGAGATAGACGCGCAAGTCGACCTGTTCATCGCCAAGGTCGACTTGCCCTCCGCCCGTGAGCTCCGCACCTTCCCAACCGGCAACGTTGTCGTAGACCGACCATGTCTCTTCCAGTCGTGATCGCGTTTGATCAAAGTGCGCGAGCTTTGTGTGAAGGCCCTTCTTGACGGTGCCGCGCACGGGCGCAAGTTCGTCTTCAACGACCGACAGCAACGACGACTTCCCCGCACCATTGGGTCCAACGATGCCAACTCGATCACCGATCCGCATGCCCATCGTAAGGTCACGGACAAGGGTCCTGTCATTTCGAGCGATTTGAACACCGTCAAGTTCCAGAACTATTTTTCCCGCTCGCGCAGCAACGCGTTCAAGACCCCCGAACGAGACTTTGCCAGTATCCGGAGGGGGACCCTGGTCGATGAGCGTATTGGCGCGATCGATGCGTGCCTTCTGCTTCGTCGTTCGTGCCTTGGGGCCACGACGGAGCCATTCGGTTTCGCGCCTCACGAGGTTGAGGCGCGTTTGTTCGGCACGGTCCGCGAGCGCGAGTCGAACGGCTTTTTCTTCTAGGTAGTCGCTGTATCCGCCTTCGAAGAAGTTGAGTTGACCGTGTTCGAGCTCGATAATTTCCGTGCAGACTGCATCGAGAAAGTAGCGATCGTGCGTGACAATGAGGAGTGCACCTTGAAATGTGTCAGAGAAATAGCGCTCAAGCCACGTGATCGTTTCGGCGTCGAGGTGATTGGTCGGTTCGTCTAGGATCGCCAAGTCAGGAGATGAGATAAGCAAGCGTGCGAGCGCGACTCGCCGGCATTCGCCGCCACTCATCGATGCCGCGAGCTTCTGAGGATCGCACATGCCGAGGTTCTCGAGCAACCGAAGGACTTCGTGATCACGCGACCAGCCTCCGAGGCGGTCCATTTGCTCACCAAGACGCGCGTGCTCTGCGTGCAACTCCGCGTTGCCGCCACCGGTAAGCGCTTCGCTGAGTGCCTGATAGCGCGCGTTCACTTCGATCCACGCGCCAAGACCTTCCGCCACAATCTGCTCGGCGGTCTTTTCGGGCGCGAGCTCAGGCTCCTGAGTCAAGTAGGCGACATGCGTGCCAATCCTGCGCTCAATGACGCCCGCATCCGGCATCTCTTGACCCGCAAGCACGCGAAGGAGCGTCGACTTGCCGGTTCCGTTCAAACCCAGAAGGCCAATACGCGCCTGTGGACTGAGGGTGAGCCTTGCATCGCTGAATAAGACGCGCGGACCGATCGTCTTTGCGACGCCTCGAGCGGCAAGGAGTGGGGGTGCACTAGACATTTTGCGCCCACCTTACCCTGACAGAACCTCGCTTGCGCACCAAGTAGGTCCGCGTTATGGAGGCTCGCCGGTGGAAGACGGCGACACTTAATTCCGATTACCGAGGGTAAACATGAATCGCTATTTCGTTTTGCTGATTGGCGTCCTGTGTGCGGGGACCGTTCTCGGAGGAGGATGCAGCTCCTCACGAAAGTCCAAGAAGGGCGAGTCTTGCGAGAATTCGCTCGATTGCGAATCGGGGTCACTCGCATGCAAAGGCGGAGTCTGCGCGCTTGCCGACTTCTCACTCGCTCCGACCGGCAAAATGTGCTCGGTATTTGAGTGCACCGCGTCCAACGACTGCTGCCTCGACGCCGCGGATAAGGTCTGTCAGGACTGGAAGAGCAGCTGCTCGGCCGGCGATCCGCCAAGCAAGACAGAGTGCCGAAACTACGAATCGTTTTGCAAGTGCGCCACAAACCGCATCCAGTGCGCCAATGGTGCTTGCATCCTCGGCTGCTCGGCGGACGAGCAGTGCGGCAACAATCTCAAGTGCACGAGCGGTATCTGCGTTGAGTGCACCGAGGACAAGCAGTGCGCCGCAAAAGGCACCCCGCAAAATCCGTTCGTCTGCGAGAACAACACCTGCGTCGCGGGCTGCTCGTCGAACGCGGACTGCAACGGCGGTCGAAACTGCGTCGCCAACCGATGCGCGGACCAAGTGACCTGCGGATCAAACCGCGAGTGCATCGCCTACACGAAAAACGTTGAGGCATTCTGCCGCGAGACCAAGTGCATCACGCCCTGTGGCACCGATCTCGACTGCGACACCCCCACTGGCTTCAAGTACCAAGCGTGCGTGAACAAGGAGTGCAAGAGCGTTGGTTGCGAGAGCGATCACGAATGCGAACTTCAAAAAGGCGTCGTATCGGGCTCCAAGACCAGCGCCGGGCGCTCGCGCAGCGTTCAGTGCGTGATCGACACCACAACGAAGTAGTGTTTGGGTGAAGCGAAGCCCCCCTTGCGGGGTGTTTGAACATGTTTGCCGCTTTGCGGCTTGAAACGGGGCCGCCGCCATCGGGCCCCGTTTTTTTATGGTGCGGGGTCGTTTCCGAGGGCGGCTCTTCGCGAGCCCCACCTTGCGCGGCGCATTCGTTATAGTAGACACATGTCTACTATACGTGACAGCCGCCTCCCCACGCATTACCCACCTTCGGCAACTCGAGGCCGAGAGCATCCAGATCATTCGCGAGGTTGCGTCCGAATTCGAGAATCCCGTGATGCTCTACAGCATCGGGAAAGACTCGACTGTCCTCGCGCGGCTTGCACAGCGAGCATTTGCGCCCGCAAGCGTGCCTTTTCCACTGCTCCACATTGATACCACGTGGAAATTCCGCGAAATGATCACGTTTCGCGACCGATTCTGTCGCGAGGAGAACCTTCGACTGATCGTGCACACGAACCTCAAGGCGATCGCCGATGGCATCAACCCATTCGATCACGGCAGCCAGAGGTACACGACGCTTGCGAAGACGCAGGCGCTGCTACAAGCGCTCGGGGAGCACCAATTCGACGTCGCAATCGGTGGGGCACGCCGCGACGAGGAACGCTCGCGCGCGAAGGAACGCGTGTTCTCGTTTCGGGACGAAAACCAGCAGTGGGACCCCAAGAATCAACGGCCCGAACTGTGGACGACCTACAACACGAAGCTCCACAAAGGCGAGAGCATGCGCGTGTTCCCGCTTTCGAATTGGACCGAACTCGATGTGTGGCAATACACGTGGCTCGAGAAAATTCCGATCGTGCCGCTCTACCTCGCGGCACCCAGACCGATTGTTGAACGCGATGGCGCGCTCATCATGGTCGACGACGGGCGTTTGCCCTTGCGTCCGAACGAGAAGGTCAACGTCGAGTCCGTCCGCTTTCGCACTCTCGGTTGCTACCCGCTGAGTGGCGCGATTCGGTCAACCGCAGCAACGTTGCCAGACGTCATTCGCGAGATGATCGAAGCTCGGCATTCGGAGCGCCAAGGACGCTTGATTGATCACGACGAAGATGGATCGATGGAGAACAAGAAACGCGAGGGCTATTTCTGATGCCCATCGACGTGCTCGACTATCTCGCCCGCCACGAACAGAAGGAGCTTCTGCGATTCGTGGTCGTTGGCTCCGTCGACGATGGCAAGTCGACGTTGATTGGACGCCTCCTTCACGACGTCGGCGCGCTCGCAGACGATCAGCTGACCTCTGTTCGGCATGCCTCAAAGATGGCGGGTGCCGAGATCGATTTCTCCCTCTTCACGGACGGACTCATCGCAGAACGCGAGCAGGGCATCACGATTGACGTTGCGTACCGGTACTTTTCGACGCCACAGCGGAAGTACATCATCGCCGACACGCCAGGGCACGAGCAGTACACGCGCAACATGGCCACGGGTGCATCCACCGCGCGCCTCGCTGTCGTGCTTATCGACGCGCGCTATGGCCTGCTAACGCAAACGCGACGTCACGCATTCATTGCGTCGCTGCTGGGGATTTCGGAGCTCGTCGTCGCAATCAACAAGATGGACGTCGTGGGCTACGACCAGGTCACGTTCGAGCACATTGCGCGGGACGTCGAGACATTCGTCAAGCCCCTTGCCTTTCGCGCGGTCCACACGATCGCTCTTAGCGCCATGCGGGGAGACAACGTTGCGAACCGCTCGAACGCCATGCCCTGGTATGACGGCCCGACGCTCTTGGAACTTCTCGAACGGGTACCTACGCGCGATGACGAAAGCAGCCGGCCGTTGTGTATGCCGGTGCAGCTCGTGCTGAGACCGAACCTCGACTACCGAGGTTTTGCAGGGCAACTCGCGGCTGGCCGCGTTCGGAAAAACGAACGCGTGTCTATTCTTCCGTCGGGGCGAGCGTCGCGCGTCATGGCAATCGAGACCCCACGAGGCGAAGTCAACGAGGCCATTGCGCCCGAGAGTGTTGTTTTGCGTCTTGCCGATGAGATCGATGTCAGTCGAGGTGATGTCATCGCGGGGGGAGGCTCGACCCTTCGAGTTGCATCCTCTTGGACCGCACGTGTCGTGTGGATGAGTACTCAGCCCCTCGAGACAAACAAGAGCTACTGGCTAAAAAGTGGAACGCGATCGATTCGCGTGATCGTCAACCGCGTGCTCTCGATGGTCGACCTCGAGACACTCGTCGACGCGCCCGCGTCGGTGATCGATCTCAACACGATCGCTCACGTCGAATTTCGCGGGCAGCGCGCACTCGTTCTAGGCACGTACGGAGAAAATCGTACGCTCGGCAGTTTTATTTTGATCGACCCGCTCACCAACGACACGGTTGGAGCCGGGATGATTGACGCGGTTACGAAGAACGACGTCCCCCACGATGGCGTCGTAACGGAGTCGGAACGTGCCGATCGCTTGGGCCACACTGGACTGGTCGTGAACGCCACGAACGAAGCCATCGCACGACAAGCAGAGCGGGCACTCTTCGATCGCGGCATCCTTTGCGCGGTTGTCGACCCACCGGCAGCAACCGCATGTGCCAAAGCCGGCATCGTCGCTATCACCGTGAACCCAGCCGCCCGCAACGCGTTCACGCCAGAAGACGATCTGCCGGCATCGGTCGAGGCGATCATTGCGCGCGTGACAAGAACGTGAGCCCACGTCAACAATCGTCGGCGCGTGCAGGCCATTGTGTCGCAAACATGGTCAAGCGCCTTAACAACGAGGGCCTTTCTTGAAAGGTTCAAGCCAGCACGCTCTCGTGATAGGTGGGCACAATGCCCGACTTTCTCAATGTCGCACGCCATCTCACCGTTGAAGAACGCGCTGTTCGCGACAACGTTCGCGCCTTCGTTGACGCGCGTGTGTTGCCGATCATTGCCGATCACTTTGAGCGCGGGACGTTTCCCACCGAGCTTGTCAAGGAAATTGCCGATATTGGGCTTTTGGGTTGCAACCTCCAGGGTTACGGCTGTGCAGGTCTCTCCGAGACCGGCTACGGAGTCGCCATGCAAGAGCTGGAACGTGGCGACTCGGGTATCCGTAGCTTCGCGAGCGTGCAAGGCAGCTTGGTCATGTACCCCATCCACGCCTTTGGATCAGAAGACCAAAAGACGAAATATCTACCGGAGATGGCGAAAGGTAACATCATCGGTTGCTTTGGTCTCACTGAGCCCGACTACGGCTCCAACCCAAGCGGGATGCGCACTGTCGCCATCGACGACGGGAACTCTTGGGTGCTGAACGGAACCAAACGCTGGATCACCAACGGCAACCTCGCCCAAGTGGCGCTCGTTTGGGCAAAGGTCGGCGGAGTCTCCGGCGACGTCCGTGGGTTCTTGGTTCCAACGAGCATCAAGGGTTTCGAAGCGCGCCTCATTCACAAGAAAATGAGCCTCCGCGCAAGCGTCACGAGCGAACTCATTCTCGAGGACGTTCGCATTCCGAAAGATGCCGTCTTGCCCAACGTGCGTGGCATGAAAGGCCCCTTGTCGTGCCTCACTTCGGCCCGGTTTGGCATCAGCTGGGGCGTCATTGGGGCGATGCAGGCATGCTTTGACTGCGCGGTCGACTACGCAACGCATCGCGTGCAGTTTGCAGGTAAGCCGATCGCGTCGCACCAGCTCGTACAAGCGAAGTTCGCGGAAATGCTCACGCAGATCACGAATGCGCAACTCCTCGTGCTCGAGGTCACACGCACCAAAGATGAAGGCAAGCTCACGCCTGCTCACGTCAGTATGGTGAAACGTCATAACGTGCGTGCCGCACTCGAAATCGCGCGCGTGTGCCGAGACATCCTTGGTGGCAACGGCATCACGCTCGAGTACCCCGTGATGCGCCACCTTTGCAACCTCGAGACCGTTTACACCTACGAAGGCACCCACGATATCCACACGTTGGTCCTCGGCCAGCACGTCACCGGCATCGCGGC
>JAHFDY010000001.1:52944-80588 GCA_023248735.1 Myxococcales bacterium
TAAGCACCTAGAAAAGCTCCTCCTTTTGGCAATTCTGTGAAACTAGACTTGCGCGCGGACCGCGATCGCCATTATTTCGCGATTCCAATGTCGAAACGCCTCGCACTCTCCCTCCTCACCTCTGGTGTGTTTGCCCTCGTTGCCTGTGGAGGCAACGCCTCAACGCAGTACTGCAGCAACAAGAGCGCCTGCGACGGCACCAGCGTTTCCGATTGCAACACAGCCACGGGTTACAGCGCTCTGACGCCGGCGTGCCAGAAGGACGCCGACATCTACTATCAGTGCTTGAACGAGTACGCGACGTGCTCCAACAAGACGTACGGCGCCTCGCGTTGCGATTCTTTCCTGTCCTTCGTCGCCTCTTGCAAAGAAAAGTCAGCCGCTGATGGTGGAGCAACTCAGGACGCAGCGGCGAAGTAACGTCCACGACTTCTGAGCGCGTCCCGCAGGACGCCGGCCTGCCACGCCTAGCCGAGGTGCGTTTCGTCAAGTGCATTAACTTGTCGCAAAGCCTCATAGAGCGCTATCGACGCAGCGTTTGCAAGATTCAGCGAGCGCACTGCACCGAGCGTTGGGATGCTGACCGCGCGATCCGAAAATCGCATCAACAACGCTTCGGGTAGACCGACGCTCTCGCGACCGAAAACGAGCGCGTCGCCCTTTTCGTAACCAGCGCTGACATAATTCCGTCGAGAGACCGCACTAAAGAGGTGCAGCTTCCCTCCCGGCGAGTCGTTCGCGAACGCGCTCAAGAAGCGTTCAAAGTCGTCGTGCCGCCGCACGTCCACGAGATGCCAATAGTCAACCCCCGCCCGCCGAACGGCCTGCTCGTCGATTCGAAAACCGAGGGTCCCCACAAGATGCAGCGGAGACGCCGTGGCCGCACACAAGCGCGCAATGTTGCCCGTGTTTGGCGGAATCTCAGGTTCGACGAGTACCACATGAAACGGCGGTGAAATCGGCGCCGCGCGCAGACGCGGCGTGTCGTTGGTCGAGCGCGGCATCCGCAGCGTTTGCCCCGACCACGACAGGACCGCAAGCGCTCACAACGTCCCCTTACTTGATGCACCCCGCGGTCATTGAGTCTCTTCCGGCCCCGCCAGCTTGCGTCGCAAGCGCGTCACCAAGATTCGTGAACCGCGGCTCGGTTCCTTCGAGGTTCACCAAGAAGAGCTTCGAGAGCACTCCGTTCGATCCGTGTTCGCCACCCGTGCCCTTTGCGCACACGGCACCGATCACGACGTGCGTGTCATCTCCACAAAACGTCGGAAAGTTAAAGGAAACTGACGTGCAATTGGCATATTCGGGATCAATCTTGCCCATGTCGGTGGGGCTCTTGAGATCGATGATCGTCTTCATGTCGCCAAGGTTGTCGCCACTAATGGTACGACCACGCACGCCACCTTGCGTCGCGTTGTTGCAAGTGCCGATGGTGCCCTTCGGACTGAGGGTGCAGTGCGCCGAGCCGTCTTGGTCTGTAAAGTCGACAGTCAATTTACTTGTCACATTGTAGAGGCGACCCTGCGCATTTTTCGTCGTTGCGTTCGGAAACTCTTGATAGAAGATCACGTGGTCACCTGCGATTTCAGGCTCGAATTGCCTCGTCTCGCCCGTGAGCGCCATGCTGCTCACGAGTGACCTTCCGTCTGTGCTCAGATCGGCTGTCATCAGTTTGTTTCCATTCGTGTCGCCATAGACGACCTTCGTGCCGTCCTCCGCGAGTGAGAGATGGTTCGCGCTCGCGAGCAGAATTCCTGTCTTTCCACCGACCGCGTAGCCGATGCTTGTCGCAGCACCGGAGTAGACGTTGAAGTAGACGGCGCCTTCTTTTCCGATCGAAGGAAAGGCCTCGGGCTCGTCGGCGGTTGTGATGCGCCTTACGTCTGAGACTGCGCCGGTCGCCGTGTCGAGCGTTGCAAAGTAGATATCGCAACCCTTGTTCAGTGTGTCGACTGTAGGTGCGCGACACCCGGTTCCACGCGCGAAGTCCGCCGCAAAGACCATGGAGATGCCTTTCGCGGCGCCAGTATCCGCCGAGGTCTCGGCTGCGTTTGCATCTGCTGCGCCAGCGTCGGCTGCGGTGACGTGCGGATCAGACGAGCAGGCCGCATGGAATGCAATCACGATCCAGAGCGAAGCTCTGCACGCACAGATCATCGTCACTATCTCCCTAAGTTAGTCCTCCTACTATGTACCATCTCGGGCGTGCCGCAACGTTTGGCCCCCGTCGTCGCGCTCTTGCTTTTGGCCTGCCTGCCCGAACCCATGATCCCGTTCGGGGTTTCTGACGACGCCCATGAAGTCGCCGCACCGCAGTCCTCACGCTCCGCGACCAAGACGAGAGACACAATGCCTGCACTCGCATCGATTGGCACGCGCATGGGCGATCGATTTTATGCCGAAGGCCATTCGTACAGGCGCTTTACGATTGAGGTCTGGGCAAACCGTGGCGCGATCGATGCGATCTCAACGGGCGTGGAAGCGCCAATCGGCAGCGAGATCGTCGCCGCACACTTTGAGGGCGAAAAGGAAACCTCACCGGTGCTCTATCTCGCGATGCGCAAAGAACGACAAGACGGAGGCGTTGGCTGGGCCTACCGGGCGTATGACGCAAAGCGCGAGGCGATCGATCTCGATCAGAGGCCCTGCGCTTCATGCCACGCGATGGCACGCTTCGATAGTCGGTTTACCTTTGTAAAATAGTACGCTTGTTGTTACAATTTGACCACGCGTAGCGCCGCTTCGGCAGCCGCGCGTTCCGCCTGACGCTTGGATCGACCTGTCCCTCGAGCAACTTCCTCGTCGCCTACGAGCACTGCAACCTCGAACGTGGGCTCGTGTTGGGAGCCCACCGTTCCTACGTGCCGATACGTTGGAGTCGGTTTGCCTTGGCTCTGCACGAATTCTTGTAGGTCGCTTTTTGGATCGAGGCTGGAAATCTGATCCGCGTTCGCAACCTTTTCGCCGACGATGGCGCGCATGAACAGCCGTGCGCTTGGCAAACCACCCGCGTCGTAGATCGCTGCAGCAATCGCTTCGACCAAGTCCGCAAGCACGTTCGTTTGCTCGCGATCGCGGCTCGACAGTGCACCCTTACCCACCGCAAGGCAGTCCCCAAGATTCTGCTCGCGCGCCCATTCCGCAAGCGCGTTGCCGTTGACTAACGCTGCACGCATCCGCGTAAGCGCACCTTCGTCCGCGTCGGGATAGGCCGTCACCAATAGTTCACTCACGCACAATTCAAGCACGGCATCGCCAAGGAACTCGAGGCGCTGGTTGTCGCGGACGCGCGCTTCGTTGGAGTAACTCGGATGAGTGAGGGCCTCCTCGAAGCGAGGGATATCGAGGTCACCAACGATCGCGCGCAACTTCCCCGCGAGCGTGCCTCGTGCAGCTTGCAGTGATTCATCTTGCAGAACTTCGCGCTTGCTCATCGCGACGCCACGCCGTCACAAATATCGGCAAGTTGCAGGTCGAGATCGGTGACGCCACCTGCATCGTGCGTTGACCATCGTGCGGTCGCGTAGCCCCAACCGAGCGTGAGATCTGGATGATGATCGTGCTTCTCAGCTGCGAGGCCGACGCGCACAGCAAATGCGAGAGCCGCGGAAAAATCAGCGAAAGTGAACCGCTTGGTGATGGCCGCATCGCCTTCGCGTGCCCAACCGGGATGCGAGAGGAGCCACTGGTCCACGCGCGGTCGTTCAAGTAGGGCAGGCCTCGGCATCAGGCGCATTGTAGGCTCGAGCAGGGTGATTGCGCAGCACCTACCTCTCCTCGAACAATCAGTTATCCTTCCCGTTCATGGGCCTCGTCGCCTGCCCCTTTTGTCGCGAACTCTTCAGCCCCAACGAACGGGACACCTGTCCCGTCTGCGGCATGAAGCTTCAATCGCTCGCAAAGCTCCCGCTTTCACACGACGCAGTCAGTGAGGGCTCTGTCGTCTCTGCACCCGAAATGGAACGGGTTCCGTTTCATTTCGCCGGCAAAGGGCGTGGGCTCCTGGTCCTCTTGGCGGCCGTTGGGCTGGCGCTCTTCCTCATGCCGTGGATTCACCGGACCCTTCCGGAAGACTCGCTCCTCACGGGACCAGGCGTCTCAAATCGGCTGGGATGGACTTGGGCTTGCGGCGTCGCGTGGTTCTTGCTCATTCCGTTCGCGCTAAGCCGGCGGACGATTCATCACATGCAAACGGGACGCGTCGCAGTCGCATTTCTCGCTGCGATCCCTGGCATCACGGCCGCAGCGTTGTTTGCGAATCCGCCGAAGCCTCAACGGTTACCAATGGGCCTTGAGCTTCCACTTCGGTTTACGTGGTGCTGGGCCTTGTACGCGACTCTTGTAACGTCGGTGGTTGCGATTGTCGTTGCGTCGATGTTTGGGGGACGGCGGAAAGCGCCACGTGTCGCGAAGCCCGTCGCCGAGAAGACACCCTCGACGCACGCGTTGCACTGAACGATTGTCGTCAGACGACTGCATCGTCGACTGCTTCTCCGTGACCTTTAGACCTTGAGCGCGGCGGGTCGCCTGCCCAGTGCGATGACGAGGACGCCCGAGAGCACCATGGCTCCGCCGATCAGCATGCGATATCCTATCGTGTCGTGCATGAAGACAACGCCGAGCAACGTCGCAAGAAGTGGCGTCGCGAGCAGGTAAGGGGACACGCGCGCAACCGGATGCCGCTGCGTGAGCACGTAGAACAATCCGTGCCCCACAAGGGAGGCCATGATCGCCGCGTAAGCCACGCCGATCCACGCCAGCCAACTTGCGTTCGCAACTGACGAAAGTACATTTTTCTCGAACAAGAGGCTCACGATGAAGAGAGGCCCCACGCCAATGAGTGCGGTCCATCCCTGCTGGCTCACGACGGTCATGCCCTTCAGGCTTCGCATGAGAACCGTTCCAACCGCGAGAAAGAGGGCGGACACCAGCATGAGCATCAACGCCATTGGACTCTCGAGAACCGCAGGGTCAAAGCCGAGCACGAGGACGCCAGCGAAGCTCAACGCAATCGCGGCGCCCGTGCGCCAATGAAAGCGCTCGCCGAGTACCCACCACGCAAGCAGCGCGGCGATTGGCACATGGCTCTGCATCAAGATGGACGGTGATGCGAGCGTCTTCGAGAGTTTGAGCGACCAAAAGCTGAGACCAAAATGAAAGACGCCGTTCGAGAGCGCGACGGCGATCATCCGTGGCCATTGTCCCTCAGGTGGGCGCTTGACGAATCTTGCGAGCAACGTCGCGAGCAACGCAAGCCTCAACGCCGTAAACAAGAAAGGCGAAAATTCGCGCAGAGCAAGCTTCGAGACGAGAAAGTTCCCCGCCCACGAAAGACAGATGAGCGTCACGAGACCAAGATCGCGCCCGGTCAAACGAGATGTCGGTTGCGCGAGCATTGCGTCACAGTAGAGCGCATTGGAAGGTTAGGTACCAACCAGTCGCGCGATTCTTCATGCACCAATTGCTTACGAGCGTGCCAACAGTGTTCGACGCGCTCATTCCTCGGGCAGCGGCTGCGTCCCTCGTACGACCATCGGGGGTTCAACCTTGGGAGGATCGATTTCCGCAACGAGCGCATCGTTCACTCGCTTGACGTTCGTCGCTCGGAGCGATTCGATGAGCTCTTTGCTTCTCAGCTCGAAACGTTGACGCCACAGCGTTCGGCGAATCTCCTCAGTAGCCGTCTCGAACGAGACTTGCCTCGCCACAACTGTGCCCCGTCGCCATACGACTGCAAAGTGATCACCCTCCGCGATGGGTGTTGGAACGAGTTCCCCATCTCTGACCGAACGCGCGGCGTCAATGACCGCCTTGTCGGCTTGAACGTGAACATAATCGGAGACGCCATCTGGCGCGACGAGGCCAAGACTCCCTGCGCGAAGGTACGTCGCCTTGTCGAGACTCTCATCACGAGCGATCTTCGTAAACGCGTCGAGTGTGAGCTTCTTCTTTAGTTTGGTAATTGCCTCGACCGCGGCGGCTCTCGTCGGAAGCAAAATACGAAATAGGCCTATTTTTTCGGGCGACGAAAATTGAGCGGCGTGAGATGCGTAATATGCACGTGCGTCTTCGACACTGATGTTCGAGGCCTCTCCAAGCTGCCTCTCGACCTCGCGAAGAAGCCCGCGAGATAGCGCACGCTCGACGCGAAATCGCGTAAGTGGATCCGCGTTCAAGCTCCTCGCTGTGCTCTCGTTGCCCAAGAGAGCGTCGCGAACCAGCACCCGCTCAACGTAGCCTCGCACCGCCTTCTCGGGATTCTCGCCATAACGCTCGCGTTCGAGAAGGTGCATTGCGCGCATTTTCTGTTGCACGATGCTTGCCCCAATTGGCGATTGACCTACGCGCGCTACAACGCCGCTCAGGTCGCTGGCAACGCCCACACTTGCAACGCTCAAGAACGCTAACGTACGACCTATCGCTTGCGCGCGCATCACGTCTGCTTTCGCTTGCGCTTCGGCGAAAGAACGATGCCTGCGGCGCACAAGAGCTCATCGCCCGCGCCCAGGAACCGATAGGCCTCGAGGCGAAAGTGGTAGGCCTTATGCAAACGGGCGAGCACTTCGGCCAGCTCGTCGCTCGGCTCGAGGTGACGCTTCGCTTTGATCGCCTTGCGCAGCGACGTGAGCGTTTCGCCGAGTTCGAGTAGCTCGTTCACGTGAGACAAAACATCAATAGGCTTGAGTACTCTATTTCCGTGCTTGCCCGACGCGAGTTCGGCGAGCAAGCGTTGGCGTCGCTTCTCGGTCCGCCCGTCGAGCGGCATGCGCTTACCTGCAAGTACGTCGTTGAAGAGGCGAGCGACGCGTCGTTTCTCAACAACGTCGGGGCTGGCGCGGCGATTGGCAGGCTTCGTATTGGCTTTACTCTTTGAACTCTTCATTCGCATCACTCGGCGACGCTCAACGCCTATTGTTTAGCGGATTCCGCCGGCTCGGGTGGGATCTTTAGCCAGCCAACCACAATGCCGTGAAGCGCGTAGACGATGGGCGTAAGCAGAATCGCGAGCACCAGCTTGATCCCATATTCACGCATAATTTTGGCGAAGATCCAGTTCCACTCTTTCCCTGCTGTCCACTTCCAGAAGATGGCATTGATGGCCGCCGTGTCGACCAACTGACTCATGATCGTCGAGCCGGTAGCCCGGAGCCACAAGTGGTTGGACTGGGTGAGCGATTTCCAGAACTGAAAGACGTAGATATCGAGAAACTGGCCAACCATGTACGCGATCATCGACGCAATGAACAACTGTGAGCTCCCGCCGAAAATACGCGCGTACTCATGCTCTCTAAAGTACGACTCTGGATCGGTCGGCACCGCGGTCGTTACACGCAAGACAAGCCACGCGAAGGCGGCCATCGCGAAGCCGACGAACGTCAAAAACTGAGCGCCTCTTCGACCGTAAAAGTCGTTGACGATATCGGTAAGCAAAAATGTAACTGGAAATGGTAACATTCCGACGGACACGGCACCCAGCGGCGTTGCCATCGCCTTGCCACCGATCACGTCACCGAGCACGAGGCTGGTGACAAAGATGGCGACCAGCACCACGTAGAGGCGCTCTCTTGCGCCCTCCCCTGCACGCGTCATGGGGTTCATGCGACCACGACTCGGGAAGGGAGGAGAGTGGTTCTGTCCGACGTCATAGGGAGCCCCGAGCACGTCTCGCGAGCCAAGCCGTCAAACCGATGCCCAGATTGGCGAAAGCTACGGCATAGAGCAACAGTCCAGGCCACCTCAGACCGATCGCAGCCGCACACCCAAGGAGAACGGCAGAAAGAAGGAAGAGCCCATCAACCCAAATCGCCATCACGCCCTCGACCACGCACCAGAGAAGCGTCCATGCGAGCACACAGTGGTGGGCCGTCCCTCCCCCAATCAGGCATCCCAACGCGACGAAGCACTGAAGGACCATCGCGCCCAAGAATGTAACGCGTGTCTTTCGGTTGAGGTCGGTTGTGATCAGGGCCTCAGCTCGCCACCAAAGCAACCCCACACCGAAGACGAAGGACACGAGGCTCGCGCCGGTCAGCGTCGCTGGCGTCAGAAAAGCCCCATGGCCAGCGGCGGCAGCGAGCAGCGAGCCCGACCCCCAGAAGAAGGCGAAGGCGGCGATCCTCGCATGCCTTGCGGCGCGCCCAATCGAGGGGTCGACGTCCCCTTCGAGTTCTCGTACGCGCAAGATGAAATCTGAATACGTGCGCGGGTGCGCGTTGATCCTTTGGATGAGTTCTTCGGGTGGCGATGACATGTCATCCACGAGCGCGGATGCGCTATGCGCGCGGCCTTCGGCGAGCTCGTGTTCGATCGCGCAGAAAAGGGCGCGATCAAGTCCGAGCCGCGCACTCTCGTTGCCAGGCCAAGCCACGAGTGCCGCGCGAAATCCGAAACGACATTCGCCCAACGCGCGAGCGATCGCGATTTCGCGAGCGTCACTGGGCGAGGTTGCGAGCGCCTTGACTAAGAGTGTGTAACTGACGTCGGCACTGCTCTCGAGACGACAAGATTCACGATGGCGAAGATAGTCTGCAACGGCGAGTCGGAACGCGTGGACCCCGTCGTAACGAAGGCGCGGTTCGCGATCCATAGCCCTGCTGCAAATCTCCATGGGCTCTAGAGGAAACGTCTCGGGAAAAACGGGCTTCGCCGCGAGAACGCTGCGCATCAACTCGGTGAAATTTGTTCCGCGGTGCGGAGGTACGCCGGCAAAGATTGTGAAGAGGATTGCGCCAAGTTGATAGACGTCGACCTGCGGAGTCAGTTCGCCGAGGGAGACGTCCGCCATCTCGGGCGCCATGTAAGCTGGCGTCCCCGCAAAATCGGTGTGCTGCCCCACCACCGCTAGGCGTCCACTGGGATCGGCCTTGGTGCTGAGCGCAAGCCCCCAATCGAGGAGATAGACTTCACCGTGCTGCCCCACCATCACGTTTGCGGGCTTAATGTCACGATGGATGATCGATTTAGTGTGCGCGAATTCGACCGCGTGACACACAGCGGTGAGGACCGCGATGTTCCATTCGACGGGGTCTACTTCATCGAATTTCTCGCGAATCATGTCGGGACAGCTGATGAGATCCGCCCACGACGTGCCCTCGATCCGCTTCATGACGATGGCGGGCCCGCCAGCTGTGGTTGTTTTCAGGTCGTAGATAGGCACGATGTTGGGATGCGCCAGCGCACCGGTAACCCAAGCCTCTCGCAGCATCAGCGTGACCAGAGCATCTTCAGTCGCATCGTTCGGGAGCGTTTTCACTGCGACCTGCCGCCCGAGCGACAGCTGGGTCGCATTGACTACGACGCCCATGCCGCCGATGCCGATCGTTTCATGCAGTTCAATTTCCGACTCGAGGCGACCAAGCTCCGGGCGCTTGGTGTCGGTGTTCGACCGATGCGCGCCGCTGTCTCGGTTGAGTTCGATCGTTCGAATGGTCGACCCAGGGTGCTCCGCAAAATCGCGCCGCGTAGCTTCAATCAGCAGCCGCGGATGCAACGTTTCGCAGCGATTGGGGTCCATCGGACCTAAAATTGCACCACAGATTCGTTGCGGTGCGAAGCGCAAACCGATGATTGTTCAGCTCATTGACGATGTGCGGTCCGAGCCGCGGTGGCCGAGCTTGAGGTGACATGCGCTCCGTCGCGATCCCTACGTCGTGGGTAATGGCTCGATGGGGTGGCGTTCTAAGACTTAGCGACGGCGAACACAGCGACGACAGTCATCCACCTTCCAGGAGCCCCAGTGCTGAGCTACAACTATGGCGCGAGCGATCTTGCGCGAGTCCAACCACGCCAGTGACGGTATCGGGAATCACAGACGCAACGGGGATTGTTGGCGGCGCCTATCACTCGTGTGCGTTGTGGATCGGTTTCCTGCTGGGGTAGCAATGCCAATGGGCAGCTCGGCAACGGCACGACGAGCACGTTTTCGAACACACCCGTGGCAGTCTCCGGAGTCACGAACGTGAGGTCCATTGGGCTCGGGTTTGACTCTGCCTTTGCACTGCGCTCCGACGGCTCAGTTTCGTGCTGGGGCAGCAATGCCAATGGTCAGTTCGGTAACGGTACCTATGAGGCGTTTAATCGCGTGGCAGTTGCTGGATTTCGTTGATGGCTCGCTCGAGCCCAATCAATGCGAACAAATAGTGACGTGCACATCGAGACCCCCTCTGGTTTTGGGCTCGACTCGCCGCAGCGCTCCTTCCTAGCGAGTCGGCAAAGTGAACTTCGTCTTGCCAATCGTGAACTCAAACCCCCGTCCCTTGGTCGCCTCGTCAAGAACGACGATTTCTTGATCGACGGTTTCGGGCTCCAATGAGGTGCGGAATCCGGCGACGTTGAGCTTGAGGTGGCCCGCCATGGGGGTGAGCGTAACGGTGCTCTTGCCCCCGGTCTGGTCGACGGGTTTGTCGGCAAGTTCAATCGCGTCCCCCCAGTAGGCCTTGCCCGCTCGAAGTTCGATCATGCGCGCGAGTATTCCGATGCGCGGCACTCGCGCGATCGCCTTGGAGAGTTTTTCGTAATTATAGTCGCTGATCCAGCTGTCACCAGGGTAACCGCTCCCGCAGTACGACATGAAATCGTACGCTTTCTTTTTCTGAACGCTCTTCTCCACGGGGGTAATGATGCTAGCGACGCCACGTTCGGGAAAGAAGGCGCCCCGCACGCCAATGCCGCCGTCAGCGTACGGAAACTTTGGATCTGGAGAAGCGGGCCCTCCACACGGTGCGTGCAGGAGTCCAAGGTTGTGGCCAAGCTCGTGCGCCGCAATATTTGCGGTAACCAACTCATTTTCTGTCAAAAAAAAGTGCGCGACGTTAAGCGCGGGCATGTCTCCCAGACCGGCCGCGATACCAGCGTAGTGGCGAACGGAATGGTTGCGTCGGTAACGTGCTGATGAGGTTTTTGTCTTCCTGGGAGTTCGGAACAACGAAGCCCATGTAGTAAGTGTCGGTCGCGTGATCACGCATCCGCCTTAGGGCGACGGCTGCGAATAATTGAGACGTGATGGTCGGCGTAAGGGGACCGTTGAAGTGGATGGGCAACCCGACGTCGACCTCGGCACGCTGGACAGGAAAGAGGCTCTGCAGCAAGTTTTGCAAGGAACGTCCCACTCTTTCCGGAAGGGTGGGGTCCCTTTCTGAAAAGGATGGGTCCGCCGTGGACGTCTTAAAAAGTACGGGAACAATGCGAACGCGGAGCGTTGGAGTTTCGACGAGTGCGGGCTTGAACCAGCCACCTTCGCGCGGAAAGCGGTGAGCGCCCGGTACGATGCCCAACGTTGATCCAGGCTCAGCTGACGTAATTCGAAATCGAATGGTCGTGCCCACGCCGAAGGTGCTTGCCGCGAATTGCCCATGGGAGTTCTCGCCGGCATTCGGGAAGGCCTTGTTCCCCTCGAATGCCGTGTCAAACGGGAACGAGCGAACTTCTGTGTGCCCTCCGTTGTTGACTTCGACTTCAAGCAACCGCCCCTTCTTCACGTCTCCCTGTTGCTTGGCGAGCGTCGCGACAAGGACCCAAGGGCGGCTTGCAATGAGCGGCGGCCGCTGTGTCGCAAGGTCAACCGGCTTGCCATTTTCGATCAGCTTGACCTCGGAACCTTGAAGGATGGAAGCGGAGACAATGGGAGCGTCAATCGCGTCCGCATGGACCACTCCGGCAGCGTGAAGGGGCGTTGACGCCATCGCGACACCGAGTGCGCACAAAATACCGATCGATCGCGGTACCTGGATCCAGCTTCTACCCATCTCGAACCCCCATTGCACCAAACGGCCGAAACTTGGCCCCACATTAGGGAAAACGACCGGCAACGTGTGAAATTGACCACGCTGTTTCGGCGTTACAACCGAGGTAACCCAACGTCTTCCTCTTCGCCGCGTTGGCTCACGTTCGGCTCAATCGGGAGCTCGAGAACAAACGTCGAGCCAGTCGCACTTGTAGCGCCGAGCCACAAATCGCCGCCGTGCTCGACTGCGATGCGACGCGCGATCGCAAGACCAAGCCCAGTGCCGTGCGGCTTGGTCGTGACATGCGGCTCGAATAGACGTTCGCCAACGCTCTCGGGGATGCCTCCCCCGTTGTCAGTCACCGAAATGCGAAATCGATCGCTCCCTTCGCGCTCAACGACGATCGCAATTTGCGGCGACGGCCGACCACGAGTCGCATCGATCGCGTTGGCAATCAAATTGAGCAAGACCTGCACGAGCTGGTCGCGATCGGCCTTCACGAGCGGCATCGAAGACGGCAGGCGCAGATCGAACTTCACGTCCGGAGCGGCCGCCTCGTTGAGAACGAGCGCGTGCTTCGCAACTTCGGCAACGTCGACCGGCTCAAGGCGGGGTCTGGGCAAGCGCGCGAATTGACTAAATTCAGTTACGATTGTTGAGATCCGGTGCACTTCGGCGAGAACGGTGCTGGTTGCTTCGTCGAAGTAACCGTCAAACGCGGGATCCCGGCGTGCGCGGAGCCTGCGCAACGTCTCAACCGCTGCGCGAATCGGTGCGAGCGGGTTCTTAACCTCGTGAGCGACGCGTTTCGCAACCTCCCGCCACGCGGCAACGCGCGACATGAACGAAAGCCGACGGCGTGCACTCTGCAGATCGTCGATCATGCGGTTGTATGCGATGACGAGCTCGGCGACTTCGCCGCTTCCTTCGGACGCGATCGGCTTGGCTTCGCCGAGCGCGACTTTTCGAGCTTCGTTGGCTAGTAGCGCAAGTGGACGGCCAAGACTGCGCGCCAAGATGAACGCCACGACGAGCGCGAGACCAAGAGCGGCCAGCGCGGCGTACACCACCGTCTCGTCAAGACGGCGCAACTGCTCAGTGAGTGCAGCCTTCGAAGTCGAGACGGCGATACTCAACTTGTTGCCGCTCGTGTCAACCACCTGACATACCGCTGTCGCCAGCGTCGGCGACGACGGTGCGCCGGCACCAATCGTCGCGGTTACATTTGCGGTCCTTGCGACGCGTGACAATAGCGGTTCCACTTTGCGAAGACCGAGCAGCGACGCACTCCTGCTCCCGTGGGCTTTCGTACAACCGACGGCAATTGCAACTTGCTTAGGCACAATTTGGAAGACCGGTTTTTCCTTTGGAAGACGCGCCGCAATTTCATCTCGTGATCGCGAAAAAAGTGTTCGTGGATCAGCGCCAAGCACCTCGGCGCGATCGCTCACAAGCATGAGCTCATCGAGATCGAACGCTTCGCGCTCTGCTGGAACGAGCGCTGCAAGCGCAACGCGTCGGTCGGCAAGCTCACCTGATTCGATCGCGATGAGCGCGCGAACGGCGAGTGCACCGGACTGGCAGGCACCCTTTACGAGTTTCTGATCGCGTTCCGCCTGAAGGGAAATTTCGTCTGCCACGCGCGAGCAAGCGCTCTTTACCTCATCGTCGAAGCGCGAGGTTTCGCGCGCACGACGGTCTTCGCGCAGCGCGGCACCGAGGCCTCCGACGCACAGGACCGCAACCGCGCCAAACGCGATCACGAGCCGCGGTGCGAGGCGCATAGCCTACGGCGTCCTTTGTGCTTGTCGTCTCGGCGCGTCGATTCTGGCGGCGCCCCAAGCAACGCCGCTCGGCTTTTCTGCTTCGATGCGGAGATTGCCGGTTCGTCCAAATTCGGCCCGAACCTCACCGACAACACCGACGCGAAATTGTCGACCATGTGAGCGAGCGTCGCGAACGCCGAGGGGTGGGCGTTTCGACATCGTCGCAGCGTTGGACGGATCGCTTGCCGCAGCAAGGGCTGCATAGGCGCCAAACGACGTTGCGGCGAAGGAACGCGCAACGTCGAGCGCGAGCACAAACTGTCGACTCTTACGGCGCATTGCAAACTCCTGTGGCGACACCGGTTTGGTCGTGACTTCATGACCAGGAGTGCCAACGAGTGCTGAAAGTGTCTTTGCGGTTTCGATGAGCCACGGACAGTCGTCGACCACGATCAGCTCGCAAGGAGGGCCTTGCCATCGCTCGGCCCCGCTTTCAGCCCACGCCGGCCCAAGCTTGAGGTGTGCCATCGACCCGTACGAAATCGCATCGGCTAGCGATTGCGCGGCGCCGGGCGTATCCCAACTGCCCGCCTCTTTGCCCGTCGCCAGCAGCACCCAGCCGAGAGCGCCCGCATCCACCAACTTCGCCCCCTTACGCGACTCGTAGAGGCCGGTGCCCAGCCAACCGAGATCATCTTTGCCCGACTCGAAGGCGCGCAGCGAATCCGAAACTTCGGCGCACCCTCGTACCCTCATCTCTTCGAGAAATGCGGGGCCCATCGCCGCGTTGGGATTGCGGCGAAATGTGGCCTGCTCACGCGCCAACGAAACTCGGAAAGGACCTGTACCGTCCGGAAAATCAGGTCGAAATTCCCCGGGAATGATCGCAACAATCGGCGATGACAACGCGGCCATCAGCTTCTGATCGTCGCCAGCGACGAATTCAACCTCGAGCTCGGAAACGGCCCGTGCCCTGCCCACGCTTGCAAGCCACCCCGCAGCGCCTTTTGATCGTGCGCGCTCTACAGACGATACCACTTCACGACCGCGAATCGGCCTTCCAGCGGCAGTCAAGATGCCCTCGCGCAATTGCACGCGCCACTTGTTCCCGTGCTGTGTGGGCTCCTTTTCCGCGAGCGCAGGCTCGTAGCCCGAAGCACCGATGCGATAGAGCGTGTCGAACAATGCCGGCCCAAAAAGCGCGGCGCCCATGTCCGATAGCGAGTGCGGATCGATGTGCGACATTGGCCATGGAACACGAAACGACAGGCGACCTCCAGCAACGCTGCGCTTCGCCGCGCGCGCAACGGGCGCGAGGAAAAACGCGCCGCCCCCGAGCAACAGCGTTCGTCGGTCAAACTCACCGAACACGGATCACCTCTTGCGCGGTGAGCGCGAGCACGCTCGGGCGCGCGTCCAGCTCCGCCGGGCACACTGCGATCGACACGACTGGGTGCGGCACTTCGAGTTGCAACTTTTGCTGAACGCTTTGCCCCGTAACCACCGCTACACGAATACTTGCTGGTTCGTTTGTGGACAAGATCACCTCAGGTAACCCATCTTGGTTCAGGTCGCTGAGGGCGCCGGCCTCGGCTCCTTCAAGCTCGATGCTCGCGCCCGTTGCATCGCGTATCGTGAGCTCGCCGCCCAGCGGGCGAAGGAGAACGCGGTCAAACGATTGGGCCAGTTGCGCTTCATGAGCCGGGAAAACCATCGGCGCCTCTATGCCACGACAGTTCGTCAAGACGCCTGACAATGCGTTATCCATCGGTTTTGTGCTCGCGCACCACATCGAATCACTTGCCGGATCGACAAGCATCGGCAGGCCATCGACGGCCTTCCAAGTCTTGCCATTGAAGATGGCGCCGCCGCGATCGGAGGACCCGACCCACAGGGTTCCATGTGAGACGTCGGTGTGAAAGAGCGCCGTGACGATGGGCTCGCGTAGTGGCACGGGCACGCGCCGGGCAATGTCAACCCACTTGACCTTTTGCTCCCATTGCACCTGACCCTGACTCAGGTGACCGGTACGCACTTCGTTGCGCGAGACGACCACCAGGGTTCCTCTGCCTCCCATCTCACCGCAAGCGATGGCAAGGGGCGCGTCGTTGTCGTCGAATTTTTCGTAACCAAAGACGCTCGATTTCATCCGTTCGAGCGCGATCGGAGGCAAGAACTGGCGCAGTTCGACGTCGGCTTGCGAGAACGCGATCGTTTGTGCGACGAGTGGGTTCTCTCTCTCTTTGGCACGCACCCAAACGTTCGGGTCAGGCACGAAGACTTGAGCCGTAACACTCACCGTGCCTGACAGCAGTTGAGGCCAGAGAAGAACGGTCGACCTCCGCGCAAGTCGAGCTGCCGCGCCGTCGTGAACATCGCGCGCGAGTGATCCACTCTTAATGCGCGAAATTAGATGCTCGGCGATGCGTGTCGTGAGCCCAGCCGTATTCGCGATGGGCTGGTCGGTCGCCATCTTGCCAATGGCAACTTGCGCACCTGGCGGCAACTTATCGTCAAGTTGTTTGACAACCTGTATCGCGAGCGATTCAAGGGAAGTCGCGGCGCTAGCAAGGCTAGAATAGGCCATCGCACAAAGGAAGGGTCCGACCCGCATCAATGCACGACGCCAGCTTCTTGGGTCGCAGGTGGTTGCGAAGGTGGCACCTGCGCAAGAGGGACACTCGCGTCGATGGTGACCGCGACGCTGGCATCAAGAAGGCCCGCTTCGACTCCTCCGTCGGGCACGGGAAGCGGTGAGACGTCGATGGGCTCCGAACCCGCGAGGAACACCTCCTCAAACGTCTCCGTGTCCCCTTCGTAAGGAATGAGGCCCGTCTTGCGATCGATTTTTACGACCGTCAGACCCGAAGCCGGCTTGGAGAACTCGCTACGTGGCCTTCCTTCGTGCGCGGATTTCATGAAGTTCACCCAAATCGGAAGAGCCGTCGAGCCGCCCATTTCGGCTCCCCCAAGCGGCTTCCCGTCGTCATAGCCGACCCAGACGACCGCCGTGATTTCGGGCGAGTACCCGGCAAACCAGGTGTCTTTCGCTTGGTTGCTCGTGCCGGTTTTCCCTGCGACTGGCCTGCCAAGCGCGCGCGCCTTTGCGCCGGTTCCGTACTCGACAACACTCGTCAATAAACTTGTCGTTACGTACGCTTCGGCCTCATCAAGGACCTTGCGCGAGGGCGACGCCATGGGCAGCGGCACTTCTTTTCCATCAGGGCCCACCACCTTTGTCACAACGTGCGACTCAGCGTACACACCGCCCGCCGCAAACGTCGCATAGGCGCCGGCAAGCTCGGTTGGCGTTACCTCATAGCTTCCGAGCGCGAGCGATAGGTCGGGCTTGAGGGTCGAAGCGATGCCGAGTGATTGTGCCCACTGCACCACGTTTACCGGACCCACGTCACGCAAGACGCGAACGGCAACAATGTTGACGGAATTGGCAATCGCATCCCGAAGGCGGATCGCCTCGGTCCCCTGCCAGCCCTCGAAGTTCGTTGGACGATAGTTTCCCTCGAACGCTTCGGGCGATACGTCAATGAGCGTCGCAGGGGTAACTCTGCGCGCATGCAACGCGTACGAATAGACGATCGGTTTGAACGTCGACCCGGGCTGCCTCCGCGACTGCGTCGCGCGATCGAGTCCGCCGCTCACGGCTTCGTAATTACCTACGAGTGCGAGGATTTGCCGCGTGCGAACGTCAAGGGCGACCAGCGCGCCTTCGGGACCCGATTCGAGACGAAGCGGAACCTTGGTCGTGGTCTGCACTCTGTCTGCCGATTGAGGAAGCGGCGCGAGCATGCTCACGCGAACGAACGCTCCAGATGGGGCATACTTGCTCGGGGCGAGCTTTCCAGGGTTGTAGCGTTCATAGTCAGTTAACTTGACTGTTCCGACAGCGGTACCGATGCGAACGTCGAAAGTAGCTGCATTGTCATCGGCGTCGAGAACGACGCCGACAAGAACCCTGTGATGATCGAAGTCGGGCGTACCTGAGAATGCTGGTGACACCTCGACAACGCCCTTTCCCTTGCCCTTCGGCTTCTTCGGAAGCGGCGGAACTTTGAGCCCCGTGTTGAGTGCGTGTCTCTTGTCGTAGGCGCCGAGACCATCGCGAATGGCCTTTCGTGCCGCGGCTTGCATCTTCGGGTCGATGCTTGTGGTGATCGTGAACCCACCCAACTTGGCGCGCTCAGGCTCGAGGGTCGCGAGCATGCGGCGCGCGATTTCGACGACCTCCGGCGCAAGTTCGTTCACCGCGGTTTGAGCTGGAGCGAGCTTAACGGGTTCGTTCATTGCGTCTTCGTACTGCTGCTGATCCTTGATAAATCCTTGCTCACGCATCTGACCGAGCACGTACCCACGACGCGAAAGTGCCTTCTTCAGATCGCGGCGCGGCGAATACGACTCAGGAGCCGCAACGACCCCTGCAAGCAACGCGGCTTCGGCAATCGAGAGTTCTTTGGCAGGCCGACCGAAGTAGTCACGCGCAGCTTCTTCGATGCCGTAGCGACCGTGACCGAAGTAGATATGGTTCAGATACAAGTCGAGGATCTCGTCTTTGGAGAGCTCTTGCTCGAGCTTTCGTGCGAGCAACGCTTCGCGCGCTTTGCGGCGAAACGTCTTCTCGGAGTCAAGAAGGAGATTCTTGACCACTTGCTGCGTGATGGTCGAGCCACCTTGGCGCGTACGACCTGACCGAAGGTTCACGACCATCGCACGTGCAATGCCAAGGTAGTTGAGACCCTTGTGCTCATAGAAACGCGCGTCTTCCGCGGCGAGCAGTGCGAGCTTCACATGTGCGGGTAGCGTTGCAATGGGAATGACGGTGCGGCGTTCAACGAAGAGCTCGGCGAGGAGCGTGCCATCGCGCGCAAGCACGCGCGTGACTTGCGGTGGGTGGTAGTTGCCACGCAGGTCACCGATGCCAGGCAGATCGGCCTCGTAGTGACGAATCGTCAAGTAAGTTGCGATTGTGCCACCCACCGCGAGCACGAGCGAGGCCACCGAGAGTCGTTTCGTCCAGCGCCACACAAACGAACGAACCCGCGCACCGCGCGTCGGAAGCGATGGGACACTCGACACCGCAGGCTTGGCCCCTGACTTAGCTTCCGCAGACAGCTCGACGCGATCGACGATTTTCACGTTCTTTGGGAGAACGCTCTTGGGCCCTGATCGCATTCGCGGGCCGTCTTCTGCGTCGTTATCATCTCCCGACACGGGCGGGAAAGTAGCACGGATATGGGCCGCAGCCTCACTTCGTCAGGGAAGCTACGGCATCAGTCCTTCTCCGTTGCGCGTGTACGACTGACCATCTGTACCTTCATACGGATAGTCATTGCTCTCGCCGCGCTTCTTCGCCTCTTTGTATGGATACGGACCGTAGACGGCAATGGCGTGCGCGCCGGTGCAACGACAACGCTCCTTCGCAAAGCCGTCTTTTGCACGCTTGCGACTCCCTTGCTCGCACTTCTTCTGCGCGGCTTCGGGGGACCTTGCTGCAACGTAGCCGCCGCGGCACGTAAAGTAGGCAAGCTTCGCTTCCTCGCGAACGCCCTCGCTATCGGACGTCTTCGTCTTGGGAAACGCGACGGCAGCCACTTTCTTTTTCACGACGAAATCGTGTTGATGCGTTGAATCGGACTTTGCGCGCGTGAATCTTGGTGCCGCATCTGCGACGGTTGGAATCACAAGTAGCGCAACAGCCGCAACAGCCGAAATCGCGTTCATGGGGGCACCGTAAGCAGCCTTTGGCGCGGCGGCCAAGTCCTCGGGAAATAGATGCAAGCGACTACCGCAGCACTTTCATCGCAGCAAACGTGAGCAACGCGCCGATGCACAAAAATGCGACTGCAACTCCGATCAGCAAGATGAGGCTCGGCCCCGATCGCGGCACTCCATGAGGAATTGTCGGCGGCGCCGAATAGTACTGACCTGGAGGATGCGACGGTTGCCACTGCGAGGGAACGGGCATCGACTGCTGCGGTAACGCTGGCCGCATGCTCTGATTGGCAGGTTGCGCGGCGACCATTTGCGAGGATGAACGGAGGTGCGCGGGCAGCCCCTGCTCTTGAAGGACCGTCTGCAGCGCGTTCGCAAACTCCGCCGCTGAAGCGTAACGATCCTCGGAACGCTTCTGCAGCGCCTTGCTGACGACGGCTTCAAGCATCGGTGGAAACGTCTTGCCGGGCACTCTCTGGTTCAGCGGAATCGGCTGCGTCGTGACATGCAAATGAATGAAGTCCATCGGCGACTTCGCATCGAATGGCAGCTTGCCGGTCAGTACCTCATAGAGAATGACCGCGAGCGCGTAGATGTCGCTGCCGGGCACTGGCGTCTTGCCTTGCGCCTGCTCGGGGCTCATGAATTCGGGCGTCCCGAAGACCATGCCCTCTTGCGTGAGAATCACCGAACCGGGTCGCATCTGGCGCTCGCCTACCTTCGCGAGCCCGAAGTCGAGCACCTTCGGATAGTCGCGCTGCGACATCGACTGCACGAGGAAGATGTTCTCGGGCTTCAGATCGCGGTGAATGATCCCCGCGCGATGGGCTTCGTCGAGTGCACCACTCACGGCGATCAAAATCGGTAACGCGCGCTCGATGGAAAACGGACCGTCGTTGCGCACCGTTTGGTTAAGATTCTTCCCGTCCAGGTACTCCATCACGATGTAGAGCGATCCATCGTCGAGTTCGCCGTACAAGAACACTTTCGTCGTGTTCGGGTGCGATAGCTGCGACATCGAACGCGCCTCGCGACGGAACCTCGAAACGAGATCCTTGCGCGTGTTCAACTTGGGGTGGAGGATTTTTACCGCCACCATGCGGTTCATGTCAGGCTGAAGGGCCTTGTAGACGGAACCCATGCCGCCCGAGCCGATCTTCTGCAAGATCTGAAATTGGCCATTCAGAATGTCACGGCCAATGAACGGATCCTGCGAACGCATCCGCTACGGTGGTATCACTGCAAGGCGCAACGCATCAACGCGCAAGCGAGAGGAGACGTTTCGTGCTCACCCTGCTTCGGAGTCCAAAGCTGACTAGCCTTGGGTTTGTGCACGGCTTCGGAACGCGCCACGCCGATGTGGGTTCAGCGGCGACACCGGCTTTGCGCCAAACAGCGCTCGCACAGCTAAAGCAAGCCGCAAACGGCGTGTTCGATTTTGCCGAAGTCGAACAAGTTCACGGAAAAGACGTGGCGAGTCCAACATCAAGCGGCAAGAGCGACGTGAAGGCAGATGCAGTGCGGATCGCCACACCCAATGTTGCAGCGGCGATACGAACTGCCGATTGCGTGCCCGTACTTCTCGCGCATCGCCGATCGGGCGCCGTGGTTGCGGCGCATGCGGGGTGGCGGGGTCTTGTGGCCGGCGTTATCGAGGAAGCCATTCGCTCGCTGGGCGACGGACGCGAGATCGTTTGCGCAATTGGTCCATGCATCAGCGCGACCGCATTCGAAATTGGCCCTGAGGTCGCCGAGTCGCTCGTCCGCAAAGTTGACGATACGAGCGTCGTGCTAAAAAAAGGAGAGTCGCACTACGGTGATCTTCAGCTCGCCGTAAAGCTCGTTTTGGGCCGCATGAATGTCCCTTTTTCGAGTATCGATCGCCTCGAACACTGCACGTTCACCGAAGAGGACCTCTTCTTCTCCCATCGACGCGATCGCACAAGCGGCCGCCAACTCTCGTTCATCGCCCCAACCTTTCGGAGCACCCCATGATGCACGGCGCACTTGAAGACATCACCAAAGCCGTTGGCAACACTCCCATCGTCAAATTGCGGAAGATTGGCGCGGACTGTCCGGCGGAAATTTATGTGAAGTGCGAGTATCTCAATCCAGGCGGGAGCCACAAGGATCGCCTCGCCGCGAATTTGCTCAATCGCGCTGAAGAAAATGGCCTCAGGCCGGGGGGCACGATCGTCGAGGCGACAAGCGGCAACACGGGCGCTTCGCTCGCGCTGCTAGCGGCCATTCGTGGCTACAAGTGCATCTTCGTGATGCCCGACAAGATGAGCCAAGAGAAGATCGCTCATTTGCGAGCGTTTGGCGCAAAGGTCATCGTCTGCCCGACGGCCGTCGAACCTGACGATCCGCGCAGCTACTACAGCGTATCGAAACGCCTCGCGACCGAAACCGAGAACGTATTTTTCGCGAATCAGTATCACAACCCCGCAAATCCCGAAGCGCACTACAACTCAAGCGCGCCAGAGATTTGGGCGCAAACGAATGGTGACTTCGATGTCTTCGTCGCGGGCATGGGCACAGGCGGCACCATCAGCGGATGTGGCAAGTATTTCAAGGAGAAGAAGCCCGATATGCAAATCGTTGGTGTCGATCCTGTGGGTTCGCTCTACTACGACTTCGTCAAGAGTGGCCGCATCACAAAGCCGTTCTCATACAAAGTGGAAGGCATCGGCGAGGACTTTTTCCCAACCACGATGAACCTCAAGATCCTTGACGACATCGTGCGCGTTGACGACAAAGAGTGTTTCCTGACGACCCGCGATCTCACGCGTCTTGAAGGCCTCTTCGTCGGCGGTTCGGGTGGCGCAGCCGTCGCCGGCGCCGTTAAGTATGCCAAGGCAGCGGGCAAGAAGCAGAAAATTCTCGTCT
The DNA here is from genome assembly GCA_023248735.1 of Myxococcales bacterium. GTDB lineage: Bacteria > Myxococcota_A > Polyangia > Polyangiales > Polyangiaceae > JAHFDX01. Next base: position 75,050 of record JAHFDY010000001.1, read on the forward strand.
TCTTGTGTGATGCCGGTCACAAATACATGTCGAAGATCTTCAACGACGAATGGATGCGCGAGAATGGCTTTCTCGACGACGCTCCTGGCATCGGAACGGTCGCCGACATCCTTGCCACAAAGGGCGCACGCAATCTCGTCACTGTGACTTCCGACAGCTCCGTACGGACCGCCATCGACACGCTGAAGAGCCACGGCATTAGCCAGGTACCCGTCGTCGACAACGGCGTCCTTCACGGTATCGTCGCCGAAATTCACTTACTTAGGCACCTTATCACCGGCGTCAAAACGCTCGACTCGCCCGTGGGCGATCTCGTCGTCAGCGACTACGCGACCGTAACGCCGAACACAAAGATTGAGCTCCTGCAGTCGGTGCTCGCCGAGACGAAGGTTGCGATTGTCGAAGACAAGGGCCAGATAGTTGGGCTGGTCGCAAAAATTGATCTCATTGATTTTTTGGCGCAGCGAGGCGGCCCACAGTCGTCGGCAGGATGATTGACTTCGCGATCCTCGAACAGGTGATGAACGAGTTCATCCCGTTCAATCGCTTCTGCGGCTTTCGTGTCACGCACGTCGAACACGGCAAGGCACGCATGGAGGTTCCATTTCGTCCCGAGCTCATCGGCGATCCAAGTAGGCAAGCACTCCACGGCGGCGTGATCAGCGCGCTCGCCGATACCTGCGGGGGTTGCGCGGTATGGACCTCGCTCAAGGACATGCACAGTCGTGTTTCGACCATCGATCTACGGATCGATTATCTGCGTCCAGGTAAGACCGAAACACTTGTCGCCGAGGCCGTTGTTGTTCGCTCTGGCAACCGTGTGGGCGTGTGCGACGTGCGTCTTTTTCACGACAGCGCACCCGACGAGACCGTTGCAACGGGTAAGGGCGTTTACAATATTTCGCGTCCGAAGAGCAAAGACGCGCCGAGTGACGCCTCCTAAGTGACGGGAACTCGCCCACGCCTGCTAATTCGGAAGGTTCAGCAACTTGACGGCATTGCGGTAAAGGATGTCACGTCGCAATTTCTTGTTGCCTTCCGTCAGCATGAGCACTTTCGCCATGCCAATGGCTTGGTGATAAAATGGCCAGTCCGAACCCAGCAAAATGCGCGAAGGGTCAACGCGTTCGATCATGAGACGAATGCCGCGCAGCGACTGCCCTGAGATTTCGAGATACACGTTCGGGTACTTGCGCGCGAGCTCCGTCGCTTGTTCGAACTCGAGAGCGCCCGCGTGCGCAAGGATGAACTTTGTCTCCGGGTGTTTGACGATCGGCTTTTCGTACCACCGTACCTGGGTGAGATACTCACCGAGGCCGGGAGCGATGCCGACCGGGCCGCAGTGAATCAAGACTGCGAGGCCGCGATCGCTACATCCCTTGTAGATCTTGCTGGCCCGTGGGTCGTCAGGACGAAACAGCTGAACCGTCGGATGCAACTTGATGCCCATCACACCAAGGCCGAGCTGTTCGTCAAGCGCCTTGTCGATATGGAGAGCATACGGATGCAGAGATCCGAACGCCACGAAACGTGAGTTTTTCCGGCTGAGTGCCGCCGCAACGGCATAGTTCTTGGAAATGACCGGAAGATCGATCGCAAGCACGGCGCTGCGCTCGATGCCCAGCTCGTTCATTTCGCGAAGCATGTTGGCCGCTGTGTGTGTGGCGCGCATGCCGCCACGACGAAAAGACCCAAGCGTGAGATCACTTTTGAGGGCGACCACATCCGGCGTCGGAATGTTCTTGTTTTGATAGACGTCAAAGTCGATCGCGCAGCACGCTGGCAAGTAGTGCTGCGTCTCTGGGGCGAGATGATCGTAGTCAACGTTGTTCGGCGCAAGATAAGCGAGTGCGACATGCGTGTGCATGTCGATCGCGGGGCCGATAGACTTGTCTGCCAGAACGAGGCGACCATCTTCGATCTTGAAGTAGGGAAGCGATGCGAGGTCTGCCAGGTTACGGAAAGTCGTCCTCATGGCTTCGTGGTGGGCTTGGGAAGGTTCGCGGGCGTCTCGGGCAAGTTACGCGCGGTAAGTGTGCCGGCCGCACCCCCCGGATCGCGAATGCCGCCGAGCACCACTTCGCCACCCGTCCCTGAGCCACTCGCTCGCAACACAGCGTCGCCAACACTTGCAAATGATGCGGTGACGACAAGACCGTTCACGGTCACTTTCACCCCGCCCGCAATGAGATCAACGGTGCTCGGCACGGTCGCCATCACGGCTGTTCCGTCCGCCTGATCTTCCGCACAACCCGAGACCGGGAACGTGAAGCCACCGTTCTCGGTTGCGGCGTTGATTCCGAAGTCGGTGTACTCATCGGGCGAGAGCGCCTGCTCCGATGCTTTCACACACTCGGCAGCAGGCTTCAGCCTGCATACGGGCTTCTGCACATCCGTGCACGGTGCAGGGCACGTGAGTCCCAGATTGCGATCGCCTGATGTAAACTGTCCAACAAATTGACCAGTCTTGGCGTCGATATCGAGCCACGAAAAAAGCTGCACTTGCGCCTGAAGAGGCTTTTCGATTTGCAGAAGGAAAAAATAGGGTCCCGTCGTCAGGACCGTCGAGGCTTTGCCACCTGTGCACTTGAATTCGTATGCGAATGGAACCACTCTTCGGACGTTCGTCTTATTGCCCTGCAAGTCTGCAAGTCCACTCTCAACGACGAGCGCGAGCCTGGTTCCGACGGGAAATGGCGCGTTGGGCGAGATAAGCAACGTCGCGTTCTCGTCCAAAAATTGCTCGGTACCGCCGCTGATTTTTGGGTTGAGCTCACCGCTAATGCCGTTGCTGAGATCGTACTGATAAAATACGCGCAGTGGCGGCGCGGAGGCGTCATCTCCTGCATCAAACTCGCGCAGGTTGCCCTCTTCGTCCGGCGTATACGCAACCACCATGAGCTTCATGGAGTCGCGTACGATGGCTTCAGAGAATTCGATACGAAGGGGTCCCTTCGTATCGGACAAGACGCCGTTGACTGCACCGGCAATCGTGATGCGCGGTGGCGAATCGAAGACCTCGCAAGAAATGACCAGTAGCAGCGACAATAATGCGAGAGCCAAAAAAAGCAGGCGTTTCATCATCGGCTCGCTCCATCCGCGACTCAAAAGAACACCGTGGTACGACCTTGCACGAGCACGCTACGAACGGCATTACCGTTTTCGTCTTGCAATGCGGAGCCAGGGAAAAAGATCGCACCCTCGAGGTCAAAGATGAAGTGGTCCTTGAAGCGCCACTGGATGCGTCCGTCGAGTTCGGTGCCGTAATAGTGACCGGGCTTGCCACCCGCAAAGTTAACGAGATCGTCCTCAATGGAGCGGCCATCGCGGCGTTGCTGTGAGGCGATGGGATCGTTTACCCCAGCTGGCGCCCACGCCATGAGGACGCCGCCTCGAAAGAGCAGATCTTTAGCGGGCCGGTAGTCGAACTGCGGAAAGATCGCGGCTGCATTCGTGAACGCTCCGCGCGTCGCTACCGACTCGACTGGTATCGTCGGTGCGTTGAGACTCTTCAAGATTTCGATGCCTGCGGCGGCCGCCCGTGCGGTCTGATACGCGAGGACGTGTTCGAACATGAGAAGGCCAACGTTGCTGTCCTCGGCGAAGCGAAACTGAGTGAGCGGTGAACCACTTTGAGGATCGGAGTCGCCCGAGGCATAGTCGGCTTCGAGGTATGCAGTCCACTTCGGCTGGTCGTAACGAACCGTCGCGCGACCACCGATTTGGGCAATCTGCTGCGAGACCGCGGGGTCTTTCGTGATGACGCCAAACGCCTCGGAAATTTCGCGCGTGCTGCCCAAAATTGCGGTGCCGTCTATGCCCGCAAACCAATTGCCAAAACGTGACGTGACGCGCGCGCCTATCGCATTCGCGCCCGTGCTGTTTTTGCTGTCCCAACGATACGCGTGAAACAAGCGCGCTTCGAGATCGCTCCCCGCGCTGTGCTTGGGCGCTAAGAAGCGCACAGCCGTCACCCACTGATGCAAGTTGTCGGACAGCGATAGGACGTTGTCGTTAACCAAGTGGTCGTACGCGAGAATGACGAAGAGACCTTCGTCCTCGCTGACGTTGCGTTTGTCCTTCTGCTTGAAGCCCTCAAGCGGCTTCGTTGCGAAAAGGACGCGATCGGTGTTGTTGCCTCGATAGGCGATACCAAAGCGATTCGCGCGCCCTTCGCCGTCGTTAAGAGTTGCGCCCGCGCCTGCGGTGGCGGCCTGACGTCCAATACGGAGCAGGCCGATGGGCAACTTCACGTCGGCGAAAAGACGACGGATGTAAACCGGTTCACCAGGGCAGAGGCCGTAGCCATACGAGTTCGCGTCGAAGATCGATCCGCTCTTGTACGCGGCGCAAATGCGGCTGGCATTCACTTGGCGTGTGTTCACGTTCGCGCCGGAGTCGGACTCAGGTGCTTTGCCAAGAGTGCCGTTGTCGCCCCAAAGGACGCCGTCAAGAAGATCGGCCGACGCCGTCAAGCGAATCTTGTCCTCGTAGTCGATCGTCCCGTCGAGGCGGGCGCGATGCTCGATCCAAAATGCGTTGCGATCGGTCACTGTGTTGAGACTGAGCGGCGTGATCGACGTTGCTTGCGCGCGGTACTCCGCGCCTCCACGCACTCCGAAGTTGCCGCCGAGATCGAGTCGCTTCGGAGGCGTGCCCGGGTCATGATCGGCCCACGGCTCGGGAGGGCCGGCGTAAGCACTTCCACTGGCAAAAGTGAACACGAAGCTCGCGGCCGACAGAACGGCGCGACTAACCAAACGACAACGCTTACGCCCCAGCACCGCGCTACGGTATCGCTGCCCGATCGACCCAGCAACGAGGAATGGTCGTCTCAATCGACCATCCCTCAAATGGCGCACAAATTCCACGCGGCACCGAGCAAGTGCGGTCTACTCGCAACCAGAATGAACCTATCCTACGCGTGTGTGCTCGCATCTTACGCCGTCGTGTTTCTACCGAAGGCGCCGATGGCAGCCGCGCAGGCCAAGGAGCCAGGCGGCTATGACAACAGTCATCCACGGCTGCAGCAAGTCAAGCTAACCGGCGTCGGAGCACGGGCGAGTGCCGCACACCTCAACGGGTTCGAGTCTTTTCCGATGTTTGCGGCTGCCGTCATCATGGCGAACGCGGCCCACGTCGACGTGACGATGATCAACCGCCTTGCGATTGCGCACGTCGCGTTTCGTTGCCTCTACAACGTGGTTTACCTCGCCAACATCGCGGCCGTTCGCACGATCGTTTGGGGCGCGGCTGCAGGCGCTGGCATTTGGCTCATGATCCTTGCGATATTGGCGACTTAGAACCCTTCTAACTTGCTGATGACCTCGTTCATGATTTCGCGGGTGCCTCCTCCGATTGGGTAGAGCCGCGCATCGCGATAGAGTCGCTCGACCACCGACTCCCGCATGTAGCCATAGCCGCCGAACACTTGAACGGCTTGATCGCAAACGAACGAACACATGTCAGTCGCGGTGTTTTTTGCCATGGCTGCGAGCGACGTCACCTGTTCGCCGCGGGTGTGACGGACAACGACTTC
>JAHFDY010000089.1 GCA_023248735.1 Myxococcales bacterium
ACGAGCCAGTTGCGCAGCTGCGCGCGATTGGCCGGATGGACTTTTCGATCGAGGCCTGGCTCGCATTTTCTGCGGGTAAGCCGATGCCACGGGCATCATCCGCGGATGGCACGGCTGCCTTACTGATCGACTGCCTGAGGGATCAAAACGAGGCGAGAGCGAATGATGTCGTCAAGTTGATGAACAACGTGCCAACCTCCGAGGTTACGGTCCTCTGTTGGACGGGGCTTGGCCTCGCGCTTGGCTATTGCCGAGTTGCGGACCGCGCTGAGGCGGCGGTTCAGCGCTTGCTTCGCCACGACGATACGATTGTGCCAATACGCGGTTACATCTGGCTGGCTGAGCGGATTCGTGCGGCGGGAGGCGATGCGATTCTCGCTTACGAAAGGGCCAGCTACCTGCGCGAAAAGCGAGCGACGGATGGTCTTCGCCTGGAGCTCACGCGGCAAGCATGGAGAGAGCGAGAGGCCGGCAACGTTGTCGCGGCGCTCGCGCTCGTGAGGCGTTAGCCAATGACTGACTCAGACTCCAGCGTTTCACGGGGACGTGGGTGATACTTCTGCGCTCTACGGGTCGAGCAACACCGCCGAGCAACTGTTCTTGGACGCGCCTCCGCACCCCTGTACCGAGGCATGCAGCTGTATCGTTACCGTTAACGAACTTGACGGCTTGGCGTCGCCGGCTGTGGCCGAAACGCTGACGACTCCGGTGAGGTTCGTTTCCATTGGTTGTCCTTCGAACGCCTTACCCGCAAACGTGAGCGTTTCTGCAAAAGTGTCTTGTGAGGCCCCTTCCATGTCGGGAGATGTCCACGTAAGAAGCATCCGCGAGTCACCGATCATAAATGACCCTCGAACGTCGGTCAGCGGCTCGGTGCCGTCCGAAAACCACGCGAACAGGAGCTTGGGGGCGGCTGCGGTTGCGCAGTCCTTCCATGTGTCGCCTTCGCGGTAAAGTTGCTGAGGAAAGCTCGCTTGCTCACTTGCGTCCGCAGCGTAGCAAGCCTGATACTTGTCGCCGTCTTTGATACGAATGCGCGGACTCGCAAGCACATGCGAGCTTGTCCCGTCAGCGGGATAGAAGTGTCGCATGAACGCAACGTCGTACGCTGCTAGCACCGACAGGTTGCCTTGCATCGTCGATATCAAGTCGCGGTCGGCGTCCGGCCATACCGTGGTGTGCTCCATGCCGAAGCCATGTCCAAGCTCGTGTGCAAGGCCCGTAACATGAGGGTGATCCGTGGATGTAGGATTGGAAAAGTGATCGTAGCCGTTGCGATTCACCGAGATGACAAAGGCTGTAGCTTTACCCGAGTGATTCGACCACCCGCTGTTTGTGCGATAGCGGCATGTGTTCATGACCCAGCTCTCGCGCGTGATGTCGGTCTTGTCGGGATGACAAGGAAAGCCGGGGTACTCCTCGCGCAGCGTGTCGAGATAGTCAATGCGGCTGACTGTTGGTGACGGCTGAAACAGCCCGGTTTCGTCGAGGTGCGGTGCCTCGGTAACCGTGATGTGCGCGGTGCTTCCGACGACGGCGTTGTAGAGCGCGATGGCCGCTTCGATCTCTGCGCGCGCTTCGGACCCTGCGGGAAAATGATCTTTGCAAACGGCAAGAGTCACGTCGCTTGAGACGAGTGTGGAGGCGGCGTGCTTGCTCCACTTGAGTTGCGACGTGGATCGTTGGCTCGAGGCGTCATGCACGAAGGTAAGGGGCGTGACCACCGCTGCTGCGGCGTCTGCCTTCTCCGTGGGCACGATCGAACCGCAACCGAGGCTCACGGACGCTATCAAGGTCGTGAGCGCGCGCATGAGGCATGATACCTCGACGCTCCCGTCTGGTTGCGGAATACGATGACGTCGGCAGGCGTTTGGGGCCTCATGCTTGCGAAACCACTGGAAGGCCGTTGAGTCGATCGCTTCGCGTTGCAGGTCTCATCATTACATTGGTACTTGGTGGGTGCCGGCGTGGCGCGCAAGTTCGTCCGGTCGCGACCGTGACGTCGAGCGTGCCCAAGGCGGACGCGCCTTCGTCGCCGTCTGGTCTCGCGCCCTGCGCGTCGACACCGCTCGTTGTTGAACTTGCTCCCGGTCTTTCGCTTCAGCGCTTTCGGTCGCCTACGGCCTCTCCCGTTGGCGTCGGCGATGGTTGCATCACGATCGCGCGTGTTGACCCCGTTCACTATCGCTTCGTCTTGCTCACCGCGCTCACGGACGGTGGCACGCATCGGGCAGATGAGTGGCGTGAACGATTTCTGCTGACCGGCGTGATGAACGCGTCGATGTTTCAGGAAAATTCGCGCAGCGTTGGCTTCATGGTGAGCGGCAAGAAAGTCAATAATATTGACGATTCGCCGAAGTACGGCGCGTTCATGGCCTGGGACGCAATCGATAAGTCTAGCGATCCTGTCTCGTTTTTAGGACGAAGTTGCAATGGGTTCAACCTCTCGTCGATTCGCAAACGCTATCGATCAATCGTGCAGAACTACCGATTGCTCGATTGCGACGGCAGTGCAATTCATTGGAAGGACGAGAAAGTCTACAGTGCAGCTGCCATCGGTCAGGACCGCGCGGGCAAGGTTGCATTCATCCACTCGCGTACACCATTTACGATGACGCAGTTCGCGACGATCCTCGCGACGCCTGCGCTCGAACTCCGCGCCGCCATGTTTGTCGAAGGTGGTCCCGAAGCGTCGCTTTCGATCCGAAGCGGAGAGACTGAAGTCCGCGGCATCGGAAGTTACGAAACTGGCTTCGCAGAGAACGACGATAACCAACGGTTTTGGTCGCTGCCCAATATGATTGGGTTCACGGCCCGGTGACTACTCAGAATCGATATCCAACCACAAGATCGACGTCGGGCCAGACCCCGGCCAAGCCAACCTCTTTGGTCGCGTCGACGAAGTGTGCGTAAGCGAAATACTGTGCGCCCGCGCCCACGCGCCCCATCCAGTGCGCTCCGAAGTGATGCGTGTATCCTGCAGTAATGCCAGCCGTCCATCCGGGGTATGAGCCTCCCTCGGTTGTGCGGATCGACGCCGCTCGGAAGAAGGGCGATACGTAGAAAGCGTTGAGCGACCCGAAGTAGAACATGGGGCGCAGCTCAAGACTGATGCCCTTCACGTCCTTGCCCGTGTACCAGGGGTAAGTCGCCTGAAGCGCGCCGCGCACCGCAAACCAATGGGCTGGGATGAAGCGATGTTCATACGCGATGCCAGCAACGGCGAGTCCAAGATCAGCCTGCAAGCTGTGAGGTCGCCACTGTGGACCTTCCGCGTGCGCAGTGATCGAGACCAACGCTGAGACAAGCGTGGCGGACGTGCTGAAGCGTACGGCGGTCTTCACGAATCGCGCTTACCGCGGCAGTGCCGCGAGCACTTCTTGCGCGTGGATTCCGGGGTCCACGTTGGGAAACACCTTGGCGATCTTGCCGTCTTTGTCGACAACGAATGTGATGCGTTGCGCGAGGCTCGCGAAGCGTTTCACGCCGTATGCATTCGCGACCGCTCCGTTTTCGTCGGAAGCGAGCGGGAAGGGAAGCTTGTGTTCGACGCGAAACTTGTCGTGCGAACCCTCGGAGTCAGAAGACACGCCGATGAGGGTCGCACCATGCCGCTCGTATTCATTAAAGCTGTCGCGAAATGCACACGCTTCCTTGGTGCATCCGGGCGTCCCATCCTTCGGGTAGAAGAAGACGACGGCTGGCTTGCCGCGGAGACTCCCGAGCGTGAGGTGCTTGCCGCTCGCATCCCGTGCGGTGAAGTCCGGAGCGGAAGCGCCGATCGTCAAGAGACCTGACCCACCGTCCGGTCGCTTTGGTGAACCAACGAGTGCGTAACACCCGAGGGCCGCGAGCGCGGCCAGCGCAACCATGACGATGTGCTTACGCGACATGCGTGTGAATGTATTCCTTCATTGCCGCGTTGGCGAGAAGTTCACTCACTCCGTTCGCAGACCGCATGCCAGGGGTGGGACGTTAGGACCGTCGCGAGCATGATGGTGCGTAGGACCGTGTACATCGCTACCTCGTTTCACTCACCAATTGCGCACCCGGCCCGTTTTCGGGTGTGAACCGCCGTTGGCGGGACGAATGCGTTTGCGTCGTATTTGATGGTTGTTGGGCTGCGTTGCGCATTCGCTAGCCGTGGCATGAGCGTTGCGTTGATAGCTGCATGCCCGTGCTTTCGAAGCGTCTTCTTACGCGGTTCTTTCGCAGTATCGGCGTGGGAGGTCTCGCCACGCTGACAGACCTTGTGCTCCTCACGCTGCTCGTCAGCGGCCTTGGAGTCCACGTTCGCATCGCGAGCATCCCCGCGCTTGTTCTCGGCATGTTCGTGCAGTTCGTCGGCAACAAGCACTTTGCGTTTCGCGATCGCTCGCGAAAGTGGGTTAAGCAAGGGTTGCAGTTTGCAGGCGTTGAACTCATTGGCTTTGCCGCGAACGCGATGGTCTTCGACTTGCTCGTGACGCAAACACCAATGCCGTATTTGGTTGCGCGTTGCCTTGGTACGTTCGTCGTTTACGTTGCCGTGTGCATGCCGCTCTGGTCGCGGATCTTCAAGCAACCGGAGGGGGCGTGACGGTGATGCACCTCTTCTCGCTCGTTGTGATTGCCTGCTGCGTGACGTGGACGACCTTTGGTCTTCTCGCTATTGGCTCACGTCGTAAGCGTCGCGTCGCTTCCCCTGCGCGTGAGCATCCAGGCGTTACAATACTAAAGCCACTGTGCGGAACGGACCCGAGCCTCTACGAGAACCTCGAGACCTTCTTCCTTCAGGACTACGACCGTTACGAAATCGTTTTTGGTATCGAAGGTTCCCAGCCCGCGCTCGTGGCGCTCGTGGACTCTCTCTGCTTGCGTTACCCAAACGTGGAGGCGAAGGTAGTGACTCATCAAGGGGCGTCGGGTCTGAACCCCAAGGTCAGGAACATTCGTCAGATGGTGTCGAGCGCCAAGTACGACCTCTTGCTGATCAGCGACAGCAACATCAGCGCGCCAGTAGAATATGTGCAAGATGCAGTAGACACGTTTCTTGACGATGAGGCCCACACTGGCATCGTTACGAATCTGTTCGTCGGATACGGCGAGAGCACGTTGGGATCGGCGCTAGAAAACGTGCAACTCAACGGCTTCTGCGTCGCTGGTGCAGCCCTGCCTACGTTGCTGGGGGACGCATGCGTTGTCGGAAAGTCGATGCTCTTTTCGCGCCGCACGCTCGAGAAAATTGGCGGCTTTGAGAAGGTGTCCGACGTGTTGGCGGAAGACTTCGTGATGGGCAAGATGTTCCAACACGCCGGGTACAAAGTGCGCCTCGCAAACGTGGTGCTTCGCAACATGACACAGAACCTGTCGCTGAAATCGTTCTTCGATCGCCACGTGCGATGGGCCATGTTGCGCATCCGCTTGCGGCCAGCCGGGTATCTGCTCGAGCCTCTGACGAGCCCGCTCTTCATGTTGCCATTTGCGTGGCACGTCATGGGCAGAGACGCTCTGCTCCTCGCGATCGTTCTTTGGCAAGTGCGAGACGTTGGGCAGTGGCTCATTTTGCGCGGGCGGCATGCGAGCGTGCTTCCGATCGTCCTCGCGCCGGTGCGCGACGCGATCTCACTTGTCGTGTGGGCGTTTGCACCGTTCAAGAAGCACGTCGTGTGGCGCGGAACAAGGGTTCGGCTTGGGGCCGGGACCCTGTTGTTTCATGAGGCGGAGCGGTGATGCGCAAAAGTTCGAGTCACCAGCGTCAAGGCTGCGCGCACGATACTCGATAGATAGTCCATGCAATGCCCAGCGGTTACGACCACGCGCGGAGAGATCAATGTTCCTGCGCCATCGCTAAGGGTTTGATTGCTGGTGGCGACAACGAACGCGCCAACCGCACGTTTCGGTGTTGGACGGCTCCGCGCCGCAACCCGCGAAACCAATGATCCACGCAACCACCGCAGCTCGACTGACGAGCGTGCGTCCGAGTCGCCGCGCTACCGATCGATCACTTCCTTCAACGCGGGCGTGTTGAGGAGGCGAGCCATGTTGCGGAAGAACGGGTTCATGACGCTTTCTTCGAGGTATTGCGGGGGAAAGGAAAAGTCGTCGACCTCCGCGTTGTTGATGTATCCCTTGGGCCGCACCGTGACCGCGCACTTTCCGGCCTTGGGCTTCGCGGTGACTTCCAGAGCGACGGCGGCCTCGATGACGGCGGCGGAAGTTTTCGAGCCGTACGCGTAAGACTCGACGTGCTTGGGCGCGGTGATCAGAAGTCCACGGTCATTTTTTTGCACGGCGACCTTATAGCCGTCGATAGCGACGGTCTCGGACGCCGCATGAAGTGCGTTGCGACAATTTGTGCTGAACGTAGCCGTTCCCGTCGTCCTCACGAATGCGTCGAGTTCCGGGCCGCTGATCCGTCTGCAAGCCAGGAGTTGAAACGCGAAGAGACCGATGAAGCGTAGGCGCGAGGACATACAGTCAAGGGGCTTACGCTAATCAAATGTCGCAGGAAATGAGCAATCCCGCTTTGACCTCAACCGCAAACGCGCTACCACCGGCCGTCCATGTCCCGGCTGTATACACTCGCCCTACCGTTGCTCATCGCTTGTTCTGATCGTGGCGCGGTGCAGGAAAGCTCTGCTTCTGCCGCCGATACGCAATCGGTGCCCATCACAATCGACTTTCGTGGCGATTGGACCGTCGTTCCGAACGGCACGCTCGCGCAAGGCGGAAAAGTCCTCCTCAAGTTCGACGCTGTGCGAGCTGGTTCGTGCAAGACGAGCAGCATCAACGAGTGGTCAACCACCGCGCACTACCGAATCAACGGTGGAACCATCGGAAGCGTCGAAGCTGCGGGGCTCTCACCATCGAACGGCACTGCTTCTCGTGAGGTCGTTCTCGCGGCGGTGGGCGATCTCGAAGTGTGGTTCGAAACGACCAATCGCTTCGGTTGCCAGTCGTGGGATTCGAACTTTGGCAAAAACTATCACTTCGTGATCAATTTGCCAGCCAATGTGCCCGGTTGGATTGGCGACGGCGCAAGTGTGGTGTCGCGCGACACTTGCAACAATGGACAACCTTGCGAAGAGACCCGCGTGCCGCTAGCGCAGGGTTTTAGCTTCGACACATGGGCGCGCCAACGCGCGGCGATCTCGAAGGTCTACTTCGACGTGTGGAAGGCTGGCGTTACAGACATTGGCAATGTCGTTTTGTGGAAGGAGCTTGACGTTCAGGTTCACTTCCGTCCCGCTGGGTTCGGCGAATTCCAGACTCGGTACGTCGACTTTGACTCGCGTCAGGGGAACAACGCGCGCTACGGCTTCTGGCTTCGCGATATCGATCCGCTTCCGATTCGCCCTGGCCACAGCGTGCTCAGCAAGGCGGATTGCCCAAAGTACCCGCTCGGGGTTTCGACGGACGGACAATACGTGCAGGTGGAAGGCGAATTCTATATGACGGTCAATGGTGTTGACTATCGACCGGCGGGTGGCGGCGCATTCAAGGGCAAGTTCAGCGACTACCTTGGGCTCTATGAAGTGTGTCTGACGACCTGACACCGCGCTCAATCGCGCGCCGGCTTGCGCTCCTGCTCCGCGGGACAGAGGTCGACATCATTCGGTAAACACCACAAGTTCCCCTGCCACTTCGCGGCGCGAAGGCCCGGCGTGCATGCATCGCCAAGGGCAGGAACGTTTCTCAGCTCCGATGCTCGAAACACGCACTTGCCATGACGCGCATTTTTGCTGTCGCGCCAACCAAAGCAGGTGCCGAGCGCACATCGCTTTACGGTGTCAATTTTGTCGGGGTCGCAGTCCGCGTCGAGGGAAGCCTTGGAGTTCATCCAGGGGCCCTGCGCGGCCTGGAAGTGATTGGCGGAGAGGCAAGCGCCTTCGGCCGGCGGATCTGCGCTCGAACTGCTGGACGATGAGCTCGAGTGCGATCGCGTCACAGTGGTGGTCGTCGTCATGTTCGAGACCCGGGGCGCGAGTGCGGGCGCCGGGTCGGGTTCGCTCGCCTTGCCTTGAGGCGGACTGGACGTACTCGGAGAACTGCCGTTCGTGGCTGAGCTGCCTGATGGACTTGGGCCGCTACCGAACGCAGGCACCTTCATTTTGGAGAGGTCACTGCCGAGGCTATTGAGCTGCGCGCACCCAAGAAATGCAGGGGCGAAAAGGGCCGTTTGAATCGCCGTCCGTACGTTCATGGGATGAGGACACGCCGTACGCACAGCTGTCGCATGGTGATCTCGGTCACTTCGCCCGCCACTCGGCCGATACAAAGAGTGCCCGGCCCGGCAGTGGGTATCCAATCAAATCGAAGCGCGGCTGATCCAAGAGATTTTGCACATACGCGCGCAAAGACCACGCGCCGCCGAAATGGGTGATCTTCCCCTCAACGTCAAGTGAGCCCTGCTCCGGAATGCGAATGAGCCCTGCCGGATCTGCGGTCCGATTCGATTGGTAAACGTACTTGACTTCAAGCCGCGCATCTTCCAGGCGCAGGGCACGAACACGTCCGCCTCGAAGCTCGATCCGTGGAGCAAGAACCAGCCGCGAACGAAAGGGGAGTTGTGTTGCGTTGCCGCCTTCAACATCGCGCGCATCGAGGAAGGTTGCGTTTGCCTCGAGAAGCAGGAAGGGCCAGGGCGACACGCCAACTTGCGTTTCGACACCGAGGGTGCGACTTTCCCCGACGTTGAAGGCCCGAAGGTAGCTGAGGCTCGCGCGCCGAAACGCGATCAGCTCGTCGACAAAACGCGCGAACCCGAACGCTTCGCCGTACATCACGCCCGTTTTTCCAAGGGGAGTCCGAGCCTTGCCACCGGCGTCAAAAACGTAACCCTTCTCGGTAAGAAGCTCGGGATTGCCTCGCGCGCCACCCGAAATGCCATAGAGCTCCCCAAGCGTGGGGACGCGTGCGTAACGAGCCGCGCTTACCGATAGTTCACTATGTTGACCAAGTTCATAACTCGCCGAGGCGCGTGCCATCGGCTCTGTCGAGGTGGGAACTGCGCTCGGCGCGTCGAGGCTGCCCGGCATTCGGAGAGGGCCTTTCGTGGCCTGATGCTCCAATGCACCGACGAACCTGAGCGACGCCTTATCGGTCATTGCGATGTCCAATTGAACAGCGGGCCGCGCAAACAAGCGGTTTGCATTCTCTGTCGTTTGCGCGAGTGGCGACAGCGTTAGTTCTTCGCCAGAGAGCCGCAACGTTGGTGAAATCGTGACGCGTGAACCGACTCCCAGATGCAGCTCGGTTCCGCTCTCGGCTCGCGCTCCGCGTACGGTCATCCCCGCGCTGCCGAGGCCAAGCTCAAATTCGGGATCATCGAGGCGACTCTTGGCGACGAGAGTATGGGCGAAGCTTCGCCATTCGCAGCGGGGCCCGCATTGCAACGTGGTGGAGATTCCAAGGAGCTCACGATCGAACCTTGCGCGCGCCGAACGGGTGGGGAGAAGCGCAAGTCCAGGAACGCCCTGATTGCGCGATACGACGTTGGCGACGATGTCGAGGCGTCCACGGTCGGTTAGCTTGACGGTGCCGAGTGACCACGCGTCCCAGGTCGCTGCATCGGCGTTGGTTCGCAACACGATACGATCGTCGTCAGTTACAAATCGCGTTCCTCGATCATCGACGAATGCGTAGTCGTTGCGCGCGCGTTCGTATCTTAGGCCAAAGAGAGCTCCCGCACGTTCGTCGCCGACCTGCGCTCGCGCAAAGTATGCCTCGCTTCCGAAGCTCCCGAGCATGCCGCCCGCGGCGGCTTCATTGGATATCGGTCTTCGAGGCTCGAAAAATATGGCGCCTGCAACGCCAAGACGATCGGCTTCGAGAGGCGCGTGGCCTCGGTAAACTTCGATGCGATCGATCATCCACAGGGGCACAAGCGAGAGGTCCGCTGTGCCGGCGACGTCGTCGTTCAAGCGGATACCCGCAAGGTAGACGGGGGTCTGTGCGGACGTCGCACCGCGAATCGTTGCAGTCGACAGAGCGCCGTAACCACCCGAGTCGACAATCGCGACTCCAGGTTGCCTTCGAAGGACATCCCCGGCGCGTAGGCCTGGGCCTTCGAGGTCCTCGCGCGGGATCACCGTCGTCGCCCCGTGCGGATCTTTCGACGCGCGCCGTGGTGTGCGGTGCGCTCCCTTAACGACTACTTCTTCCTCGGCAGCGTAAGCCGGTAAAATTGAGACCGACAAAGTTACAATTGCGAGAGCAGCTGCAACGCGTTTTGGAAGATCACGTCGTCCTTGTCGAGCACAAACGCCGCCTCGACGTCGCGTTTGGTCACGCCCGTCATGCGCAGCGCCATCAAGTCTTCGGCCGTCGGATGGTACCGATCTCTCCTCATGCGCAACATCAGCGCAGCGAGCAGGGTCTGTCCGTTTGCGCTCACTCATTACCGATACCACTAGGCCTCATTCTGGCCATCTTTGGGGCGAAAGGAGTCGATGGCACGACGTTTTTGTGACCGTCACGCTCTCCATCCTCGGCTGTGCGTTGAACGTATCTGCGGCCGTCAATGATGATAAAATCAAGCTGTGACGAGCCTCACGAAGCCCAAGCATCACGTTCGAATCGTAACCGCGGCATCACTTTTTGACGGTCACGACGCGGCCATCAACATCATGCGCCGCATTCTTCAGGCGTCGGGGGCAGAGGTGATCCACCTCGGGCACAATCGCTCGGCCGCCGAAGTCGTTGAGTGCGCCATCGCCGAAGACGCGCAAGGGATCGCGGTCACGAGCTACCAGGGTGGTCACGTCGAGTACTTCAAGTACATGTTCGACTTGCTGAAGGAGCGCGGAGCCAAGACGCGGATCTTTGGCGGTGGCGGCGGAACGATTCTCCCAACCGAAATCGCCGAGCTGCACGCTCACGGCATTGCGCGCATCTATTCGCCTGACGATGGGCGCGCGATGGGCCTCGAAGGGATGATCTCCGACGTCATCACGAAGTCCGATTTCGAAGCGCAGGATGCTCGGTTCGATAGGTACCTTGACCCGCTACGCAAGCGCGATCCACAAGCCATCGCAGCGCTCATCACGATCGCCGAAACGCATCCCGAAGCTGCCACGCGTTTGCGCGCGACCCTGGCGCCGCTTCGAAAGAAGGTGCCGGTGCTCGGCATTACGGGGACGGGCGGGGCCGGGAAGAGTTCTCTCGTTGACGAACTCGTCCGACGATTTGTAACCGACTTTTCAGACAAGACGCTCGCCGTTATTTCGGTCGATCCGTCGAAGCGCAAGTCTGGCGGCGCGCTCCTCGGCGATCGCATTCGCATGAACGCGATCTTTCACCCGCGCGTCTACATGCGGTCGATGGCGACGCGCGAAGCCAACCTTTCGGTGAGCAAACACGTTCGGGACGCGATCGCGATCTGCAGTGCCGCGGCCTTCGATCTCATTATCGTCGAGACCTCCGGTATCGGTCAGTCCGACACGGAGGTAACCGAGCTCGCTGACGCGTCACTCTACGTGATGACGAGCGAGTACGGCGCCGCGACCCAGCTCGAGAAGATCGACATGATCGACTTTGCCGACATCATCGCGATTAACAAGTTCGACAAGGCGGGTTCGCTCGACGCGCTTCGGGACGTTCGCAAGCAGTACAAGCGCAGCCGGACCGCCTTTGCGGCAACCGATGAGTCTCTGCCCATCGTCGGTACGATCGCATCGCAGTTCGGAGACCCAGGCACGAGCCGCCTTTACCGTCTCCTCATCGAGACGGTCGAGAAGAAAACGGGCGCTATCTTCAATTCGTCACTCGATGTGCCCGAGTCCGAGAGTGCGAAGCTCGCGATCGTTCCGCCCCACCGAACGCGCTACTTGGCCGAGATCGCCGAAGATAGCGATCGCTACCATGCGTGGGTCAAGGAGCAGGCGCAGATCGCGCGGCAGCTCTACCAGCTCAACGGAGCCATCGCGATCACCAAGGGGAGTGCCGCGGAATCTTCGCTACGCGAGCGCTACCAGCACATCGAATCGATGCTCGCGCGCGACTGCAAGACGCTGCTCGACGGTTGGGCCGACACGAAAGCGCGTTACGCGGCAAAAATGTACCAGTTTAGGGTGCGAGACAAGGTGATCGAGCAGAAGCTCACGACCGAATCGCTCTCGCGTTTAGAGGTTCCTAAGGTGTCGCTCCCGCGGTTTGAAGATTGGGGCGACATTCTCACCTGGCTCCTCACCGAAAATGTGCCTGGTGAGTTTCCGTTTGCGGCTGGTGTGTTCCCGCTTAAGCGCGAGGGCGAAGACCCAGCGCGCATGTTTGCGGGCGAAGGCGGTGCTGAGCGCACGAACAAACGTTTTCACTATGTTTCGCGTGGACTACCGGCAAAGCGTCTCTCAACGGCGTTCGACTCCGTCACACTTTACGGCGAAAATCCAGACCACCGACCGGATATCTACGGCAAGGTTGGCAATAGCGGCGTCAGTATCGCAAATGTCGACGACGCGAAGAAGCTCTACAGCGGCTTTGATCTCGCATCGCCGAGCACGAGTGTGTCGATGACGATCAATGGTCCCGCGCCGATGCTCCTCGGCTTCTTCTTCAATGCGGCAATCGATCAGCAATGCGAGCGATACATTCGATCGTCGGGTCTCGTCGACCAAATCGAAAAGAAGATTGACCAAATTTACGCTTCGAAGGGCGAGCAACGTCCCGCGTATCAGGGCGACATCCCCGACGGCAACGACGGCCTCGGACTGCTGCTTCTCGGCGTCTCAGGCGACGAGGTACTTTCTCGCGAAGTCTACGAGAAAATTCGCGCGACGACGCTCACGCAAGTGCGCGGAACTGTCCAAGCGGACATTCTTAAGGAAGACCAAGCGCAGAACACGTGCATCTTTTCGACCGAATTTGCCCTTCGCATGATGGGCGACATTCAGCAGTATTTCATCGACCGCAAGGTTCGCAATTTTTACTCAGTGTCGATCAGCGGCTACCACATCGCCGAAGCCGGTGCGAACCCAATTAGTCAACTTGCTTTCACGTTGGCTAACGGCTTCACATTCGTCGAGTACTACCTCGCACGCGGTATGCACATTGACGACTTCGCACCGAATTTCTCGTTCTTCTTTTCGAACGGTCTCGACGCGGAGTACACGGTCATCGGTCGCGTGGCGCGCCGCATTTGGGCGAAAGCGATCAAGAGTAAGTACAAAGGCAACGATCGCTCTCAGAAACTCAAGTACCACATTCAAACGAGTGGCCGGAGCCTTCACGCTCAAGAGATCGCGTTCAACGACATTCGTACAACTCTCCAAGCACTGACAGCGATCTACGACAACTGCAACTCGCTCCACACCAACGCGTACGATGAAGCCGTCACCACGCCGACCGAAGAGAGCGTGCGACGCGCGCTCGCGATTCAGCTCGTCATCAACCGTGAGCTTGGCCTTTCCTGCAACGAGAATCCGCTTCAAGGTGCATTCATCGTGGACGAGCTGACAGAGCTCGTCGAGCAAGCCGTGTACGCGGAGTTCCGCCGCATCAGCGATCGTGGCGGCGTGCTCGGTGCAATGGAGCGCATGTACCAGCGCACCAAGATTCAGGAAGAATCGCTCTATTACGAGACGAAAAAACACGACGGATCGTTGCCGCTCATCGGCGTGAATACGTTTCTCGACCCAAAGGGATCGCCAACGGTGATTCCACCAGAGGTCATTCGTTCAACCCGCGAAGAGAAGGAATACGCGATCGCGTCGCGCGACGCGTTTCAGAGGCGCAACGCGAAGGAGGCGGAAGTCGCGCTCGCTCATTTGAAGCGCGCAGCGATCGTTCACGAGAACCTTTTTTCATCACTGATGGAGGCGTGTAAGGTGTGCACGCTCGGACAGATCTCGAATGGGCTCTACGAAGTCGGCGGGCAATACCGGCGGAACATGTGAGTTCGGAAAGGGCGGTCGCGCCCGTATCATAACGGAGCCGGTTGGGCGCACCCTGCGTTAACCTTCACGATGCCGGTAGAGTCGGCAGCGACTGTGGTGCACTCCGACTGGCAGAGTATGATGCGCGCCGGGGTAACGTCCGCATTGTAGTACCAACCGGTAGGGTACGCCGCTTACGTGTGCGCTTCTCAGCGACCAGACCGTCAAGTGTTGGGGCTCGAACAGCTATGGCGAACTTGGCCTCGGCGATCGACGACCTTGGGGTGACGATCCGAACGAAATGGGGGACGCGCTCCCGGCAGTCAATCTCGGAGCGGGACGTACGGCTCTGGCGATAGCCGCCGGAAGCGTTGGGACCTGCGTGGTCCTGGACGACAACACCGTCAAATGTTTCGGCAACGCGATGGACGGCACTTTGGGGTCCGGTGATGGTGGCGCCGTGTCGGGTGAACTGATCGCTCCCGTCGACCTTGGAACCGGTCGCTCAGCCACGAGCATTGCGGTGGATGCTCATCGGTGCGCAACACTCGACAACGGCGCGACCAAGTGTTGGGGTTACAACAACGCGGGTCAGCTTGGCGTGGGAGACACCGTTGCGTACCACGATAAGCCCAATCAAATGGGCAACGCACTGCCTGCGATCGATCTCGGCACTGGACGATCCGCGAAGGCGATCGTGGCTCGCCATCAACACACATGCGCACTGCTCGACAACGATCGCATCAAGTGTTGGGGCGACAACGGGCGAGGAGAACTCGGCCTCGGTGACACCGCCAATCGGGGTGACGCACCGAACGAGATGGGCGACGCACTCCCCTACGTCGACCTTGGCTCGCAATAGCATCGGTCGTCCTTGTGACAAGTTGTTGCATTCATGTTGTGAAGCCGCGGCAAACACGCCACTCTGTCGCATGTGGGGGATATTGTTGCCATCAATAAGTGCGCCCCTTTTAGCCTTTGTCGAAGGTCCATGGGTTCGTGCGTGGCTTAACTCCCCGGTGGTTCTGCCGTAGCCCCACTTAGCCGCGCGGCCAACCACAGGAGAAATCGATGCGATCGTCAAAGTGGGTAGCCCCGTGCGTCGTTGTGCTTGCAGCATGCTTCGCGGAGACACAGCCAACGGGTCACGACGGAGGCGACGACAGCGGGCAGCAAGCCCAACAAGACGGAGGGGGTTCGGGCGACGCAACAACCGATGGCGCTTCGTCCAGCTCAAGTGTCGCGCGGACCTTCGCGTTCCACCAACTCACCGTGTTTCCCAGTGAGGAACCACCTCGTCCCGCGCTCCCTGCTGACGGAAGTCTGATTGTGTTTACCAATGCCGTGGCCGCCCAAGGCAGCAGAAATCACCTCTTCACGATCAAGCCCGATGGCACCGGGTTGACTGAGATCGATAGCATGCCCAAGTCGGGCACCACGTGGGCCGAGGTCAGCCCAAACGGAAAGCAGATCGTCTGGGGCGACGGGACCGAACTTCGAAGCGTGAGCCCGGATGGGTCGAACAAGCAGACGCTCTTGACGCTGACGGGCGGCAAATACAACGAATTTCACTTCACTGGCGACAGCACCAAAGTGATCTACGTCGTCGCCCCCTACGATGCCACGGCGAACGGCGGTGCCGTCGAGCGTGGCCTGTGGATGATGAACGCAGACGGAAGCGGCAAGAGTCAGGTGCTCGGCCCAACTGCCATCGCCGCCGCAGGAGGGGGTGGGGTTACCGCAGATCAGGTGGCGCCGTACTACACTTGTTCATCGGCTTCTGCGCACGCGGCGGCCGCCTCGCTGAATGGCGCGCGGGTCACTCTCGCGGCCTACAAACCCGGCGTCGTGAGTTGGCTCCTCGCGGCCAACGGAGGCAGTGCCCGCAAACTCGTTGAGACCTCTGGATATACGTACGACGCCTACACCACAGGGTTGAGCTCAGACGGCACCAAGGCCCTCTACGTGATGGCCCTCGCCGGTACCCAAACCGCGGAAGTGGGTGTGATCGGTTTCGATGGAACAGGCCGCGTGCCAATCACGACCTCGGACGCGACCTTCCTCGGGTCATCATGTGCACCGGTCTTTCTCACCCCCGATGGCAGCAAGGTCTACGTCGCGGAGGCAGGGCGGGTGTTCGCCGCCGACGGCAGTGGCGTGATGCAGCTTGACAGTGAAGGTGCCACCCGCGATGGCGTGATGAACGCCGATGCCACCCGGTTTGCGTTCAAAGCATTCGACGTGACCGAGGGGCACTATTTTCTTTGGGGGGCTGAGGTCAATCCATCGAGCTTGGGGGGCGCGCCCACGATCTCAAACGTGCAGCTCTCGACGAGCTCAGTAACGGCGGGGACAAACAGCACGATTATTGTGAGTGCACGCATCTCGGGTCAGGCTGCGATCACCCGCGTCCACATGCGCCTCATGGCCGGCGGCTTGGTCGACAGTGGCCCATTTGATGGTGCGCTCGTGGACGACGGCAAGGTCGGCGATGCTGCCGCGGGCGATGGTGTTTTCACGGGCGTGCTGCCGGTGTACACGTACACCAAAGCTGGAGCGAAGGTTGTGCGGGTCCGCGCCGAGACGATCGTGGCCGGTCGCCGTCACTTCACCGAGGTCGAGGTCCCTGGGTTGACTGTTGCGAACTAACCCTTCAGGAAACTTGAGCAGGGAAAAAAGCACGGCCGAATTATGGCTGCTTTGTTCGGTCTCGTCGCGCGGGGTTGCAACAGAGGCACGCCGCACTTCGCGGAATCGACGCTCGATAGCGTTGGTCGTGCGAGTCCAGCGCCGCCAGTCGGCGCTCTTGAAGATGAAGTGCGTAAGGAGCTCGTCAATCTTCGGGCTGCGTTGGTCGTGACTGCGGCATGCCCGTCCAGCGCCCGCTGAGCGGCTTGTCGGAGCAAGTCAATGGACGACCTCGCTCCGATCTTGCGTGTGCTTCGGAACGATGCTCTTTTCGCGCCGTGAAGGATCGCACCCTCTCTGTGGACGTTCTGCGTGGCCTCGTCATGATTCTCATGGCGCTCGATCACGCGCGCGACTTCTTCACCAGCTTTGAGATCGATCCAACGGATCTGAAGACGACAACCGTTGCACTTTTCGTCACGCGATTTGTTACGCATTACTGTGCACCGGTATTTATCTTTCTGGCCGGCACGTCGGTCTACCTGTCGCGAGCCTCGGGAAAAACGACGATTGAACTCGCTCAGCTGCTCGTCAAACGCGGGCTCTGGATGATCGTGCTCGAGCTCACGGTCGTGCGCTTTTGCTGGCTCTTCAACGTCGACTATCAACAGACTTTTCTTCAGGTGATCTGGGCGATCGGTTGGTCGATGATCGTCCTTGCGGGACTCGTGTTTCTTCCGGTGAGGATCGTGACCGTCATCGGTGGGTTGATTGTCGTTGGGCACAACGCGCTCGACGCGATTCACGTCAAGGGCCGCCTCGCGCCGATTTGGTCCATCGTTCACGAGAAGAATTGGACGTGGGAGCCTATCGCGGGACACAAGGTGGGCATTCTCTATCCGCTGGTTCCATGGATTGGGGTGATGGCGCTCGGCTACGCATGCGGCGAATGGATGAAGAGACCAGGGCCGGCAAGGCAACGGCTCCTTCTGCGTGCCGGATTGATAACCACGACCGCTTTCTTCGCTGTGCGAGCGTTGAATTTGTATGGTGACCCCCATCGGTGGTCTGCCGAGAAGAATGCGGCGTTCACGGTGCTCTCGTTTTTCAACGTTGAAAAGTACCCACCATCGCTCGCGTACTTGCTCATCACGTTGGGGCCTGCGCTCGTGTTCTTGTCGGTCTTCGACGGAGCGAGATCGGGGCTTGCCAAGTTGTTTGCGCTCTACGGCCGAGTGCCACTCTTCTATTATGTCGCCCACCTCTTTGTGCTCAACGGGGTCGCGTACCTGCTCTATCTCGCCCAACACAACAAGCTGCCGCCCGCGAGTGGATACGAGCATCGATGGTCGCTCGCGGGCGTTTATGCGATCTGGTTAGCGGTGGTCGTCGCGCTCTATCCGCTGTGCCGTTTCTTTGGCGAACGAAAGGCGCGGGGGCGTTCTTGGGTGTGGAGCTATCTCTGATCTCGCCATTAACCCTCGATTGCTTTCGGCCGTCCATAACGAGCGCGAACTTTGAAGTACGAAACGCTTGGAGGGGTCCTATGAATGTGTCGAAGTGCATCTCGACGTCCGTTGTCTTGTTGGTTGCGTCAGCCGTCGCCGGTGCTTCCGCCGCTGAGTTTGGCTCACACTACGAGCCGGTTGGCGTCGACCCAACGGAGGGCGTCGAAGCGACCGATGCGATCGAAGCCGCAGCGACATGCACGGCGATGGGTTGCTCCCTTGCCCACACGTGCAAGGCCTGCCCAGGCGGACTCATTTGCGACGACCGGCAAGGATCCGCGCACTGTGTCACGAGCAACGCATTCCACAAGTGCGGAGCCGGAACGAAGTTCTGCAACTCGGCATGTGGCGTTTGCATCGTGAGCAGCGCAACGTGCGGCACGAACTCTTGTGACAAAAAGTCAACCGCTTGCGGTGGAGCCAAGTGCGCGTCTGGAACGAAATGCGATGCGTCGAAAGTTTGCGTTCCTGATTGAGTCGTTACGGTAGCGTATCGCGTCATGCGCCATACGATGATGCCGTACGAGCTGACGCTGACGTCGATCTTCAACCGCGCGCGAGCGCTCTATTCAAGCGTGGAAGTCGTCACGCGGTTGCCCGACAAGTCGATTCGAAGGCGCACGTTCGCCGAGTTCGATGTGCGCGCACGCAAGCTTGCGTCCGCCTTGCGTCGCGCCGGACTGAAGAAGGGCGACCGCGTCGCTACGCTCTCGTGGAATCACGATGTTCACCTCGAGGCCTACTTCGGCATTCCGATCTCGGGGTGCGTGCTGCACACGCTCAATCTGAGACTGCATCCCGACGATATCGGCTTCGTAGCCGGCCATGCCGATGATCGCTTCGTCATCGTCGACGACGTTCTCGTACCGCTTTACGAAAAGTTCCGACGCGCGATTCCGAATCTTGCCAAGACCATCGTCGTTCCGCTGACGGGCGCGCCCGTCCCTGAAGGTGCGGTGAACTACGAAGCGTTTCTCGAGACAGGCGACGCCACTGAGTCGCTGCCGGAGCTCTCGGAAAACGATGTCATGGGCATGTGCTACACGTCGGGGACGACGGGTAAGTCGAAGGGCGTCGCCTATTCACATCGTACGATGGCGCTGCATTCGCTTGCCGCCGGTCTCGCCGACACGCTTGCGATTTCACGCAACGACACCGTGTTGCCCGTTGTGCCGATGTTTCATGCGAACGCGTGGGGCATCCCGTTCGCGGCGGTAATGGTTGGGGCGAAGCTCGTGATGCCGGGACCTCATCTT
>JAHFDY010000090.1:0-7751 GCA_023248735.1 Myxococcales bacterium
TCGACCGTGGCGAGGCTTGCGCTCCGCACGCGTACGACCGACTTGCCCGACGTGTTGACGCCCTCCCACGCAATGGCGCCGTCCTTCAAACTCGGCCGTCGCGGATGTTCGGACGCGCTCGCAACAATTTCTTCGCCTCCTGAATGCAGCGCGCGAAGCATCAGGTTGCCATTGCTTGAAACGTAAGCAAGTTGACAACCATCCATCGCGTACGGTGGGTAGCCGTACAGGTCAGATTTGGCGACGCTCAGAGGAGGCAGGGGTAACGCTTCGCATGCCGTTGGAGCATCGGCTACGGGCGCGCCATCCGGAACCGCGGAGATTCCCACGCTGCACCCGGCGAGCACTGTCGCTAACGCCATTACTGATGAGTTCATTGACGACTTTCTGCTTTTGCGCGCAATCCGAGCCTCAGCATTTTCTTCTTCAATCCATGTCGCGTGAGCCCTAGAGCGATTGCAGTGTGGCTAATATTACCCTGCGCCGCCTCGAGCGCACGCTCAACAATCGATCGCTCGTCTTGCAACGGCGCAACGGAGAGCGCCACCCGCCCAGACCGACGCATCTCGCGTGGCAATTGAGCGCGCTCCACACGCGCGCTACCCATCGTCGCCAGGCGTTGAGCACAATGGTCAAGTTCCCTGACGTTTCCCGGCCAGTCATAAGCCATCATGGTCGCGAGCGCATCCGACGCAATCTCGAGGCTCGCGCCCGCCCGCCGCAACGCGTTGGCGAGGAGCGCCGGAATGTCATCACGCCGGTCACGCAAAGACGGAATCGCGATCTGAAGTACGCGAAGGCGATAGAGCAGGTCGCTACGAAAGGTCCCTTTCTTAACGGCATCGTCGAGATCAACGTTCGTCGCGGCAACCACGCGCACATTGAACGAGCGTTCCTCATCGCTGCCGACCGGCCGGTACATCCGAGTCTCGAGGACCCGAAGAAGCGTCGCCTGGCGCACCAACGGCAACTCGCCGATCTCATCGAGCAAAAGCGTGCCGCCTTCGGCACGCGCAAAGAGGCCTGTGCGCGTGCGCTCAGCCCCCGTAAAGGACCCCTTAGCGTGTCCGAAGAGCTCCGCTTCGAAAAGTGAATCGGCAATCGCCGCACAGTTCACCGCTACGAACATTGCCCGCGCACGACGCCCATGTTCGTGGAGAGCGCGCGCGAACACTTCTTTGCCAACGCCTGTCTCTCCCGTAATCAGCACCGGTAAGTCGCAGTCGATCGCGCCCTCGAGTTTCAACAAGGCGGCTCGCAAGGGAGTGCTTCCGCCAATGATGGTCGGGTACTGCCTCGCTGGCGCACGCGACGGGACAACTGTCGACGTAATGTTATCTTCAAGTTGTCCGACGTCCCCCAAAGGAGCCGCGACATTTCGCGAGCCTTTGAGCCGATCGATGACCCTCGCGAGCGTTGCCCAACGCTTCGCGGTCGCGGCGGCTACGTGATCAAACGCAGCCGATCGAAAGCGGTGCTCGACGCAGACGAAGGCTCCCTCACAAGCCACAAGCAAGCGCGATCCGAGACCGGCTGGCGTCTCGATGGCTCGCTGATACGACGGCTCGCGCCCGATCGTCGATAGTAACGTGCCATCCATCCGGAGCGCAGCATCGCTGAGCGGAAGGCCATCGAGATCGACCCCGACCGCATAGTCGACGACCGCGCCGCTTGCCGCTCCGACTAGCACGCGCTCGGCCTTGCACGCCGTCAGGATTCCCTTTGCGAGATCGATCAGACAGTCATCCAATGGAGCTCCCCGGGCGATCGTTTCGAGCAGCGTCCACGCCGGCTCAGACGCACTTGATTCACTGTCGTCACCGTTCATCGGGAGCCCTCGGGCTGGCTCAACGGGTCCATGTTCGATCTCTTCGATGAGTGCCACGGCCTCGGACGCTAGCTCGGACAGGTCTTCGCTCCCAGCTCGATCACGCGCTCGCGTGGCAAGCTCAACCGCCGCCTCTTGGCGCGACGGTAGACTCGCAAGATGCGCTCGCGCAGTGACAAGAAGCGCACGGGCATCGGTGTACGCATCAGCCACGCGCCAATCCGCGTCGATTTTGCTCACGATATCGAGGGCCAGCCGGGCCTCTCCTCGCGCCAAAGCAATCGACCCCGAGAGAATCGCGAGGTCCGCGCGAACGGTCTGAGCGAGTGAATCGCCTACGGCATACGCTTGTCGCACGGCGCGATCTGCGACCTCAATCTTGTGTTGCCGAAGCGCGAGATCAGCGACGGCGGCAAGGCACCACCCCAGGCCCGCCTTTTGCTCGAGTGTCATCGCGAGTTTCGTCGCTTCCTCGAGCGCGCGCTCGGCTTCATCGTACCTGCGCAGTTTCGACAAGGCATGGCCGAGGTTGAGCATCGACGACCTTACGCCGGATTGATCGCCGAGAATCCGCTTGATGTGCGCGGCGTGTGCAAACGCCATCCTCGCCCGCTCGTTGTCACCACGATAAAGGCATACGGCGCCGAGGTTGTGCTCCACTTTCGCAAGCTCTTCTTGGTCTTCGTCCTGCTCGAGTGCCTGCTGAGCGTAAGACAACTCCGTGTGCGCCCTCTTCCAATCACCGCCATAAAGAGCGACAGCCCCCCGAGTGCTCGCAAGAAGCGCGAGGGACCGAGCGTCCGTCGCATTCACAGCTGAAAGCAATGCGTGAGCATCGTCGAACTTCCCGGTTCTCGCGGCATGCTCCGCCCGTCGCCGCGCCACGAGGAGGGACGCTTCGCGGTTGTCGTCGCATGCAGCAATCCAATCGATCACCTGCGGCGCAAAGTGCGCGCGTCCAGAGTCACGGCACAGCCGTTCAAGCCTTCGCAGCCGATCGACCGTTCGCTCGTTCCGATCGGCGAGCATTGCAAGCCATGCGTCGATCTCGACAAGCGTCAGGCCTCCGGCGCGTGCCTTGTTCGCTGCGGCGAGAAGAAGCGCATTCCGACACGAAGGAATCGCCGCGACGGTCGCCGTTCGAAACATGACAGTTGCCATTACATTTTCTGTCGCCAACAAGGCGGCGCCAAGGCGCTCGACCACGTCGAAGGTGCCGAGAGCCACGGCAAGATCATTGACTATTTCACGTGCGATCAATGAAAGAGAGGGCTCCTCGAAACCTCGCCGCTCGACGAGCGACGACAAGGCGTCCTCAGCGGACGACAACCTATGCCCCAACAGTTGGCCGCAAACGGTACGTGGCAGTGCCCCCCCGGCAACGGCAAGCGCCGCTAGGAGATCGACTGCGTGAGGCGGAAGGTCCCCCAGGCGACCGAGGACCGCATCGCGCCCGAGGGGAGTGCCCGCGCGCTCCGCAACAAGCCACGCGGGGATTCCTCCTGCCGCGCGCCAGCGTCGATGATCGGGATCGGCAACGCCGAGTCGATCGCAAAGCACGTCCCAGTCGGTCTCACCGAATGGCCCCATTGAAAGCCCGAACGCGCCGGCTGGAATCGCTCGACGAAGAGCGACAATATTCGCGCGCTTTGGACGTCGCGGCTCGCAGCCGTATCCATCGACCGCCCGGTCAAGTTCCTCGATACCCAGCTCTTCGACAACAAGTAGCGCCTCCGCGGGCAACGACGAAAACGGCCAAGCCTCGTCGTCGCCGCGAAGATACTGAATAAGTAAGCGAAGTTGACTTTCGTCGATTGACTGAAGAAAACGTACCGCTTGCCCCGCAAGCAGACGTCGAGCGACGAGCTCTCGCGCGAGATGACTCTTGCCGACACCGCTTGGGCCCGCCAAGTAGGCGACGTTGCCGACCCACTCTCGGCCGAGAGCCGCAAGTACGTGCCTTTGCGATGAAACAAGACTCTCTGACGTCCAAGCGGTTACCGCCACACCTGCCGCCCCGAGCCGCGCGAGAATGTCAGCTGCGGTGGCCGGGCGATCGCCAGGATGCTGCGAGAGAAGCTCCTCCACCAGGTCGCTAACCGCCGGCGCGAGCGAGCGCAAGTCAGCGACGCACGCTTGAACGACTGCGCCCAAGGAATACCAGTCCGATCGCGGCGTAACGTTACCGCCCGCGATCACCTCCGGAGCGGCGAACGCGACAGTCAACGCACTTGCCGACTCTTGCCCGCCCCGGGTCGCTCCGAGATCCAAAATGGTGGCCTTCCCTGCCGCGCTCATCCGCACGTGATCAGGCTTCAGGTCACCGTGAACCAACCCCACTTCGTGAAGGGCGCCAAGTGTGCGCGTGGCTGAGACGAGAATCGATACGACCGCATGGTTCTGGTCCGGTTGCGTTCGAACCCACGAGCAAGCGTCTTGACCCTCGATGAAGTCTTCAACCAGGAACGACGGGTCGCCTTGGACAAAATCATGTCCTCGCGCCAGGCCGTCGATCGACAAGCGAGCAAGGAGCGCGAACTCGGAGCGCATCGCCGTCGCCTGCTCCTTCGCGAACACTTTCGCGACGAGAGCTCGCTCCTTCGCTTCGCGGTCAACCACGCGATAGACAGCGCCCTGCCCGCCGCTTCCGAGCAGCTCTCCGAAAGCGTAGCGATCGTGCTTTGGGGTGAGGCGTGAGGGGTCGGTCATCTTTGTTGCCTTGTTTTCGACTCGGGATGGTCGACGAGTTACCATCTGCGGGTTCCGACGCCAGCTTTGTCAGCAGTATCCATACCAGACCAACATTGACTGCGAATACGACCAACATGAGACGGCAGTTACCACCTCAATCGCACGAATTACCACGTGAAGTAGCCAGAACGACGGCGAAGTGAGGGGGCTCACTTGTAGTAGAGGTGGCGACGATGCCGCGCACCAGAACTTCTCTTCTCTCGCGCAGCTCGCGCGAGCCCGACTTCATCGAAGTCATGGGCGCTCGTGAGCACAACCTTGCGATCGACTCCCTCGTCATTCCGAAGCGGCAACTGGTCGTTTTCACAGGACCGAGCGGCTCGGGCAAATCGAGTCTTGCGTTCGACACGCTCTACGCTGAGGGCCAGCGCCGCTACGTCGAGACGTTGAGCGCCTACGCGCGCCAATTTCTCGGGCAACTGGAGAGACCCAAGGTCGACCACCTGCGCGGCCTCTCGCCAACGATCGCCATCGAACAAAAGAGCGCGTCGTCGAATCCGCGGTCAACCGTCGGAACTATCACGGAGATTTACGATTATCTTCGCGTGCTCTACGCGAAGATCGGCGAACAACACTGCCCCTCGTGCGGCAAGAGGGTCACGCCCCAAGGCCCTCAATCGATCACGAAGGAAGTACTGGCTCTCGGGGAGGGCACCAAGATTACGCTGCTCGCGCCACTCGTCGTACACCGCAAGGGCGAGTTTAAGAGTCTATTCGACGATCTCCAATCGCGAGGATTTGTGCGCGTGCGCGTCGACGGCGTCGTCAGCTCACTTGACGATATCCATGCGATTGACAAGAAGCGGAAGCACACGATTGAGCTGGTTGTCGACCGCGTCGTGGTCCGCGCTTCCGAGAGATCACGCATCGCCGAGGGCGTGGCGCTCGCCCTTCGCGAAGGCAAGGGCGAGGTGCGGTGTGACCTTGGGAGCGGCAACGAAATAGCTTTCAGCGAGGCTCGAACCTGCTGCGGAGTTGGGTTCCCGGAACTCTCGCCCCAGAGCTTCTCGTTTAACTCTCCTCTCGGCATGTGCAGCGCTTGTACCGGACTCGGCATTCGCGACGAGGTAGCCGCGGAACTGGTGATTCCCGATGAATCCCTATCGATTCGTAAGGGCGCGATCGCACCTTGGGCCTCTGCGATGGCGCGTGGAGAAGGATGGACCGCACGCATTGTGGAAGGCGTCGCGAAGGCGTTTGACGTGAACCTCGACACGCCCTGGAACAAGATTCCGAAGGCCAAACAGCGCCTCGTCCTTTACGGCATGGAGGGCAAGAAAATATCCATTTCGTGGGGCAAAGAAGGCTCTGGGAGCAGTGGCACGTGGGCCATGAAGTACGAGGGAGTAATCCCAAACCTCGAACGTAAATTTCGTGAAACCCACTCCGACGCCGCTCGCGACCTCTACAGACGCTACCTGCGCGAACGTCAATGCGACGCGTGTGAAGGCAAGCGCTTGCGCAAAGAGACCCTCGCTGTTTTTGTGGGCAAGAAGAACATCGCCGACGCCACTGCGTTGACCGTCGCAGAGTCGTCAACGCACTTTAGCAATCTGTCGCTATCCGCGGCCGCAACTACGATAGGCGAAGGCGCTTTGCGCGAGATCGCATGCCGATTGCGCTTCTTGCTCGATGTTGGACTCGACTACCTCACGCTCGATCGAGCCGGCCCCACATTGAGCGGCGGCGAGGCGCAACGAATTCGACTCGCGAGCCAGCTGGGCAGCGAGCTCTCGGGCGTGATGTACGTGCTCGACGAGCCAAGCATCGGCCTTCACCCACGCGACAACGCTAGACTCATCGGAACGCTTCGACGTCTCCGCGATCTAGGCAACAGCGTCATTGTGGTCGAACACGACGAGGAGACCATTCGTGCCGCCGACTATGTCGTCGACTTCGGACCTGGGGCAGGCAACCTCGGAGGGAGAGTCACCTTCGCGGGAACCCCAAACGCCCTAGCGAAAAGTTCGAGCCTCACCGGCCAGTACTTCTCTGGCAAGAAGCGAATTCAGATTCCGAAGACGAGGCGTTCTTCCCGCGGCAACATCACAATTTGCGGGGCGCGCGAGCATAATCTCAAGAATATTGACGTTTCAATTCCGCTTGGCGTCCTGACGGCGGTCACCGGCGTGAGCGGCGCAGGCAAGAGTTCGCTGATCAACGGCATCTTGTTGCCCGCGCTGGGACGCGCGCTGCATGACGCCATCGAACCGGTTGGATTGCACAAGCAAATTGACGGTCTTGATGCGCTCGACAAAGTGATCGCTATCGACCAACAGCCCATCGGACGAACGCCACGTTCCAATGCCGGGACGTACACAAAGGCATTCGACGCGATTCGGCTGATCTTCGCCGAGCTTCCCGACGCGCGTGCAAGAGGCTTCGACGCGGGTCGCTTCAGCTTCAATGTAAAGGGCGGGCGATGCGAAACGTGCAGCGGCGGCGGTCTGGTCAAGGTCGAGATGCACTTTCTCGCCGATGTGTGGGTACCGTGCGAATCATGCGGAACCAAGCGATACAACCCTGAAACGCTCGACGTGAAGTTCAAAGGCAAGTCGATCTACGATGTGCTCGAGTCGAGCGTCGACGAGTCCCGCGAGGTCTTCTCAGCCTTTCCCGCCATCTCTCGCATTTTGGGAACGCTTGCTGAAGTGGGCCTCGGGTACATGAAACTCGGGCAGCCCGCGACCACCCTCAGCGGAGGAGAAGCGCAGCGCGTAAAACTCAGCCGTGAACTAGGGAAAAGTCAGACGGGTCGAACGCTCTACATTCTTGACGAGCCGACGACAGGGCTACACTTCGAGGACATTCGAAAGCTACTTGACGTTCTTCAGAGGCTCGTCGACGCAGGTAACTCCGTATTGGTGATTGAGCACAACCTCGACGTAATCAAGTGCGCAGACTGGGTCATCGACCTAGGTCCCGAAGGCGGCGCGCGTGGCGGCAAGTTGATTGGTGAAGGTACGCCCGAGCAATTGGTTCGCATCAAGGGTTCGTTTACTGGCGAACACCTGATGCGCGCGTTGCGGGGACGCACTTCGTGATGGCCCGGGCTCGTGAACAGCGCTTCGTGATCGGCAAGACCCGTTCTACGTTGCTCAGATGACCGCACTGCGCTTGCTCTCACTGCGTGATCTCACCATCGAAGATGAACGCTCGTTTCGGCACGTTG
>JAHFDY010000090.1:7851-18954 GCA_023248735.1 Myxococcales bacterium
GGCTCGTGAACAGCGCTTCGTGATCGGCAAGACCCGTTCTACGTTGCTCAGATGACCGCACTGCGCTTGCTCTCACTGCGTGATCTCACCATCGAAGATGAACGCTCGTTTCGGCACGTTGGACTCTACGGTGAGCTCGCCTCGATCCTTGCAAAGTCGGAGTATCGTTTTCGCGTATTGCCCGACGGCTCGAACGCGAGTTGGGATCGCGCTGTCTTTCTCAACCTGACGTTTTGGGGTGCAGCCGGAGGGGGTGACGTGCTGATCGAGCCGTCGATTCCTGCGGACGTCGTCGCGCATGTTGCGTGGCATCATCTTGCAAACGCGGCACTTGTACCCGCCGGAGCCCAGCCGAGTGCGGAGGCGCTCTTTCTCGGCGAAGCGATTGCCAGCGCATTCGATATCTACCTCGTAGGGCGTTTGCTTGGGCACGCGCCCGAGTCGAGTTTCCTCGAGACTCAGGTTCCTGCGATGGCCGATTGTGCTGAGGCTGCTGGCGTTTCCGCTTCGGCGTTTGATGCGCTGCTCGCGAACGTAGCCGCGAACCCTGAGCGTGCGTTCGAGGACTTGAGGAAGTTGTTGTTCGACGCGACGTGCGAGCTCTTTCGCGCGCCAAGTCTCGACGATGCGCACGCAGCGTTGGTCAAGTTCGATGACCGTCCGCTTGGTTGCCTACTTCACAGGCACGAGCTTTCGAATTGGATTCTCTTCGCAAAGGCCTACGCGAGCCGCGCAAGCGAGCCTGACGCACAGACAATTGCGGTCGATCGTGAGCTTTCGGCGGCGCCGGTGTCGCTGGAGTGGCTGACAAAGGCGTGGGTCGACCGGGCGCTTTAGGGAATGATAGGCAATCTATCCCTCCCCAACGTCTGGGCGACACACACGGGGATTACGTTGCCCTTACTGCGCACCCCATCGCTCCAAAGGGGTGGAGTCCACGTTGCATACGCGGGGAGGAATCGCTCAATGTAGTCGCGCGCGTCTTGCTCCGACAATGCCGGGTCGCCTCGCTCGCGGCGGGCCCGCTCGGCGTCAACGCGCCAATGAACAATATCTTCGAGCGTGCTGGCCCTCTGCAGGATCATTGCATCGAGTCGATCATTCCACGCTTGGTAGCGCGCGAGCGCCTCGTTGGCGTGCCGGAGCTCCGGAGGCGGCGTTGCAACAGGCGCAAATCCGAGCATCCATCCTTCAAAGATGACGAGATCGAGGGGTTCCGTTACGGCTGGCCAAACCGAGAGCGGCGCGCGTTCGCCGCGGCCCTGGTGCGCGCTCTTGTCGTACTGCGGCAGTCGTGTTTCCACGCCGGCGATGAGGTCATCAAGCGTCTTGCATCCAAGCGCGACGTCGTGCGTTCCAGGGTAACCACGATGCTCCATCGTGCGATCGCCCGCGTTCGCGTCGGCAATCCGCTGCTGTTCGGCACGGGTCACGTAGAAGTCGTCGATCGAGCATGTGATCGCGCGATGGCCGAGCGCATTCATCGCGTAGACGATCCGAGCAGCAAGCGTGCTCTTGCCCGAACCTTGCGGACCGTTCAGTCCAAGCACGATCGGACGCTTCGACGACGCAAGCAGGAACGAAACGCACCGTTGGGTTATGAGGACGTCGCGCGAAAGACGCAACGCGTGGATGTCCGGGTCATGCAGAATCTCGCGAAGGTCTGACACCGCGGGAGCATACCCTCGCATGGCATTCCTAGCAGCGCGGCGCTCACTGTCCGTGAAACTCGCGCGATTGCTTGAGCACGAACTGCCCGTTCTGTAGGAACTTGAACTCCATGTCGAGGGCGCTCGGCTTGGTCTCGTCGAGCCACACATAGCGGCAGTCGTTGTTGTAGTAACCGCGCTTCACCCGGCAGTACGCCATCTCGACGGCCTTTGCGAGTTCGACCGCTTGGTTCAATTGCGCTTCGGTCATCACGCTTGCCGTAAGCGGCGCGGCATCCTTCACAGGCGTGGCGTAGCGCGTGAGCGTGAAGCGCGTGGGACGGTCGAGCCCGCCAAACGTTGCCAACGTCGTCTGGGCAATTGTGCCCGGATCGGGATTGGTCACGAGGTTGTTATCCTTCTGAATCCCGAGCGTGTACGCGAGGAACTCGCTGTTGACCGCCCGCGTAATGATGACGCCGTTGGCCGCCACTTCACTCTCCGTATCGTAGGCCGGAACGACGGCGATCCCCATGCTTACCGTCGCATGATCGAGACGAGCGAACGAACGTTCCTCCATCGCGCGGGTGTTCCACAGGCTCGCGTACACCCCTTTGATCGCGCACTGCACCGTCTTAGGCTTCATGTCGACCTTGGTGACAACGCCATCTTGCGACTCCTCTCGCTTGCACGAGAGGTCGGCATTGTCCGTGCTTGAGAGCTTTGCACTGAAGCTGTCGTGGAGGCCCGCGCCATCGAAGTTTGGAATGTCTTCTGCGTTCGCGCTCGATCGAATCTTGAGCTTCTCCATCGCTGGCTCAAGTTGCTTGAGTTTGTCGATCTGACCCTTCACGTTTGCAAGTTGCACCGTGGGAATCGTTGCCTTGTAGAAGAGCAGCTGAACTTCGGCGGAAAGAGTACGGCGCTCGTTCGGCGACAAGTTGCCCGCTTTCTCTTTCGAGATGAGCGCGTCGAGCTTCGCCTTGAGTTGCGCATTCTCCGGTGCGGCAACGAAGTCCCGATACCATTGAACGGGGATCGAAAATCCTTGCGGTACGAGTTCGTATCCAAGCTTTGCGCTTTGCGACCCAGCCTGGCTCTTGCGTCCAAGAACGCTCTTATTCACGAGGAAGCCAAGGCCCGCACCCTTGCCACCAAATCGATTGCCTTGCGAGACGCACGCTTCGTTTAGTGTTGGGCACATTTGATCGTACCAAACGAGATTGGGCTCATTGACCGCTGGCAGTGAAATCCACGGCTTATTCGTTCGTTCGCTGAGCTTTTGTTGAACGATCGCGTCGGTTGTCGCTTCGATCGTGTACCCGGTCTTGCCAACAACAAGATGAACCGGTTTGTTCGCGAAAGGAGCAAGTGTCGCATTCGTCGGTGACGCGTCGCGCATCACCATGTTCGGCGTGCCACGTTCCTTCGATTTGAGATTCACGTGCGAGGTCACGTCTTGAAACACGCGCGTGATGCTTCCTGCCACGACGGAGAGATCGAGCGGAAGCTCATCGAACACGACGATATCGGTTGGGCGCAACTCTCCTGAATCGACCGGGAAGATTCTAAGGTTGCCCCACGCCTCACCAGGATTGAGCGGTAGGTACTTCACGGACCCAAGCACTTGCTCAATCGTGAGAGCCTCGTAGCCGAGGTCGCGAAGAGCATTCCCAACGGTCGCAAACGTCTGCTGGGGACCGCCCGCCACGAAGACCATGCGCGCGCCCTTGATGTTGAACTGCGCCTTGATGATCTTGATCAGCTCGACAATGCCTTCCTCATGGATGACGTCGTCGGGATAGAGCTGCACCGCAAAAACGGGCGGCTTCCCTTCTTCGAGCTGGTAGGTCTGAATCGTTCCGGCGTAGAAGCGTTTCTTGTCGGTGAAATACGTTGCGTCGTTGAACGCAGTGTTGTCCTCACTGATGCCAAGTTGCTTCTGGGCGAAGTAGTAATGGTACTTGACGTAGTCGGGGGTCTTGCCCGAAACCTTGTAGTTGCTGTTGACGAAGTAGGCCTTCTTTGCACTTGTTCGCGCATCGATGAGAAACTTCATCGTGCGGCCGGCTTGACCGAAGCCTCCGCCGTCAACAGCGAGTGAGTCGAACGTGCGCTTGCTCTTGATCGCCGTGACGGAGATCTGAGACGAGAGCGCTTCGTCGCTGAGCTCTTCTTCTTCTCGCGCCGCCTCGGAACCACATGCGGGGACGAGCGGCAAAACGCCAAGCAGGAGAGGAAACAAGATCCGGTAGGTCCCTGGGTTCATCGGGCCGAATGTGGCACAAGGCCCTACAGATGCAACCGAAGGCTCGCCGATACCCTTAGCGTCGCGAAAATCGCTCGGAAATGAATGGTAACTGGTGGTGATCAGGTGGCAACTCGCGCACGATTTCCAGGCGAATTTGCGTCGGCACAACTGTTGCTGAAGCGGCGTTCATGAGAAGCCAAACACTTTTACTCGCATCGTTTTTCACGGCGTGTTCAACCCAAAGCGTTCCACTCGGGAGCGACTCAGCTCCGCCTAGCGCGTGCGAAAGCAAACCGTGCGACGCCGGAGTCAGCGCGGTCGACGCAACAGCGCTGAGTGACGCTGCAGTAACCCCAGACTTCGCCGTCCAAGAGTGGGGCACGTACACATCTGTAGTCGCCTCCGATGGCCACACGCTTCCCGGCGTGCATCACGTCGACGAGGCGCTGCCAGCTTGGGTGCATCGTCGCAACCTCAATGGGGCCCCCGGCTACTTCATGGACAGTTTGCCCGAAGAACCGCGCCAGCAACTCGAAACGCCAGTTCTCTATTTTTGGTCAAAGGAGAAGCGCGACGTTGAAGTTACGGTCAACTTTCCTGACGGTCTCATCGGAGAGTGGTACCCCGAGGCAAAATCGTACCTACCGGCCATTGGTGGCGTGAGCGCTCTCGCCGCGGGATCGATGACCTGGAAGGTGAACCTCGATCCACAGTGGTCGTCATCGAAGTACCAATCCGTTTCGAAGGACGAAATTTGGGCGCCGTCACGCAACGTAAAGTCGACACCCGTCGTGAACGGCTCAGAGTCGGAGCAGTTCATCTTCTATCGAGGGTTAGGCAAATTTATCGCGCCGATTTCGGTCAAGATTGACGGCAACGACGTGTTGTCGATCCACAACGACTCTGATGATGCAGTGGCGGAGGTGTTCGTGCTGCGTTTCACTGGCGAGGGTGGCGACGTGATCAGCGGCGGGAGTGTAGGCGCACGCCAGTCAATATCGGTCAACGCACCGGCGCCCAGCAAAACCGCCGACAGCTATGTAGCGACTGCCCGCAACAGTTTGCGCAACGCCCTCCAGAAGACCGGGCTCAACCTGGACGTGGCACAGTCGATGGTCGACACTTGGACGCGAAGCTGGTTCCACAACACGGGTCTTCGCGTTCTCTATGTTGCACCGCGCGCGTGGACGGACAAGTGGCTGCCGACGACAGTGTCGCCAACGCCGGACGTGTTTCTACGTACACTTGTAGGTCGTGTCGAAGTGCTTAACGCTGCTGAAGAGAAGGATGCCGTGACAAAGGTGCGCGCGTTCGTTTCGAGCCCAGCGGCTCAGGACATCGCACAGGCGCACACTTTCATCAGGACCCTCGGACGATTCGCTGAGCCAAGGATCAGTCGCGTTATCGAGCAGACGACGGACCCGGCGGAACTTGCCGCCGCGAAGTCGCTTTTGACGATCGCACACAGCGCCGACTAAATTTCACCCGCCCCAACCCGCGCGCTACCTCAGCGAAAGCGGCAGCCGAACCACCGCCTCCGCGCCAACTCCGCCCGTCCTCGTCCGCAGCGCGACACTCCCACCGTGCGCCTCGACGATTTGTCGCACGAGCACCAGCCCGATGCCCGAGCCTTCCGGCTTCGTCGTGAAAAATGGCACAAACAAATTCGCCGTTTCGCTCACGCCCGGCCCATCGTCTTCCACCACCACATTCACGTTGCCGTCAGATGCAAACCAACGCACACGCACGCCACCGTCGCCCTCGAGTGAGGCCTCCGCAGCGTTTTTTACCAAATTGATCAATAATTGATCCAATTGATCGACATCGCCGCGCACAGACATTTCTGGGCCCGCGACGATATCCACACCAACGCGGCGCTCCAGCGCCGTTGCGCGTGAAACCCATGCCGCAACGTCAACGGGACCGAACTGTGGTGGCGGCAATTTCGCCAGCGACGCATAAGCGGTCATGAATCGCCCTAGGGCGTCCGCCCTCCTCGCGATCACGGTTAGTCCCGCCCTCACATCCGCTTCCCAATCCTCGGGCCGAGGCGATCGCGTCTGCCCGTTCTGCAGACTCGCGGCGATCGACTGAATCGGCGCAAGCGAATTGTTGATCTCGTGACCCATCACTCGAATCAGGCGTTTCCACGCTTCACGCTCTTGGTCACGAAGCGCACCGGAGAGGTCCGACAATACGACGAGCGTATGCTGCTCACCCGACAAGCGAAAGGTTCCCCGGCGCAGTTCCCACGGGCCAGCACCCAGCGCAGGTGAGTCAGCGACCACACGCGGAACGGTCCCCAGTAGTACATCGGTGAGACCGAGCGTCGACGCTTGCGAGCCAACGATGCTCGACGTCGAGCCGAGCTGCCTCTGTGCGGCATCATTCGCCAGCTTCACGCGCCCCTGATCGTCCAACGCGAGCACAACGACGTCGATTTCTGCCATGACCTTGCGCAGCAACGTCCACGCTTCAAGTTCGCCAAGCCGATGCGCACGCAGGGCGTCCCCGAGCTGATTCAGTTCATCGAGAACATCGCGCACGCCAGCGCCATCGGCGAGCTGCGATCGGACCCGAATCGTAAAGTCTCTTTCCCGATAGGCTGCGAGGACGGACGCAATGGTGCGCAGGCGCCGTGAGGCGATGCCCCTATCAAACCACACGAGCGTGAAAGACGATCCGACCGCGACGCACAGCACAATCCATCCCTGCGCTGGGATGCCTTTCGCGATGATGCACCAAGCGACAACGACGAGCGGTGGTCCGGCGACGGCAAACGTTCGTAAGAACTCAGCAGCCCCGCGAAGACGACCCGTCGTCACTCTTGCACCTTGATTCCAAGCGCAGAAAGACGGCGGTAGAGGGCGCTCCTCGAGAGCCCAAGCGCTTCCGCCGCCGCAACAACATTCCCCGCCGATCGTTCCAACGCTTTACGAATCAAGTGAGCTTCAGCGTCGATGAGCGTCATACGCTCAAGCACAGACGCGCCACCGTCTCCCCGCCGCAAGTCAAGGTCAACGCACTGAACCATCCGCGACTCACTTAACACTACGGCACGCTCAATGGCGTGTTCGAGTTCGCGAACGTTGCCCGGCCACGCATGTGCGAGCAAGCCGCTCATCGCGTCAGGCGCGAAACCGTCAATCTGCTTGCCGTATCGCCGACTCTTCTCGGAGAGAAAGTGTCCTGCAAGCAACGCGATGTCTTCAAGCCTCTCTCTGAGCGGCGGCAACCTCAGCTCGACCGTGTTCAAGCGGTAGAGCAAGTCTTGTCGAAACGCGCCGCTCTTCACCTCTTTCACGATGTCGACATTGGTTGCAGAGAGCACGCGAACGTCAGACTTGCGTGTGCGCGACGACCCCACTGGTTGAAACTCGCCATTCTGGAGCACGCGAAGGAGCTTGGCTTGCTGCGTCGCGGGCATAGTTCCGATCTCGTCGAGGAAGAGCGTCCCGCCGTCGGCTAATTCGAAGCAGCCGACGCGATCCGACTTCGCATCGGTAAACGCGCCCTTCGTGTGGCCGAAAAACTCGCTCTCGAACACCCCATCGGCGAGCGCACCGGCATTGACTGGCACGAACGCCTTGCCGTTACGGTTTGAAGCCGCGTGAAGGAAGCGCGCGACGACGTCCTTGCCGGTACCGTGTTCACCTGTGATGAGCACGTTTGCGTCCGATGCTGCGACGCGATCCATCATGCCTCGCACTGCGGCCATCGCCTTGGACGTCGCGATGAGCCGAGGCAAACCGCGTTCGCGTTCGCGCTCGGTATGTGCACGCAGGCGGTCCACTTGTGCGAGCGCTCCGCGAAGCTCGACTTGGAGACGAAGTGTCGAAAGTAGTCGCTCATTCTGCCACGGCTTCTCGACGTAGTCGCGAGCACCGCGTTTCATCGCCTCGACCGCTCCAGCAACGCTTCCCCAAGCGGTCATCACGACGATCGGTAGGTATGGGTCGAGTGCGCGGAGTCGAGAGATAAGGTCGAAGCCCTCGGTGCCTGACGTCGTGTCGCGCGCGTAGTTCATGTCGATGAGCGCAACGTCGATGACTTCGTCTGAGACTGCCGCTTCGACACCTGCGGGCGACGATGCCTGCGTGACGACGAAACCCGCACCCTTGAGAAGAAGGCGCAGGGCTTCCAAAATGTCACTTTGATCGTCCGCAATTAGAATCCGAGGCATGGGTGTCCTAAGGGTCCATGACGGTCATTCATACCTCAGTGCTGTCGCCGGAGGGATGCGAACGGCGCGCAGCGCTGGCAGAAATGAGGCGAGTGCCCCGGCAACGAGGAGCACGACCGCGATGACAACAATCGTCAAGGCATCGAAGGATGCAACACCTGCGATGCGACTCGCAAGGACGCGTCCAACAAAGATCGCCCCCACAAGACCAAGCGCAAGACCGATGGACACGAGGCGCATGCCGGACCGCATCACAAGGATTACAACCGCTCCCGGGGTTGCGCCCAGCGCGAGGCGAATTCCGAGTTCGCGCGTTCGTTGACTCGTGGCGTACGAAACGAGCGCGAAGATGCCGAGAGTCGCGAGCACCAGCGCAGAGACAGCAAACGCGAAGAGCAGCGTGGTCGTCGTGCGCTGGTCGCCCACGGTATCGGCAACGCGCTTGACCATGAGCGAACTTCGGCTGACGGCTTGCTCGGGGTCAATAGCGGCGACCCAGGTTGGCATGTCACGCAGAACTTGCTCCGCGCGTTTCGATCGGACGACAACGGCCATCGTGCGACTCGGTCGCTGCGCCATGGGGAAATAGCCCTCTGCGCCAATACGACCGGACAATCCGCGCCTGCGCACGTCTGGGACCACGCCAACGATCTCTCGCCATTCCGGCTCTTCGGCGTCCTCCAAATCGATGCGGCGTCCGATTGGGTCTTCGCCCGGAAAGAAACGGTCAACGACGCTCTGACTTACAATCGTGACGAGACGGCTGCCGCTCCGGTCGGCGTCTGTGAAGTCACGACCGCGGAGGATTGGCATCCCCATTGTCCTGAAATAGTCGGGTGTGATTTCGTTGTGATTGAGAAGGGGGCTCTCTCCAGGCTTCGATGGAGGCCTTCCCTCGATGCGAAACCCGCCGTCGGAGTTCGATCCTCCCATCGGTAGCAAGCTATTGGCGGCGACGGAGTCAACGCCTGGTTGCGTGGCAATGTGCCTGACGGCATTTTGGAAAAATGTCTCGACTTGTGCGTCGTCTTTGTACTTCGACCTTGGAAGCCAAATCCTCACCATTGCGAGGTTGTTGGGCTCGAAGCCAGGTGAGGTTGCAAGCACCCTTGCAAATGCTCGCAGCGCGAGTCCGGCGCCCGAGAGAAGTGCAAACGCGAGAGCGACCTGCGCGACAACGAGCGAGCCGCGCATGAGGTGTTGCGATCGGCCCCCTCCGGCGCGTGTGCTCGTTTCCTTGAGGACAGTCTGCGGCTCCACATGCGACAGAGAGAGCGCAGGTACGAGTCCGAACAGCGCACCACAGACGAGAGAGGTAGCGACACAAAGTAGAAGCGTCACAAGATCAACGCGCACATCAATCGTCGCCGCTCCACTGCCGTGCACAAGGTTGGACGCGAAGAAATTGACGAGCCAATAGGACAGCGCCACCCCACCGGCGGCGCCGATGGCGAAAACGATCGTCGTCTCGACGACCAGTTGGCCAACGAGCCTTGATCGCGTCGCTCCGAGAGCGGCACGCGTCGCCATCTCCCCGCGACGCGCTTCTGCGCGCGTCAGAAGAAGATTCGCAACGTTCGCGCACACGATAAGAAATACGAGAGCGACGGCCGCGAAGAGGACCGATACAGGCCCCCTTGCCTTCCCCACCAACTCATCCTGCAAGCCAACCACCCGCGCCGAGCACTTCGAGCCCATGTCGGGGTGCTGAGCTTCGATGCGCTTCGCGATCGCGACGAGTTGCGTCTCGGCCTGCTGCAACGTAACGCCGGCTTTTCGTCGTCCCATGACGTGGAGAAAATGAGTACCTCGTTGTTTGCTCCTGCCTTCGTAGTAGGGCGTTAGCGCGAGCGGAGTCCAAATATCCGCGCCATCACTGTTGGGACCGGAATACCGGAATCCCTCGGGTGCAACTCCGACTACGGTCACGCTTTCGCTATTGAGCGTGATGGCCCGACCAACGATCTGCGGATCGGAACCGAATCGATTGTGCCAAAGGTCTGCGCGCAAGACCGCGACCGGTGGGGCTCCTTGGCGATCGTCGTTGGGCGTGAGCAGGCGTCCTCGCAACGGTTTGATACCGAGCATCGGAAAGTAGTCGCCAGAAACGCCCGCACCCGAGAACATCTCCGGTTTGGTTCCTTCTGCCGTTAGCGTGTAACCCATGTAGTCAACAGCCGCCATATGGTCGAACGTCGTCGCTTCAGCCTTCCAATCGAGGAAATCAGGAAGCGACACTGGCGAGGGGTCGACCAGTGGCTGGGTCGCCCAGATCATCGTGAGCTCTTCCGGATGCGTATACGGCAGCGGCCTTAGCAGCAACGAATACACAAGGCTGAACATCGCCGTCGTCGCGCCAATGCCTGCAACGAGCACCGCGATGAGCGCCCCAAAGAACCCTGGCGACCGACGCATCAGTCGCAACACGAAGCGCATGTCAGTAAATAAAGTTGACATCATCGCCTCTCAAGCCGCCCGCACGGCGGCGTCTTCAACAATGCGGCCGTCAAACAAGTGAACCGCACGCGTCGCGCGGCGTGCGTATTCGCGACTGTGCGTCACCATGCAAATCGTTCCGCCCGCCTGGTGAAGGACGTCCAAGAGGTCCATGACGGCGTCGCCATTCTTCGAGTCGAGACTTCCCGTGGGTTCGTCGGCAAAAAGGACGGCGGGTTCACCCGCAACCGCTCGAGCCACCGCTACGCGCTGCTGTTGTCCACCGGAGAGTTGGCTCGGCATGTGGCTCTTGCGATGCGACATCTGAACGCGATCGAGCGCGGACTCGACGCGCACTTTCCGTTCGGCGGCGGGCATGTGCCGATAAAGCAGCGGAAGCTCCACGTTCTCCCACACCGTGAGATCGCCAATGAGATTGAACGTCTGAAAAATGAAGCCCACCTCGCGGTTGCGTACGCGCGCGCGCTCAGTCGCGGACAAGCCGCCCACCGATCGACCCGATAGCAGGTACTCACCGGAAGTATGAACGTCGAGCAAACCGAGAATCGACAAGAGCGTTGTCT
>JAHFDY010000091.1 GCA_023248735.1 Myxococcales bacterium
CAAAGTCAGTGAAGAGCGTGATCGTAAGCGGAGCGGTTGCAGCACCAAGCAG
The DNA here is from genome assembly GCA_023248735.1 of Myxococcales bacterium. GTDB lineage: Bacteria > Myxococcota_A > Polyangia > Polyangiales > Polyangiaceae > JAHFDX01. Next base: position 53 of record JAHFDY010000091.1, read on the forward strand.
GTTCGCGCCACCTACCTTCGCTGCCTCGGGCATCCACACGATTGCCGGCGCCTTGGGTTCTTCGAACGGAGCCGGATTCTTGCGCGCTTCGTCAACGAAAGCGTCGTAGACCCGGTCGCGCCTCACGCCTCGCGCCATCATCGTGTTCGCGTAAGCGAGTTCCTCAGCAATGACTGTGTCGAACGTTGCAAGTGGTTGCGCGCCGCCAATTTTTCTTCCGTTGACAAAAAAGATCGGCGTACCGTCAACGTGCAAGGTACTGGCAAGCAGTTCTGCGCGTGCGAGCGCGCTCTTCGGTGCACTCCCTGCCACCGCTTGCTCGAACGCTGACTGCGAATCGCCGGCTGCAATCGCAAATTGGACGAACTCAGTGGACGACCGCGCGTTCGGGTTGGCGAACAGCCGCTTGTGAAACGCCTCGAAGTTGCGCGGATCCATCGCAAGTGCGGCGAGCGCCGCTTCCCGCGCATGTGTGTGCATGGGCAACGGGTGCTCGGCCACGACAACACGCAGGTCTTTGCCATACTTCTCGCGAAGCGCGTTCACCGTGTGCTCCGCTCTCGCGCAGTACACGCAGTCGTAGTCGGTGAATTCCACGAGCGTAACGAGTGCGTCGCGTGCGCCCATCGTCGGGAGCCCGTCCACGGGAACCGCGAATCGCGCTGCACTCGCCGCGCCTTCGGGTGCGACTTGCGTCGTCGGCGCCAGGTCTTGCCCGCGCGCGGGTTCGCCATTGATGTCGCCTTTGCTGCTGCAGTTCGCGAGCATGACTGTCGCAAGCGCAAATGTCTGAATCGTTCGCATTGAAGCCTCCAGGTTGTTCTTCACCTCTTGGCTTCCGACAGACGAAAGTTACTCGTATTCGCACATCAGCGAAGCGGATCGCGAAGACGTTCCGCAGATACCATCACCAACCACGAAGTCGACCGGTGCAAAGGCCACGACCCGCGGCGCCGGAGCGTGGGAGAAGTCAGACCCTACGCAAGCAAGAATATCGGTCTCGTGCGCTACTGCGCACACCGCCGGCTCGTCCGATGAATGGTCAACAATATTGACATTACTGGCGACGCCAACATGCCCGGGTGCGTTCACCGCGACGTACACCTTCGTTGGACGCGCGGTGACAATTCCAGCGCACACCGCCGCAGCACACGCCGCAGCTGCCAGCCATGCGGTCCACACTCGCCCGCGCGGTTGCGATGCTTCTCGCACAGATACCGCCGCGACTTGCGAAAGCACCCGCTCGAGAGACAGAGTCGGCGCGGCAAGCGCCTTTGCACGAACTGCGAAGAGTTCGCGTTCGAAGGTCTCGTCGTCGTCAAACGCGGTCATGGCACTACTCCTTTTGATACGGGCTCAGCGCGCTCATATTCATCAAGCGTCTCGCGCAACACTTCACGAGCGCGGTGAATCTCGACCTTCACCTTGGATAGCGAGAAGCCCATCAGCGTTGCGATATCGTCATACGAAAATCCATGATCGAGCCGCAGCAAGAGGACCGCGCGGCGATCTTCGGAGAGCTTCGCGAGTGCTGCATCAACGACGCGAATGGCCTCATGTCCAAGTATTACGCTCTCGGGGCACGCACCCTTAGGATTGCGGGTGCGCATCACTGCGTCGTCGTCCGACACCACAAATCGATCGCGACGCGACCGCGCCCTCTGCAGTTCGAGCGACACATTCCGCGCAATCCCGAAAAGCCACGGAACCACGCGCGCGCGATCGTGCAAGACGTCGCGGTGATGTTGGAACATTCGGACAAACGTCTCCTGGGTCGCATCGGAAGCGAGCGCCGCGTCACCGAGCAGGTCACTCAAAAAGCGATGGATGCGCGGGGCCTCGCGCTCGTAAAGAAGTGTGAACGTCGCGCGATCGCCGCGGTCGTCATCGTTTTCAACGTGGGTCGCCGGGTGCGAGATGACACGAGAAACGACAAAGGTAGGAAAGGTCGCCACGGTGTTTACTTGGCCCGTGGAACACAGAAGTTACACAGAAAGTTCCTCAAATCGCTCAAGAGGCTCGTTTCCTTTGGCAAAATTTCGCAAGAGCGAGCACGACGCAGGCACCGAACGCGTTCAAAACCAGGTTACATTGCGCCCATGATTGACCATTCGGGTTCGAGCGGCTCAAAGGATGCCCAGCTCTGCGGCATCTGTGGCGGTGACGGTCGTATCAGCAACTCGTTTGGTCTCATCGCCAAGTGTCCGAGTTGCCACGGCAGCGGGCGTCGCAGCGAAGACACCGGTTTCCACGACGTTACCAAGACCAAAACGTCGCATCAAAAGCCAACGAATCGCGCGCAAGTCGTCGAAAAGCAGACGTGGCCCGCATCCCCTGCGGGTGCCGCGCTCGCGACAGAGATTCGTGACTCGTCGTCCCTCTCGACCGAACTGAAAGCGCGATTGACGCGCGAGATCATCGACCACGAGGTCAAGCACGGAACCTGCACGCAAACCTTCATCAAGAAGGTGCGCAAACAGGTGAGACCGGCTACGCCGTGATGGCCGTGATGCAAATTAGTTCCGAACGTTGACGGCCTCGAGGAGCGCGACCATCGCCTGATTCAATGGCGTCGCGATGCCGTGTCTTTTTCCTAGACGCACGATCGCCCCGTTCCTGGCGTCGATTTCCATGGGTCTCCCGCGCAAACGATCCGAATGCAAAGAGTTAACCGCCTCGCTCGGCGTCGCCTGCATGCGGAGCACGATCGCCTGAGCAAGATCGTCGGGTAAGGTAGCACCCTCTTTTCTTCCAACCGCAACGCACTCGCTCGCGATGGCGTGCATGAGGGCCGCTACCGCATCGCGATTCGCTATGTTCGCAGGTTGGAGCAACAGTGCCGGAACCGCGCCGACGCTGTTAAGGCAGAGCTTCTGAAACAGGGCTGTCGTAAAGTTTGTTGACGTTGATGCGATGATGCCCGATTTTTCGAACAATGCGACGAACGCTTCGCCAGCATCGGTCTTTGGGGCGATGAGCGACGCAGGCCTTCGCAAGCGCACACGACCGGGCGCAAGGCGTGACGCCGAGCAATCGACCACGATCGGAACAATGCGCGCTGCATCGACGTACGGAGCGAAGCGTTCGACATGCTCGACGCCATTTTGGAGAATCGCGAACCGCGTCTCCTTTGCGGCAAGCGCGCGCATCCACTCGCCGGTCGCCACATGGTCATACGCCTTCGTGGCGACGAGCACCCAGTCGACTGGCTCCGCCAACGAGACGTCGCACACGGTGCGTGGTGTCTCGACGAGCATGCCCAGCGGCGTCTCAACCTCAAGGCGATCAAACGGCGTACGCGCGCAGACGAGGACGTCGTGTGCGCGCGCAAGTTCTGCAGCAACAGTGCAGCCTACGGCTCCGGGCCCAACAACGGCTACCTTCGCCATGGCGAGGTGACGCTCATTTCAACTCGTAAGCTTCGACGGTGTCTTCGGTGAAGTGAGGAATGAGCACGCGATTGCGCTTCGTGTCGTAGCCGATGTCGGCAGGCGACTTTTGGTCTGCGAGCGCGACGTCGAACGGCGTGGCTCCGCGCACGATGCCGGAAGCCTCCCAGCTTGAGATGAGAAACGAATCACCAACGGCGACAATGCCGTCGAGCTGCCCTTTCGGAAGCTTGACGACGTCTTGTTTCTGACCCTTTTCGTCGAGGCGATAGAGCTCGCCTGAGCCAAATGTAACAACCCACACGCCCTTTTCGTTGACGAGCACGCCATTGGGACCGCCGAGGTCTTTGCTCTTCGCAAGCGCCTTGGCTTTGCCCTTGTTGATGACGTAAACGGCATCCGTTCCGGTTGGCTCGGGGCCCTTCTCGCCGAATTTGACGCCGGTGTCGCTGACGTAGACTTTGCCGTCGGGTCCGGCAGCTACGTCATTGAGAAATGTCGCGCCCGGAATCTTGATGTCGCCCTTGGCCGTGCCCTTCTTCAGATCGAACATGCGCACGACGGTGATGTCGGACACGTACAGAACGCCAGCCGCGATCGCCATGCCCTTGGGCGCGTCGAGCTTGACCTTGCCCTTGCCCTTGCCACCTTCGATCCACTTCTCCGTCGTCACCTGACCTTCGGGCGAGAGCACAGAGATGAAGCCGTTGTTGTCCTTTTCGCCCGGCTTGCCGTTGATGTTCGAGACAAGGTAGCGATCGTTGTCCGCGTCGTAGAGAACGCTCTCGGGCGTCGCCATGCCCGTGTACTTCGCGACGGGGGTTGGTGGCGGCGGCGGCTTTGGTGGCTCCGGGGGTGCGGCAGCCGAAGCCGACGCGCTCGCAACTGGCGCGGCTTCGGGTTTGTGCGCGTTGCCGCAACCAGCCAGGAGCAGGGACGTAACAAGTGTGCCGAGGGTCGTTCGGGTCGTCATGGTGGCCCCCTTTGTACACGCTTTTGAAGGGGTTGGGGGCCCAACACGATCGACCTATTTCGTCACTCCGCGCACGTGTACACAGGCACTTCGCCTTCGACCTTCGTATCGCTGTTGTACGTCGCGCGAATTCGGATTGAGCCCGCCGTCTTGTCGGTTCCGATCGTCACGACTTCAACGCGGCCTTTGCTCGCTAAGATATTGGTTCCCGACGCGTAAAAAGTCGCCATTTTTGTGGAGCTGAGTGCATACGACGTGCCGTCCTTCCATGACTCAGGCGTGAAGAAGATCGAGCGCCCATCTGATAGCGCCGGCACTTTCGTGCACGATGCTTCCCCTTCGTAGATCGTAATCTGCCGACTACCGAACGAGGACTTGGAGAGCGCCACCTTTCCGCTAAAGGTCGTTCCCTGGAAGGTCCCGCTAAGGGGTTGCTGTGCAACGGCGTGATTGTCATCCGCAGGCGTTGCGCCGGTCGTGGCCGCGTCGAAGTCGATGAGATTTGGAACGCCGATTGAGCACCCGGTAAGCAAAGTTGAAAGAGCCAAAGAGCTTCGAATTGATGCGTTCATGTGTTTCCTCAAGGTTAACTCAAGATTCAGGCTCCTAGGGGCCCGACCCTTTTCCTGTTGTGTGGTGCCCAAGCCACAGGCAATAACGCGCCGACCACCACGACCCCACTTCACTACAGACGAGCTTGACCGCCGGTTATTCACACGCCCTTCACTTAGGCGTCGGCGTGAATTGGCAAACCACGTCGCGTCTGGCAGCTCCAGCCGGCTGGACTTCTCAGTCCCTTCGCTACTAAGAGTGCCGCATGCCCAAGAAAAATGGGAGCGCCACAAGGCCCAGCGCCATTATGGCCCGCACCAAGATTGGAAATGCCAAGCCAATCTCCGGGGCCTCCGTGCGGCGTGCCGAAGATCTGATTGAGACCATCGCTCGGCATTTCCCTCGCATCCGCGAGGAATTCTACGATATCGGGATGGCCCTCCGTGAGCTCATGGACAAGGAACTGTACCGAGCTCTTGGCTACGCTTCGTTTGAAGAGATGCTCGCCAAGCGCAACGTTCTCGGGAAAACGCAGGCGTACAAGCTGCTTGCCGTCGTCCGCAACCTGCCTCGCAAGGAAGCGCTGGGCGTCGGTCAAGAGAAGGCCTACGCGCTCACTGCCCTCGCAAAGGCAACACCCTCCATGGACACCGCTTGTGCCCTTCTATCGAAAGGCATCACGCTAGGAACCAAGGCCAAGGACGTGAGCAAGCTCTCACGACGCGAGATCGAGGCGCTCACCAAAGAGGTTCGCAGGCCACGCAAGCAAGCACCCGAAGTCAAAGCCGCGAGCCAGACCGCGAAGGTCGCGCAGAGTGCGTTGCGCGCGCGCAAGATCAAGGCAACGGTGGAGACAAAGCGCCAAGAAGGCCACTGGTGGGCGATCGTTCGCGTTCCGCTCGAGAACCTCACTGCGCTCATCGGTGAGGGATGAGGCATGGCGGAATACCGCTTCTCTCTCGACATCACACACGACGAATACCTCGCACACTATAGCGGCGCGATTCATAGCGTTGTTGTCACCGCGCGCGACGGGCGGCGGGTGCAATTTCCGGCGGTCAAGTTGCGGCCCTTTGTCACGCACACGGGGATCGTGGGGGAGTTCGTGCTCGTCGTCGATGACGCGCGCGGGTCATCGACACTGCGACGCGGTTGAGTCGAGGAGGCAATCATGGGGCCGCTTCCCTAACGGTACTGGCGACTTTGCCATCACGAAGGCCACGCCCGGAGCGGCGAACGAACGCTCGGCCTTACTTCTTCACCGCCGTCCACCGATCGAGCCAGGAGAGAACCTGTTCATGCCAGAGCTTGCTGTTCTGAGGCTTGAGCACCCAATGGTTTTCGTCAGGAAAGTGAATCAATTTGCTCGGGACTCCTTTGCGTTGAAGCGCCGTGAACGTGGACATCCCATGCGTGTCGAGCACTCGGTAGTCGAGACCGCCGTGGATCACGAGCGTGGGCGTCTTCCAGTTTTTCACGAGGTCGATCGGGTTGTGCTTCACGTAACCATCGGGCTTTTCCCAGGGCACGCCACCGTGATCCCACTCGGGGAACCACAGCTCCTCGGTGTCGTAGTACGCCATCCGCTCGTCGATGTTGCCGTCGTGGCAAACAAGGGCCTTGAACCGATCGGTCTTACCGTTGATCCAATTGATCATGTAGCCGCCAAACGAAGCCCCTAGAGCGGCGACGCGAGACCCGTCGAGAAACGGGTACTTCTGGAGCGCAGCATCGAGGCCCAACATGAGATCTTCATATGGCAGACCGCCCCAGTCGCCGCTGATCGCATCCGTAAACGCTTGGCCGTATCCAGTCGATCCGTGAAAATCGATGAAGACCGCCGCGTAGCCGTGACCCGCATACGCTTCGGGATTCCATCGGTAGTGAAAGTGATCACCGAAGCTGCCCTGTGGTCCACCATGGATCAAAAACGCGACGGGCGCCTTCTTGCCTGAGAACCCCGAGGGCTTGACGACGTACCCGTAAACGATGTCGCCCTTGGCTCCCCTAAACGAGAACTGTTCATAGTCGCCCCACGTGATCGCCTTCACGCGCTCATCGTTGAAGTGAGTAAGCGCGCGCATGTCGCTCCCGTCAAACTTCGACGTGTAGAGCTCAGCAGGGTTCTTCAGACCATCGCGCAAAAAGACGAGACGATCGCCAGCCACGCGCACGGACGTATTCGATCCCTTATCGACAACCGTCTTGACCGTTCCACTCGAGGCATCGACTGCAAACACGGAGTGATTCCCGACATTGTCACTGTCAGTAAAAATCGTCTTGCCGTCACCGCTCCAAGCAATGCCGCCGATCGAATGGTCCCAGCTGTCGGTTACAACACGTTGCTGTCGAGATGCGGCATCGAAGATCGTGAGCCTTTCACGATCGGCTTCGAAGCCTGGTCGCTTCATGGCTCGAACTGCGATTGACTTGCCGTCGGGCGAAAACGTCGGTTCGAAGTCGTATGCCTTGTTCTCTTTGGTGAGGTTCTCGGCCTTACCTCCCGCCGCGGGCACGAGAAACACATCGGTGTTCGTCTCCCACGCGTTCGCTCTTCCGGAGTTGCGAATGACGTAGGCAACCGTCTTGCCGTCGGGCGAAATATCGATCTCTTCCATGCCGCCAAACGGATGTGTGGGTGCGTCCGTCGTTTGGCCAGGAGTCAGATCGATCGCTTCGTCTGGCTTGCCCGGATCCCAGAGAAAGAGGTGCGAGTACTTGCCGTCTTCCCACTGATCCCAATGACGAAAGAGAAGTTGTTCGTAGATGCGCGCTTTGACTTTCGACTTTGATTTCTCCTCATCACGCGCAACCGAGTCTGCAAGCGACTTCGCGTCTGGCCAGACGTCCATCGCGACGATCAAGCGTCTTCCGTCGGGGAAAAGTCGGAAGCCATTGATGTCGGTTGGTAGCTTGCTGACCTGTTCGGCTTCGCCACCCGAGGGTGCGACGCGCCACACCTGAGCGGAGCCTCCACGCGTCGACACAAAGTAGACAAAGGCGCCATCCGGCGACCATTGCGGATCGGTGTCGTTGTCGGGATGCGTGGTGAGCCGGCGCACGCCGCTACCATCGACCCGCGCGAGCCATAGGTCGAAGCGACCGCGGTTGGCGGCCACGTCGGTCGTTCGAACTTGGAAGGCAACCCGGCTGCCGTCCGGAGATGCGGCGGGCAATCCCACGCGTTGCATCGCGAGCATGTCGTCGATAGTCAAGCCTCTTGCCGAAGCCGACTGGGTCAAGAGCGTGGCAAAGAGCCACGAGAGTCGAGTTCTCATGCGGGCGAAGTATGGGCGGCTGCCGTCACCGTCAATGCTCTTTCGCGCTGTCACAGACGTACGCGCAACACACGCGACCCGACTCGCACGAGAGCCCCGCATTGGCGTTGCGTTGCCAGCATCCATTGCAGGAGCCTTGGAGACAGTTGCTGTCCCCCTCCGCCGAACAGTTCGAGGGCGAAACTTCCCGCTGGCAGCAGTAGCCATTGCAATCTGCGCGTCCGTTCGCCTGTGCGATGGGCTCGAACCCGCTTGGACAAACCGTCCATCGCGCGGGCGTGCAAAGAAGGCCGCCGTTTGCTGCACACGTCACGTTGAGCGGGGAGCCGGTGTCGGGAATCGGTGCATCACTAACGTAAGGAGCGTCACCGCCTGAATCCCGCACCGGCGCGCCATCCGGAAGCGCATCGATCGACGCGTCGACCAACGCCGCGTCGATCTCCATCGGCACAAGGCTCCCGCCGCAAGAGATGCCCGCTGTCACACTGAGAAGAGAAAGAACGAGCCCGATTCGCGCGACACGTCGCGCTTGAAAAATCCAAGTCATCAGAAGCTCCGTACCGCGCGCTCATTCGCTTACCATGAGCGCATCTCCTCCAGACCGAGACCTGAGGCTTCGAGACACCAGTTAGCCGCCGGAAACTGGGCACTGGACGCCCCAGTGACCATAGCAAAAATCACGATTTTCGGGCCATTTTCACGTGGTACGTGCTTTGCGTACGGCCGCTGGTGGGGAAGAGGTGAAAACAGCCATGATGAAGACATCTTTCGTACTTGCGGCGTCCTTCGGCGTCGTCGCGGCGCTGATTCCAAGCACCGCGGCAGCTTCCGGTGAAGTTGACGCCTTTGATAAAGTAAAGGCTCTTTACAATAAGATTGACTACAACTGCTGCTCCAATGGCGATCCGTCGATCGTTGAGCACGCGTTCGACAAGGCGTCCGTTCCTGGGGGATACAACCCGGTGCGCGATCCCAAAGCGGCCGATCTTGATCCGACTTGGTTGCCCGGCATCGCGAAGCTCAAGCTCACCGACGAAACGCGTGAAGCGATCGTGCAAGCCGCTATCAATCGCACCTGGGCGAGCCAGTGCAAGACCGACTACAAGTCGTTTCGCGCGGGCTGGAAGACCATCGAAGACAAATATCGACCCGAACTCGAGATGCTCCGCAAGGAGAAGAACTACTACCGCGCCGTCACGGGGCTCATGTCGCTCATGGGCGACGTCTTACAAGGCGGTGAGCAAGCCAAGCTCACGTTGAACGCTGAGCATCCGCATCAGTGGACCGGCCTCAAGTTTGAAATTTACGCTGCGATCGTCGAAGCACACCGCGTGGCGGATCGCCTATTTTATCTCGACGCCAAGCTCGCTCGCGTGAGGGACATGGCCAACGCGCTCGCGACCTTCGGCCGCAGCTTCAAGGATGACGCCTTCGAGGAGACAGTCTTCTGCGCAAGCGCACAAACCCTCGGCACTCATAAGATGGGCCCCCTTACCATCGTCACGGCTCGCGAGACATCGACGGGCGCAGTGCTGTGGCCGTACTCAAAGGAGAAACAAAAGGCAGTCAAGTCGGACCTTGCGAAGCTTCAGATCGAAACTGCAGCGACGCTCAAGCTTGGTCGACGTGAGGGCATTGTCCTATTGGCCGACCACGTATCGCTCGACGCTACGCACAATCAGAAAGGCAAGCTCATCCACGCCAAGGGATTCACCGTCACGAAGGTGAAGCGCGTTGGCGCCTCCGTCGAGCTCACGGCGACGCTCGTTGAAAAATCAGCGTTCAGCTACGGATGCACGCGTTCAAATCGCGTCGATCGCGTAACGGATGCCGGTGTCGTGCTTTACGAACAAAACTGCAAAGCGGGAACCGAAGAAGACACCAAGATCGTTCAAGTCACGATTGCCGACCTGCCTGCATCAGTTTCAATCGCGAAGGGCGATCAGGTAGCCGTCTTCGGCAATGTCGTCACCTTCACCGAGAAGGAAGCGAAAACGGCGTCATCGAGAACGTACACTCGCAACTACGTGTTGAAAGGCAAACACTTGAGCGACGTTCTTCACGATAAGAAGGCCGTGCTCAGTTTCTGACGCTGCACTCGAGCGAAGCGGTGCTACACCGCCACTTCGATGCTTGTTGCAACGTCGAACTCCGCACAAAGTCCCCTCGCCCTCGTTGAACTTCCAGCTCGGCCTCTTCGGCCTAACGACGTGCGCGTGCGCGTCCATGCGATTGGCGTAAACCCGGTTGACTGGAAGATGCGCGAGGGCGGACCCCTTCGCATGGCATACCGCTTCGTCGGTCCTTCTGGGCCGCTTGTCGTGGGGGTCGACTTTGCGGGTGAGGTCGTGGAAGCCGGTACGTCGGCAGACTTGCCAATTGGGACGCGTGTCGTTGGTGGCACCGATTTCTCGCGCAAGCAATTGGGCAGCTACGCAAGCGAAGTCGTGGTGGGAACCGACCAGTGTGCGCGCTTGCCCGACTCGGTCTCCTTTGATCAGGCTGCCTGTTTGCCGGTCGCTGGCGTCACGGCGTGGATTTCGCTCACTGACATTGCGCATATCGATCGCAAGCCCAACGCTCGCGTCCTCGTCCTCGGTGCCTCGGGCGGTGTCGGGCTCGCGGCCATTCAACTTAGCAAGACGCTGGGCGCAACGGTCGTCGGCGTGTGCTCGGGAAAGAACGTTGCATTGGTCGAACGACTCGGCGCAACGCCTGTCGACTACACCAAAGGCGATCCGCTAGAGGCCGCACGCGCGCTCGGCCCGTTTGACTTGGTCCTCCACGCGGTGGGCACCGATCTCTACCCACTCGGCACGTGTCGATCGCTGCTTGCCAAAGGTGGCGTCGTCTCGCTTGCAGTCGTGCGCCCGTCGGATGCTCTTCCGATCGGATTTCTGCCGAGCGTAAAGACAGTCCTCGGTAAGCCAACACGCAAGACGCTCGAGCCGATCGTTGCCGCTGTCGCAAGCGGTGCGTTTGAGTGCCTGATCGAGGCGAAGTTGCCGCTCGCTGAGGCAGAGGAGGCGCACCAACGATCGCGCAAAGGCAAGGTCGTCGGCAAGCTCCTTCTCGTACCTTAGCAGTACGCCCAAAGTGACTCATCGGGTGAGACCGTGAGGAAACAAGTCAATGCTCCTTACCTCTTGCGTTATGGCGTTGAAGAGCGCGCACACGTAACTTGTCGTCTATGAGGATCGCAATTGGGGACACCCTCGCGCAGTCTGTGGCTGCCATGTGGCCGCGCGTGACTTCGACCGAGTTCATCTTGCGCATGTCGGATCCCTACCTTCGATACGACATGCGCACGCCCAACCCCGCGCCAAGTCACTTCGAACACGGCAAGCGTTACCGCATGATCGGCAAGCTCTTTGGCTTCGTGCCCACGGATACGCAGGACGTCGAGAGCCACGTTGCGATCAAGAGCGAGGGTCAAGTCCGCGAGATTCGGAATGTCTCGACTGGTTTTCCGCTTCGGTGGGACCACATCATTCGACTCACCGCGAACGAAGACGGCACGACAACCTATCTCGACCAGATCGATGTCGAGGCGGGGCTGCTCACGCCTGCCTTCGGTAGCTTCATTCGCTTTATCTTTGCACAGCGCCGCAAGAACTGGAAAATCGAATTCGGAAAGCCCTGACGGCAGCGCCTACTTCAGTCTCCAGCGCACGCCGGCCGGCAGGTCTTCGAGACCCACACCTTGGGCATCCAGTTCCTTCCGGATGGCATCGGCTGTGGCGAAGTCCTTGCGCTTCTTCGCAGCGTGCCGATGAAGCACGAGTGCCTCGACACGCTGCGCGTCGAGGGAGTCGTGCGCGCGAAGTTGCGCAATATCGTCAAGATTCTTGCCATCTTCGTTTGCATCGAGCCGCGCCTTTGTGACAATGCCCGAACGCACTCTGCGGTCGAGGACATCGAGGACCGAATCGATCCGGTCGATCACCGTGAGTGCCGCGGTCGCATCGCCCGGCGACAATGTGCGCTGATTCAGATCAACAACGAGCTTCCACACTGCAGCAAGCGCGACCGGCATGTTGAGGTTGTCGGACAGTCCCGCGTCAAACTCGGCTTCGCACGCCCTAAGGGTTGTCTCAACCTCACCCGTGACTTCGCCATCACCCGCCGCTTCGAGCAAGCGCTCATAGCGCGTCTGAATGCGTTCGACGTTCGACTTGGCTTGAACAAGCACGTCGAGCGTGAAGTTCATCGGCTGCACATGTTGGTTCGCAATGAGGGCATAGCGCAACACCGTCGGCGGAACCTTGCCGTTGTCGAACCCGATCGCTATGAGGCGTTCGGCGAGTTCGTCACGCCCACACGCTCTCGGATCGAAAAGCTCGCGCGCCGTGAAGAACGTGCCGTCACGCTTCGACATCTTCTTGCCGTCGACGAGTAAGTGTCGGCCGTGAACCCAGTATTTCGCGAAGCTCACCGGAGGATTCGCCTCTTCCGCCGCGCCGTACGATTGCGCTATCTCGCATTCGTGGTGGGGGAAAATATTGTCTTCGCCTCCCGTGTGCAAATCGATCACCGCGCCAAGATGGGCACGCGACATGGCCGAGCACTCGATGTGCCAGCCCGGGAAGCCCGCCTTGATGCGCACATCAACGCCCTTTGGCGCAAGCGCCTGGAAGCGTTCGTAGTCACCCTTCGGCCATCCCTCTGGCCCGTGGGGGTCCCATTTCATCAGGTGCTTGTCGTCTACCTTCCACAATGCAAAATCGCGCGCATCGCGTTTTTCTTCGCGCACAGCAACACGTGAGCCTGCTTCGAGTTCGTCAAGAACCTTACCTGACAAGCGCCCGTAGGCCGGGAATTTTGAGACGTCGAAGTAGACTTGCCCGTGACTGTCTGGGTAGGCGTAACCACGCGTGATCAGTCGATCGATCATGACGAGCATTTCGGGCACGTGCGCAGTCGCTCGGGGGTGCAGACTCGGATCGCTCGCCTCTTGGCCTTTGTAGATCGACAGGCGCAACGCTGTCGCATCACGCGCAAACGCCTCTTCGTAGTGCGCGGCCACCTTGTACGGATCGGTACCAAGCTCCCTTGCGGCTTTGGCTAGCTTGTCCTCACCCGTTGCATCGGCCAGGTGGTCTTCGGTCATGTGCCCAACATCCGTGATGTTCATCACTTGGCGCACCGTGTACCCGAGCTTCTCGAGCGTGCGACGCAAGATGTCAGCAACGAGGAAGCTCTTCATGTTGCCGATGTGCGCGAACGAATAGACCGTGGGCCCGCAGCTGTAGAGCGTGACGGTCTTCGAGGTCGCATCGCATGGTTCGAACGTCTCGACCACCTTTGTGTAGGAGTTCTTCAACTTGAGCATCGGGCTTCGGCCATAGTGACCCGCGACACGGCCGAGCCACAAGGGCAACGACGTTCAGATCGTCTACCGCGCGTTGACAGCGTGGACACTGGCGCGAAGATACCGCCAAACCCAACGAAGCGCCGCGCCAGATCGTCAACGTTTTTTACCATATGAGGTGCGCGCGAACTTCCCGCACCGTCAGGCACGGACATTGCCCTTGCTCGTCTCAAGGCACGGGTAACTGCTTGCTTCGCAGGAGCGGATCACATGGTTTTGTTTCACAGTTCACGAAAAGGGCTTTCGATCCTTGCGCTTGCCGCTTTTGCATTTGGGGCAGTCGGGAGTAGCAAAAAGAACGACGAAAACGCGGCGGCGACAAAGGTCGTGAGCCGTGTCCCCGCCGCCGGCGCAGGAACAGCGGTGAACGCAAAGATCGGCGATACGGTTACGTTTGACGACGCAACCTGGGTCGTGGTCGAAGCCAAGGACGCGGGCAAGACCGTCAAGGCAAATGACGGATTTACGCCACCCCTCAAATCAGAAGGCAAGTTCGTCTTCGTGCATTTCAAAGTAACAAACCGGGGCAACAAGGAAGAGCGCGTCTTCGACGGCCCGAGAATGCACGACTCAAAAGGGCGCGAGTTCAAGGCACACGACCACGAATATTCATTCATTCCACCCAACGCGAAGGCGATGACGCTTGAGGCCCTTCCGCCGAGTATCGCACGCGAGTTTTGGTCGCTCTATGAAGTCGCAGACGATTCGACCGACCTTCGCTTCGGTGCGCGTGAGCTCGCGTTCGCTGGCATCGAGAAGCCAATCGCGCTTGGATTTTAGTGGGAGAAAGGCACATGCACCCCAGGTCGCAACGAGGGCGACCTGGAGGGTGCTGAAGCCCCAAGCAGACGCTTAAAGGGACTCAATTCAAATTGCGCACATCGCGCCTTTGGGGATGCAAGCGCTGCGGGACATGGTCGTCGTGCAGCAGACGAGGCCCTCGCCGCACGTGGAGTTGCCGCACGATGCACCCACGAAATCGTGGCTGTACTTCGTGGTGGTGGTTCCGTTCTGGGTTTCCTCAACGACGATCTTCGCTTTTGGCACGTCCTTGCACGCCGTCCAGGAGACCACGTGCGCACGGTTGTCCGTGATCGTAATTTCCGAGTGCTTGCCGCCTCTGGTGCGGCTGCCCGTGTAGACGCGGGTGCCACACTTCGTACTCGCGAGCTTCAGGCGGTAAGTTCGCTCATTGGGAGCGACCGCGATCTCGCAGCGCATCCCCAAGCCTCCGCGACCGACGGTGTCGTCCAGCGTTGCCGTGGAATAAGTGCCGGCCTTGAGTTCGAGATTTGTGTAGAGATCGCACGCTGGGTCCGGTGTCACGTGCGGCTTGGAGTACAGCCTGAAGACACCCGGCTTCACGTTTGCTTTGAGCGCCTCGTCAGCACTCGTATCATCGCCGTCTGCCACGGAGTCGATCGCCCCGCCGCTGCACGCGCCAATAAGAATCGCAGATGAAGTCGCAACAATTAACTTTGAAAACGCTCTGAAGTTCATTTCTAAGCTCCCTAATCAATACGCTCGGAGGCACACCGCCGCTTCCGTTCGGGCGGGTCTATGCGGGTGCGAGCGAAGTTGGTCAAGAGCTTGCCAACTACTTCCGAAAGAAGGCGTCACTCGCTTCGGGCAACGGCTCGCGCAACTTGACTCGACGCGCCCGGGAGGCGCCAAATCGCAACGGTCTCGTCGCTCGTCGCCCATGTCGTCGTGGCATCAAACACGGAGTCAAATGCTCGCAGCGCGCGTTCGGCAACTTCCTTGACCGTCGGAACGACCACGCCGAGCGCCTGCAAAGACGTCACACCGGCATCGCGAATCCCGCACGGCACGATCGTTTGAAATCCGCGAAGGTCAGTCGACACGTTGATCGCGAAGCCATGCATCGTCACCCATCTTGACAATCGCACACCGATAGCTCCGAGCTTCGCAATCTGCCGCCACTCGCCATCTTGTGGCACGCGCCAGGCGTTTCGATCTTCCTGGTCGACCCAAACGCCAATCTTCTGCTTGTCGCCCGGAATGGTACCGGCACCTATGCCAAAGCCGCGCGCTAAATCGATCATCACCTGCGACAAATCGTTAACGTAACGGCGCACGTCACAACGGTCGGGCGACAGATCGAGAATTGGATAAGCGACCAGCTGCCCGGGCGCGTGATAGGTCACGTCTCCGCCGCGGCCCGTTTCAAACACGTCGATGCCAAGTTGGGTGCGCATCGCGATCGGCGCGACGATATTGGACCCGTCCGCGCCGCGGCCTAGGGTGATAACCGGGTCGTGTTCGAGGAGGAGCAGCGTGTCGCCAACATCGCCACGCTGGCGCGCTTCCACGAGACGTTCCTGTAAGTCGTGCGCCTCGTGGTAGCGAACGCGACCAAGCCAGTGCGCCTTTATCGATCGCATTGCGTCACCGACTTACGTGCGAAAGTAATTTGGCGCCTCTTGCGTGATGATCACGTCGTGGACGTGGCTCTCGCGAAGGCCCTGTGACGTGATGCGAACGAAGCGGGACTTTTCGCGTAGGTCCTCGATCGTGTTCGCCCCCGTGTAACCCATGCCGCTTCGCAATCCACCCATCATTTGGTGAAGGATCGACGCAAGCGACCCGCGATGAGGCACGCGACCTTCGATACCCTCGGGCACAAGTTTTTCGTCTGCGGTGCCTCCCTGCGCGTAGCGGTCGCGGCTGCCGCGCTTCATTGCGCCCAGCGAACCCATCCCGCGGTACACCTTGTAGCTGCGACCTTGGTAGAGGATCATGTCGCCAGGGGCCTCATCGGTGCCGGCTAAGAGGGATCCGATCATCACGGTGTGCGCGCCCGCGGCGATCGCTTTGGTGATATCGCCGGAGTGCTTGATGCCACCGTCAGCGATGATCGGCACACCGTGCTTTCTTGCCGCGGTAACGCAATCGCGAATCGCACTGATCTGTGGAACGCCGACGCCTGCAACAACACGCGTTGTGCAAATGCTACCGGGTCCGATGCCCACCTTGATGCCGTCGGCGCCTGCACGAACGAGCGCCTCAACTGCATCGGCGGTCGCGATGTTGCCCGCGATCACGTCGACGTGTGGATGCTCCCTCTTTGTGGCACGGACCGCCTCGACGACACCTGCCGAGTGACCGTGCGCAGTGTCCACGACGAGCACGTCAACACCTGCGCGCACGAGCGCCGTCGCTCGTTCGATCCGATCAGCGCTCGGACCAATGGCCGCGCCAACCAACAGGCGACGATGGGGATCCTTGGCTGCCATGGGGTAGCGATCCGCCTGCAAGATGTCCTTGATCGTGATGAGTCCAACAAGGACGTCCTGCTCGATGACGAGGAGCTTCTCGATGCGATGCTTGTGAAGAAGGCGCTTGGCTTCGTCGAGCGCGACGCCGGGTGAGACCGTCACGAGCTTCGTCGTCATCAATGCGGCGACGGGCTGGTCGAGGTTCTCCTCGAAGCGGATATCGCGCGCCGTGAGGATACCGACAGCTCGGTCGCCCTCGGTGACCGGAACGCCGCTGATGTCATGTTCACGCATCACTTCGAGCGCTTCGCGAAGGCTCGCCGACGGACGAACTGTAACAGGATTGGGCACGATGCCCGTCTCGGCGCGCTTGACCCGTTCCACCTCGCGGGCCTGATCCTCGATCGGCAGATTCTTGTGAATGATGCCGATTCCTCCTTCGCGCGCCATGGTGATGGCGGTCTTGGCCTCCGTCACCGAGTCCATCGCGGCGCTCACCACCGGGATATTGAGCGCGATGTTGCGGCTGAGCTGGGTTTTGGTATCGACGTCTCGAGGCAACATATCGCTGTAAGCGGGCACCAAAAGGACGTCGTCGAAG
This sequence comes from Myxococcales bacterium, assembly GCA_023248735.1. Taxonomy (GTDB): domain Bacteria; phylum Myxococcota_A; class Polyangia; order Polyangiales; family Polyangiaceae; genus JAHFDX01. The sequence continues at coordinate 17,456 of JAHFDY010000091.1, forward strand.
GTCAAACACTCGGTGAGACGGTCTTCGAGCATGCCCACGTGTACCCCTTCAATGCCTTGGCGAAAACCCACGGCAGCACGCCATGCGTCTTTTTGCACGAATGTCACGAATCAACTTGGGCAAGAAGGCGAAGGTAGAATCGCCCAAATTGTGTACCCGCTGCTTGCAATGCGACGCGATTCCTACAAAAGGGCGTGTCGCGAATGACTTTCCGAGGAGGACACCCCTTGAACCATGACAGCGCGCGCGGTGTTGCCGCAAAAATCGAAGAGCCTCCCCCTGCCGCCAACGGTCCTGAATCGAATGTGGCGCCAAGACCGTGGACGATTGACGACGCAAAGGAGCTCTACCTGATCGATCGGTGGGGCGCCGACTACTTCGACGTTTCAGAGGACGGGAAAATGTTGTGCGCGCCATTGCAAGGTCGCGGAAAGAAGGTCGCGATTCTTGACGTTGTCGAGCAGGCGATGAGCGACGAAGGTCTTTCGGCGCCCATGGTCGTGCGCTTTCAAGACATGCTCCACCATCGCGTGCGCACATTGAACGAAGCCTTCAACCGCGCGATCTCCGAAAACAAGTATCGAGGGAACTACCGCGGTGTGTTCCCGATCAAGGTGAACCAGCTTCGCGAAGTCGTGCAGGAGATTCTCGATGCTGGAAAGCCATTTCACTACGGCCTCGAAGTGGGAAGCAAACCCGAAGTGTTCGCGGGTCTCGCCTTCCACTCTGACAATGAGTCGCTTCTCGTCTGCAACGGTTACAAAGACGACGCCTTCATCCGCACCGCGCTCATCGGAAAGAAGCTCGGCAAGCACGTCATCTTGATCGCCGAGAAACTGTCAGAAGTGCAGGCCATCGTCCGCATCTCGAAGGAGCTCGGCGTTGAGCCCGAAATTGGCGTGCGCGTTCGCTTGGTCACCAAGGGCGCTGGCAAGTGGGCCGAGTCGGGCGGCGAGAACGCGAAGTTCGGGCTCTCCACCGCAGAGATTCTCGAAGCGGGACGCATCTTGCGCGATGCGGGCATGCCGGGAGCGTTCAAGCTCGTGCACTTTCACATCGGATCGCAAGTTCCCGACATCTTGATCATCAAGCGCGCGGTTCGCGAAGCCGCTCGTTACTACGCAAAACTCCGTCGTATGGGCCACCCAATCGAGTACCTCGACGTGGGTGGTGGCCTTGGGATCGACTACGACGGATCGCGGTCCAACTTCCACGCGTCGATGAACTACACGGTCGAAGAGTATGCACGCGACATCGTGTGGAACATCGCCGACGTG
>JAHFDY010000092.1 GCA_023248735.1 Myxococcales bacterium
CCCGATTTTGTGCGCGCGTTCCCCGCCCTCTTCGATTGGCGTGACGCCCTCTATGCAAAGCACCGGCCCGTCGGCCTGCTCGTCGTATGATGACGGCATGGCTACCGACAAGACCGCTCACAACTACGAAATTGAGATCAACCACGCCGCAAGTCATACGCGCGCATGTGTCGCACCCAACCGAGGGGGCATGGTCACCACGTTCGATGTTGGAGACCGGTCTGTCTTCTTTCTCGATCGTGCATCGTTCGACGATGCGGAAAAAAACGTGCGTGGCGGAAATCCCGTTCTCTTTCCGACGCCTGGCAAGCTCGACAACGACAGTTGGGCATACAACGCCCGAAGTGGGTCGCTGAAGCAACACGGATTTGCGCGCAATCTTCAGTGGAAGGTCGAGGAGCAGCGACAAGACGCGGTGAAGCTCTCTCTCGAGTCGACCGACGCAACGCGCGCCCAATACCCTTGGGACTTTGGAGCCGCGCTGACGTACCGCGTGACCGCATCGGAGTTGCACATTCTTGCCGAAATTGAGAATCGTTCGAAGAACATCATGCCGTTCGGGCTGGGGTTTCATCCGTACTTTGCGATCAAGAACAAGGAAACGTTCGCGCTCGAAACTGGCGCGACGCGCGTGTTCGACAACGTGACCAAACGCCAAGGTCCCTTTTCGAAGGACGCTCTTGTGCTTGGTAGTCGCGAGGTGGATCTGCATCTTCTCGACCATGGATCAACTTGTGTTACATTTCAGCGCGACGACGCCCCCGTCACGATCGAATCCGACATGATGACGGCTTGGGTAGTCTGGACGTTGCCAGGTCGAGACTTTGTGTGCGTTGAACCGTGGACGTGTCCGGGCAACGCGCTCAATACGCGCACGGACTTGTGGGAGCTCGACCCTCATGAAATGGCGCTCGTCACGCTCATCTATCGCGCGTGATTTGGCGCAAAATAAGCCTTCGTTAAGTCCGAGCTTTAGCCGTTGGCAGCGTTGTCCGTAACCAATGCGTGGGAGGGGCGCTTACCAGGCGCCTGCCGCTCGGGAGGTCAGGATGCGTTTCTTGTGTACGGTTTTAGGGGGAGTGGGATTCGTTGCAGTTGCGTGCACCGAAGCCGGTCAGGGCCCAGATGGTGGGAGCACCAATCAATCCGATTCCAGTTCCGCGTATGACGGCGGTCAGCCTTTGGACGACGCGGGAAATCCAGGTGGTGACGCTGGCGGCACGGGCGACGGCGGCCCCAAGTCCGACGGCGGAGGGACGGGCGGGCCCGAAACGATTCCACTCGCACAGATTCTCGCTGACGGAACGTGCAGCTCAAAGCCAGGCGACGCGACGCTGGGCGCTGGCTTCGCCAATGCGAGCGAGATCGCCTACATCGTGCCCATGGGCCTGATGACGGGTGCGCACATCACGCCGGTTGACCATATGTACGTTTACTACCCATCGCAGCAGCCTCGGACGCTTACGGACTATCCGGTCGTGAGTCCTGCAGGCGGCTATGTGCGCGGCGTGAGCAAGCTCGACTCAGACTATCGCGTCATCATTGAGCACTCGTGCGATGTATGGAGCATTTTCATCCACGTGCAAACGCTCAGTGGTCCGCTCGCTTCGCTCAATAGTCAAGTCACTTACCAAAAGGGCTGGTCGGGCTCGATCGCAATCAAGGAGGGTGAGGCCTTCGCGACCGATGGCGGTCAGCCCGGTTACGACTACTCGCTTCACGATATGCGCACGACGCTGAAGGGTCTCCGGCCCGCTTCGTATGCACAAACCGAAACTTGGAAACTGCACGTCGTGGATCCGTTCGACTACACGCCCGATCCGATCAAGACACAGCTGCTTGCGAAGGACTTGCGCGGCGTAGCGCCACGAGGCGGAAAGATCGATTACGACACGGCGGGTGTTGCGACTGGCAACTGGTTCGTCGTCGGAACCAACGGTTACGCAGGCGACCCGAAGAACAACACGACGGGTCCAATTTCGCCGACGCAAATGCGCGGTTACTGGGATACGCATCTCGCGCTTGCGCCTCATCCCGTTGACCCGACACACTTCATCGCGTCTGTCGGCAACTACGGTGGGAACGCGGTGCAGTATGCGACCGAAGTCGACCCCGCGACGCTAACGGCGTCCTCTATTCCGACAGCGCTTAAATTGTACTCATTCGAGTTACAAAAAGCCGACGGGACGCCGTTCACCCAGGACGCTAACCAAGCCGCTTATTCCGCTGGCGTTAAGGTGAAGCTCGGGACGCAAATGGTGGGAGTGCTGCTTGTGCAACTACAGGCAGACGGAACACTCAAGGTTGAGAAGCGTCCGGGTGCAACCGCGAGCACGTCGACGACGTTTGGCACCGATGTGCTGACCTACGAACATTGAGCGCAGCTCGCTCGCACGCTTTGCGAAATGACGCGACTGTCTACTCGTGCTCCTCCACGAGCGACCACATGGCCGTCTGGTCGCCCTCGTACACGAGCGTGTCTGCCTGAAAGAAGCGGAACGCGTAGCGTGCAAGGACCGTCTTCGATCCTTTGCGAATCTGCGAGCCCTTGCACTCGAGGGTAAGAGGTTCGCCGGGCTTCGCGAGGGAACGGAAGCGGGCGCTGTGGATGCGGCCACCGTAGCCTATCCATCCGTCGTGATGGCGGAGGTCGAGCACATAGAACGCATGGACGAAGGCAACCATGCCGGTCATGTGAACCATGAGGCCACCCGAAACGTGTCGTGGGTGCCGAATCGGATGAACGCGCTGCTCGCGTGTCAGGGGTAACGCGTCGTGGGTAGGCATGCGCGCGACAACGAGGCTCTCGTCGCGATCAATGCGCAACACTTCATCGAGGAGGAGCCCTTCCGGACCGTAAGGACAATCGGCAACGAAGTAGGGATCGAGCGGCATGGGCCACGTCTATTACCAGAGCCGCAGCCGGTAGCCGACATACAAGGTCAATTCATTTGACCATCAAGCGTGTGAATGTTTTTGCGCACGCGTACCGAAGAGGCGATGATGCCTGCATGAAGCTCGCGCTCGCTCTGCCCGTCGCGTTCCTTGTGTGGACAACAGCCGCCATTGCCGACTCTCCGCCGATGGATGCGTGCAGGGGCAAGTCGCAAGAGGGTGACTCGTGCGATTTGCCGACGGGTGGCACGGGGAAGTGCGCGAGGACGACGTACCAGAAATTCGTGCTCGGCTCGACGAAGGCGGACGGCGCGTTTGAAACGCGCGAAGCCTCGTACATGAAGTGCGTTTCGGCATCCGCGAGCGCATCGAGCGACGGTGGATCGAGCGCGGTCGTTACGCCGCCGACCAAGCGAGGGTGCAGCGTGACTGCGACTGACATTCCGCCGAACCCGCCGCCTGGCAAGTGCCGATGCTCCTGCGCGACGTTTGCGGATACCGCACTGCTCCTCGCGACCTGTGCGTTCGTCAGGCGGAGGCGCCGGAACGGATAGGTGGCGGAACCGTCATCGGCAGCGCGAGGTACATGCTCTCATGGATGCCCGCGACGTAGACCGCGCGTTCGAGCATCTCGCGGCGCTCGCGCCTATTCCAACGTGCGGCCTTGCCGGTTTGCCCACGCGCGTGCACACGACCAAGGAGGCCACCGAGGTACGTTGCAAGTGCTGGCAGTTCCGCACGGTCAACCTTGCGCCAGTCAAGTTTGTCTTCTTGAGGGGCGAGTCTGCGAACGAGCATCGACCGCTCACCGAGTTTCGCATGACCAATGAAGCGGGGAGGTCGGTGCAGGCACGCATGGATTGCCGTCACAGTGCGATCCGCAGCTGTGAGTTTTGGTGCGTCGCCCAGTGCGCATGAGTCTCGTTGCTCTTTGATGTCGATGATCCAGGCGCCGCCGTGGCCCCCCTTGCCGAGCGTGAGTGCAGCGATTCGGAGTACGCCGAGCGAACCGGTTCCGGCAATGCGCAACGCCGCGTCAAGCAACTGGAGCTGTCCCTCATCGGGGCGGTCGCCCTTCGGTAGCCCATCGCGATAGTCAGAAAGCATTTGGTCAATTTTATTAACGATATTTAGGGGAAGGCTGCGATACCGATCGCCACGAACAAACCGTCTGGACTTATTCACGCGTACGGTGCGCCCACTCAAAAATTGAAGACGCGTGCGGGCTTCGACCTGTCGCATGAGGCGCGCGATGGATGGTGGTGGTGCCTTTACGCGCGAACCGTCAAACGCTGCGCGCGACCAGCCTTCAAGGAGCTTCACTGCGAGTTCAACCGAGTCGGTGGACGTAATGCCGAATGAGCGCGCGCCGAGGATCGCGCTGGTCGTGAGGCGAAGCACGTCGAGGTGCCACATGCCCATTGTGGCCTCATCGAAATCGTTTACGTCGAAGGTAGTGGCTGATTTGGATCCGGGACTCTCCACTCGATAAGCGCCAAAATTCTCGAGATGAGCGTCGCCAACGATCCAGCCGCGTCCACATGGTCCGCCTCGAAGGAATGGATCACTTCCGATGAGCTCGTAGAATAGGGGAGCGCTACCGCGTAACAATGCGAGTGGCGATGCAGCCATGCGAGCCTGCTTTCGCTCGAGAAGAAAAGGTAACTCGCGCGTGCGAGCGCGATCGATTTCGATTTGACGCTTTACGAGGGAGAAAGGGGGGGTCGCAATCACAGGGCGTAACGTATCCCCAGTTTCAGGCGTTCGTAGCTGGCAACATGCGGGCGACGTACCAGCTCACGACGTCGCGCAGTGCCTCCTCGAAGGCGAACGTAGGCTGCCAACCGAGGTCGCTCGCGATCTTATCCGCGCACACGGCGTAGCGCGCGTCGTGACCGAGTCGGTCGGTTACGAAGGTGAGCAGGCGATCGTGGGGCGCTTCGCTGGGTAGCAATTCGTCAAGAAATTTGCATATAAGCGTCGCGACGTCGTTGTTCGACCAGCCGTTCTTGCCACCGATGTTGTAGGTCTTTCCCGACTCAGCTCGCGTAATGACGCGTTCGATTGCGACGCAATGATCGTGGACGTGAAGCCAGTCGCGGACGTTGCTGCCGTCGCCGTAAATCGGGATCGATTTTTTCGCCAACGCCGATCGAATGATGGTGGGAATGAACTTCTCGGGATGTTGAAACGGTCCGTAGTTGTTCGAACAATGCGTCATCGTCGTTGGCAAGGAAAACGTACGATGGTAAGCGCGCACAAAGTGGTCCGAAGCTGCTTTCGATGCGGCATAGGGTGAGTTGGGCAAGTACGGATCGCCCTCGCGTGAGTGGGGCGCGTCGGGCGTCAGGCTGCCGAAGACTTCGTCGGTTGAAACGTGGTGGAAGCGGACGCTTTGGGAGCCCAGCGCGCGCTCGTCTAGCCAGTAGCGACGCGCTTCTTGCACAAGTGCAAACGTGCCCGTCACGTTGGTGTTCACAAACGCAGAAGGCCCCTCGATCGAGCGGTCAACATGGCTCTCAGCCGCAAAGTGTACAATCGTGTCGATCTGATGCTCGCGCAAGAGCCGCGACACGAGCGCAGCGTCGCAGATACTGCCCTTCTGAAAGACGAATCGCGTCGGATTCGAAAGGTCAACCAAGTTGTCGAGCGATCCCGCGTAGGTCAGGAGGTCAAGGCCGACGATGTGAAGTACGCCGCCAACGTTGAGCAGGTGCCGCACGAAATTCGACCCAATGAAACCTGCGCAACCGGTGATGAGCACGCGAACAGGGGTGTGCATCGACCGAGACTACCAGTGTTTTTGTGCCTGTTGCGATGCGCTCGACTCGCTGCCGCTTGTCTCAAGCGTCCCGCGCGATTGCGAAGAACAGGCTACAGATCAATCTCAAAGAACTCATGGATTACCGATCCGGTACCGAAGCTCGCTTTGAAATTAAAGAGCCCTTCACTCAGGTTTAACCCGCACGTCGACGACCCGAATGAGAACCTCGTGACGCCTTGACGGCTCGCTTCACTCATCACGGTCTCGAGTAGCAGGTCGACGGCACCCTTGTCGCGACCGGCTTCGGTCGAAGCGATGTAGTGCGTATGCCAAACGTTTGGGCTGTAGCGGAATACCCAAGTGCCCGCGAGCAGCTCGCCGAGAGGGCTTTCGGCCCGCCACAGTTGCATCGCATTTGGGAAGCGATCGCGGAGCATGCGCAGCTCGTCGCATGAGTGCACCGGGGTGCCCTCATGACGTTCTCTTAGGCACACGCTGAGCAGGTCGTGAAACGCGCCGTACGCAAGATCGTCGTCCGCCTGAATGACCTGTACCTCGTGTTTCTTCGCTTTGTTGACCGACCACTTGTGGCCCTTGGTTCGGTGTCTGGGCGCATTGAGGCGAAGGACGCTCCACAGATCGCATCGAGAGAGGCGCGCACCAAGTCGATAGAGTGCGTATCGGTCGAGGGCGGTTTCCGTGACCTGCAAAAATGATGGGACCGATTTGTAAATGATCTTTCCGAATCCCTTGCCACGGTAGTAATCGACAATATGGTTGACTATCATCTCGACCTCTGCAGGTCGTTGCCTCGGGAACGTGAGAAGACCGCCAAAGGTGGCGCCCGGATGGCTTACGACAACGCGCCGGTCAGAGGCCGAGATCGCAGCCGGGAAGACGCCTTGCACCTTGCCGGATGCGTCCTCGATGACGATCGATGCGTCGGCGAAGCGATCGCCGTGGTAGCTGAGGAAGCGTCGCGTGTGCTGAAAGGTTCCGGTCTCCGATTCTGCGGCGATCGCGTCCCAAGAGAGCTCGTCGCTTTTGACGAATGCACGGGCGCGTAGCGTCTCAGTCACGGCGTCTCCTCGTCAGTCGTCGATGAGGCCTTCGAGATGTCCGCTCGGCCTGTCGTCATGCGCGAGGATGCGGTTACCATTTTCGAGCATGAAGCGGTTCGCCTCAGCGTAGGACTCGAAAGTGCCGGCGTCGGTCCAACGTCCTTTGCAGTGGTTGTATCGAAGTTCGTTCCGCTTGATGTAGGCATTGTTGACTGAAGTGATCTCAAACTCGCCGCGCTCAGACTCCTCGATCGTGCGAATGATGTCGAACACCTGCGCGTCATAGAAGTAGAGACCCACAACGGCGTACGCTGACTTCGGCGCTTTTGGCTTTTCTTGGATCTCGACGACGTGTTGTTCGTCAAGCGCCGCGACACCATATCGTTCGGGCTCGCCAACGCCCTTGAGTAAGACTCGTGCGCCCGTGTCTTGGCGACGAAAGGCATCCGCGTAAGGAGCGATGGAGTACTCGAAGATGTTATCGGCAAGCATGACGCAGAGTTTTGAGCGCTGAGCGAAAGGTTCCGCGAGAGCAAGCCCATGCGCGATGCCGCGGGGGTTTTCTTGCACAACGTAGTTAAGCGAGCAGCCAAACTCGTTGCCACCACCGAGGCATGCGACGACGTGACCAATGTGTTCCGTGCTCGTGACGACAAGAATCTCGGTGATGCCAGCGCTGACCATCTGCCGGATGGGGTGATAGAGCATCGGCTCGCGACCGATGGGCAAGAGATGCTTGTTGGTCGCCTTCGTGAGCGGATGGAGGCGCGTGCCCCTTCCGCCGGACAGAATGACGCCTTTCATGGGCAGCTTCACCGCGTGAGAGTAGAGGATGGTCACGCTCCGTTCACGAAATTCGTTGTTGTGGCCTCTTGGCGGTCATCTGTAGCTCGTGCCCACAGGGCCGGCGACGCGAACACCCGCCGAGTATTGGCACTTGGCAAGCGTGGCCATGCGCCAATGAAACGAGACCGTGTTCGTCCCGTAGCCGAACTCCATGTTGCCTTTGCAAGAGCCGATGAACGAGTGTGGATCAAAGCCGAACGCGGAGGAGACCATCCAGCCGTTTGCCAAATCGAGCGTGTAGTTATCACTGCCCTGCGGAGCGATGTGTCCGAAGTAGCTGTGGTGAAACGAGATGAGCGAATTGCCCGTCGATTTGCATTTGTCGTCGTTGGTTTGATCGGAACACTTGATGTTCACGTGTGACCCATCGCCATTGAAATCGCGCTCTTCGAGCTTCGCACGAAACGGAATTTCGAACCGTTCACCTTCTTGACCATTGCGATTTTGAACAAGCAGCGCAGCTCCCTTTGGTTGATGCAACACCGAGACGATGTCTTCGCCTTTCGGTTGCCCGACAAACCGCCTCACCGTGGCCTCGATTTGCCAGTTTGCACCGTCGGAGCTCGGCTTCTCGGTCCACGAAGTGACGAGAAGCTCGATCTTGCTGTTGTATTTTTTCTTGGTACCGGGCTCAACGAGTCCGACGAGGAAGACCTTTCCGTAGCTGCCAGATCCGCTGCGCTCGTCAAAGCCGCAACCCTTGATGGTGAGTTTGTTGTCGGGTTCGACGCGGTCGGCTTTGCGCAGAAGAGGGTTTGGCCCTGCCGTCATCGGCACCTCAACCGATTTGATGGTCGGGACGACGCAACCGCCCTTCGGCACGACCGGTTTCGGGATGGCGAAACGAGGTGGATCTGCACTCGCGTTCAGCGAAAATAGTACCGGTGACGTTGCAAACAGCAAGGCAACTACGAAAACCCGAACGTTTTTCGGCATAGCGTTCCCCCCACGTGGAGAACGGCACGTTTTGTACAACGATTAGCGCTTTTCCAGAGCTGTGAGCACTTCGCACCCGTTGCGCGTTACGAGCACCGTGTGTTCGAATTGCGCCGACAAGCTGCGATCGTTACTGACGACGGTCCAGCCATCGTCCAGAACGTGAACGGCTGGAGACCCGAGGTTTACCATCGGCTCGATGGTGAACACCATGCCCGCGACGAGCTTGATCCCTGTGCCGCGGGTGCCGACGTGTGACACATGGGGCGGCATGTGCATGCGTCTGCCGATGCCATGACCGCCAAATTCACGCACCACCGAGCACCCTTCGCGGCTTGCGAGCGCTTCAATCGCAGCGCCAACGTCGCCGAGTCGAGCTCCCGCACGAACAGTATTGATACCAGCTTCGAGTGATCGCGCCGCAACGCTGACCACGTGCAACGCTTCTCGTGAAGAAACGCCTATGGTAAATGTTCTTGACGTATCGCCGTGGTAGCCGTCGAGTTCCGTTGTGACGTCAACGTTGATGATGTCACCTTCCTTGACCATTTCGTGGTGACAAGGAACGCCGTGGCAAACCACCTCATTGCGACTGGTGCACACGGCGGCCGGGAACCCTTTGTAACCAAGCTGGCTCGGTTTCCCACCGATGCGTTGTGTGTGCTCGCGCACCCAGGCGTCGATGGCTGCGGTTGAGATCCCGGCGCGAAGACGCGATTCGACATACGCAAGGGTCTTTGCGGCGGCGTGGCCAGCGCGCCGAAGTTTGGCAATTGCGAGCGCATCATGGGTCTCTATTGCCATGCATCACGATGGCGTTGGAGCGCGCGCGAGGTCCAATACCCTTTCGATCTAGCCTTCGATTCTGCGCGCATGCAGATGTGGCGAGGCCGGCTATGATGAGAAGCGATGAGCCTGTCGCAAGTGCGCTATTTCGTCGCCGTCGCCGAGGAGGGGAACGTGAGTCGCGCGGCCGAGCGCTTGCGTATTGCCCAGCCGCCGCTGAGCCGACAAATCCGGGCGCTTGAGGATGAGCTCGGGGCGCACCTCTTCGCGAGGACCCCGACGGGCATGCGGCTTCTTCCCGAAGGCGAGGTGTTTCTCGCGCATGCGCGAAGAATCTTGTCGTCGGTTGATGAGGCGGTTGACGCGCTTCGGGACCGGCGTTCGAGCGACGCATGAGCTCGTAGTTCGGGCCAATCACGCCAAGAAGTTGTCCTAATGTGCGCAAGGTGTGTACTGAGGCGCACTTGTGCTACACCGGGCACAAGGTGTCAGCGGTAGCCAGTAAGAAGTTGTACTTTCCAGCGCTCGACGGCGTGAGAGGCGTCGCATTGGCGTGCGTGCTCGCGCACAACCTTGGGTACTTCGAGGGCGCGACAGCCCTCGGAACAGTTTCGGATCGGCTGGTCGGGGCAGGTTGGGTCGGCGTTCAGCTCTTCTTCGTCCTGTCTGGATTCTTGATCACCGGCATTCTCATCGACTCGAAGGGAGCTCGTAACTTCCTCGGATCGTTTTTCATGCGCCGGATACTCCGGATCTTCCCGCTCTACTACTTGGCTCTGTTTGGGTACTTCGTGCTCATTCCGTACGTACGGCAAGTCCCACAAGTGAGCGATTCGGGAACGCAGCTTTGGTATTGGCTGTATCTGTCGAATTGGTCATCGCTTGTTGGTCGCGGAGTCGCACCACTGGGGCATCTTTGGTCTTTGGCCGTCGAAGAGCAGTTTTACCTCCTCTGGCCCTTTGCGGTTCTTGCGCTCCGAGCGCGAGGGTTTGTGCGGCTCTGCGTAGCGTTGATCGTCGCGGCCTTCGCGGCACGGGTCTGCGTTCGCATGGCGGGGTTGCCTCCCGCGTGGGCCTATCAAGCAACGGTCTCTCGAATTGATGCGCTTGCGCTTGGCGCGTTGGGTGCGGTCGTGGTGAGGCGGCGCTGGCTCACACCCGCAAGTGTCCGTCGCTTAGCGTTCTTCGCATTTGCTGTCCTAGGCGTGGTGTTCATCGCGACGGGCGGACTCCCGCGGACGAGTCTGGCTGTGCAAACGATTGGGTACAGCGTCGTCGCGCTCGCCTCCTTGGCGCTCGTGCTCTTGGGTTCGTCGGAGCTCGATCGACCCTGGACGCGCAAGGTGAAGCTCGTCCTCGAGTGGTACCCTCTGCAACAGCTGGGCAAGTACAGCTATGCAATTTACGTTGCACATCAACTCATCAACGCGCCTCTCCATTGGCGTGTCGAGCATCTGCTTGAGGGCGCTTCCGGTGGCGTTCGCTTTGCGGTTGCGTTTGCGTACATGGTGATCGTTTCGGTCGTTTCGTATGGCGTTGCCTTCGTCTCTTGGCATCTGTTCGAGCGGCACTTTCTCTCGCTGAAGCGCTTCTTCGTTCCGAGGGTTGACGAACTCGCGACGCGATAGTTGAGAGGAAGCACTTAGGATGAGCGGCAGCAGAGCGACGACCTTGTATTTCTTCTTGCCACTGGCCGTTGCGGCGGCGTGCGCATCATCGTCGTCGTCGCCTCAAGCGGACACGGCATCGTTGGATCGCGACGGATCCGTGCCGACGGCTTCTCCTTCGGCCGACCCGCTCGCGCCGCCAGAAGGCGCAATTCCAATTCCGAAAGAGTCGCAACGCACCAGCGGCGATCCAGCTCGTGGATATCGCGCGGTGGTCAACGAGGGGTACGTCAGCCTCGGTATTCCCTGGTCGGGCTTCTCGTTCGCGATGACGCCGCTCGAGGCGCGCGACTCGCTCCCGGGTCGCGAAGGCAAGAATGCGCTCGTCGGCTATTCGAACAACGTCGTGACGAACCGTGACGGGATGGAACTCGCCGTACCCAATTGCCTGGTGTGTCACGCAAGCCGAGTGAACGGAAAACTCTTCGTCGGCATCGGCAACCCAGCGCACCTCCCCGCGATCCCGTCTGGGCTGGCAACGAACCAAGCGCTTGTAAGCATGGGGCTTACGACCTCAGCCGAGGTTGCCGAATATCAGGAGTATTTCGCGCACTTCGTGGCCGCGAACAGCGCGGGTGTTCTCTTTCCATTTGGGGCACTCGCGGCGCACCGTGATCCGCAGACGCTTGCATGGTCGTCAAGCACGCGCTTCGACGCGCGAACGAACTTGCAAGGTTGGGTCGACATTCCACCGTGGTGGCGGACGAAAAAGAAGAATGGCCTCTACGCAAATGGAATGGGCCGCGGCGATCACGTCGAGCATATGATGAACATGAGCGTGTTCTCCGTCGCTGACGTTGCGGAGGCCGAACAGTTGGATGCCATGTTCGTCGACGTTGCGGCGTATTTGCGATCCATTGAACCGCCGAAATTTCCATACGCGATCGATCTCGCATTGGCGGCGAAAGGCGAGAAGGCCTTCGTCAAGACGTGCGCGTCGTGCCACGGAACGTATGGATCGAACGAGTCGTATCCAAATCTGCTCATCCCGATCGAGATGGTGGGAACCGATCCTAGTCTAGCAGAAAACCCATGGCCCAATCCCGATGCGGTGGCGTGGTTTCAAAGCTCGTACTACGGAAAGCGTGCGCGACTCGAGCCCTCGCGCGGCTATGTAGCTCCACCACTTGACGGCGTCTGGGCGACGGCCCCGTTCTTTCACAATGGCTCCGTGCCCACGTTGGAAGGCGTGATTGATCCGGCGAAGCGGCCGCGCACGTGGGCGATGACTTTCGGCGACTCGGACTTCAACCCTGATGCGGTCGGATGGAACACAACCGGAAGCGGGCTCTCATACGACACCTCGCAGCCAGGCCTTTCGAACCAAGGCCACACATTCGGAGTGGCCCTTTCGGTTGACGACCGCCGCGCTGTGCTTGAGTACCTGAAGACCTTGTGACGGAAACCATGAGCGTCTGAGCTCGCGCCTGCGCGGCATCGCGATATGCTTAAGATGTCACCCGAAGGACTCCATGTCGCAACTATCGCTTCAGCGCGTGCGCGCGCGCATTGCCACGATCAACGCCCGACTTCGGGAAGACCTGCCGGTCTTGCCGAAAATCGTGTCCGAGATCAGCGAGGCCACTCGCGACGACAGCAGCGCGGCCGAGGACCTCGCAGACATCATTCTCAAAGACCAGACGCTCACCGCGCGCGTCCTTCGAATGATCAACAGCGTTCCGTACCATCGCCGCGTTAAGGCGACCACGATCTCGCAAGCGGTGATTCTCATCGGCTTCGACGCGATCCGGAATCTGGCCATCTCAATCGCGCTCTACGGAATGCTTGATCGCAAGTCTGAGAGCCTCACCATGCTCTACCGCCACTCACTTACGGTTGCGGTCCTCTGTCGCATTCTTGCAGAGCGCATCGCCTATCCCGAACCCGAGGAAGCGCTCATCGCGGGCCTCATCCACGACATCGGTCGCCTGGTTTTGGTGAAGTACTTCCCCGAAGAGTACAAGCGCATCGAGAGTCAAGTATCAGCAGGCAAGAGCCGCACTGAGGCCGAAGTCGAGGTGATCGGCGCGAATCACGCCCAGATCGGTGAAGAGATCTTGAGCGAATGGAAGCTCGCCGAGACGCTCCGAAACGCAACGGGGAGTCACCACACCCTGACGCGGCACCGCGAGGTCCTCGCGAACGTTGTGAAGCTCGCGAACGTCATGGCGCACGAAATTTGGTCGGATGAAATTCAATCAGTCAAGAGCATTGACTTCGCGCACCAAGTGTTGACGTTGCGCCCAACCGATCTCGAGTGGGCGCGCGAAGAGCTTCAAGTGCGCTTCAAAGAATACGCAAAAATATTTGAGTCAGATGCGAGCGAACTCGAAGACGACGACGCCGCGAAAGCGCAGCGCGTTGCAGATCAGAAGGCGCTCGAGCTTGATTGCCTCGCCGACATTTCGCGCGTGATGGTGTCAGGGGCTTCGCGAGATCACATCATGACTACGATTTGCGAAGGAGCGTTTCGTGGCATCGGTTTCGATCGCGTGATGCTGATGTTCATTGACGAGAAGCGCAAAGAGCTGGTGGTTCGCCACGCCGCCGGCGCCGGATCCGATGGGATGATCAACCTTCGTTTTCCGGCGAACGTTGGTGTCATTGGCAAGTGTGTGAAAGAGCGGCGCACCGAACGCGTCAATGCTTCGGGTGAGAAGGCGCGTCCGCAAGAACCCAGCGATCCTATCAAGGCGGTGGAGAGTCGCGATTTTGTGTGCGTGCCCATTATCTCGGGTGGACAGGGAGTGGGCGCGTTTGTCGTCGACAACGGTCTGTCACGAAGGCCCGTCACAGACGATGCGCTCATTTCGCTTCAGACGTTCGCGAACCAAGTCGCGATTGCGATGGTGATGTCGCCGATTAGGGTTCCGCCGAAGGGGTAACCTTCGGCTCTGCAGCTTGTGCGGTCTTCTGTGCTGCATCCCACTGCTCACGTGTCATTGGTGGGGCTGGACGAGGCCGTGGGGGTGGGCTCTTCCAGAATCCGCCCGTGCCGAAAGCACGCCATCCCCATTTGAGCCATCGCAGTAGCGCGAACGCCAGCCAAAGGGCCCACGCAAGCATCGCACCGCGATAGGCCATCATCGGTACTGAGATGACCCAAGGGCTGTCCGGGGTTGTTGCTGCGCGATCTTGAAACCACTGGAGTGAGGTTGCGCTCGAACTGTTTCCGCGAATTTGCATCTCTGGGTGCCCAAGCAAGCCGTGGCTCACGCCAACGATGAGCACGATCACCGCAACGAACGTCCAAGCGATGAGCGTGAGTTGGCGAAGGTTGAACGTCCAAATTCCCAGGTCGGCTTTCGCCTCTCGCCAGCCGAGGACCAAGAGCCAGCCAACGACGACGGCAGCTGCGGCAATGTCAAGTTGAGAGAGCCCGATGCCGAGGAGGAACCACTCGTGGGTTCGCACAGAGGGAAGGTTGAGTCGGCCGAGCCCGATCGCGATCGCGAGCAGCACCAAGAAGAGGCTCCAGAACAAGACCGCCGGTCCCAAAGTCGGGCCGTGGACGAGAAGCACCCAACGGCTGCCCGGAACGACGGTGGTCCCGACGTTGATGTTGGGGAGACTCAGATCGACGGCGGGCGCGCGATAGAAGGTCGCCACGCCAACAGGGACATGAAACGCAAGGCGCACTTCTTGTTGGCCTGGGACCAGAGGGAGCGTGATCTTGTTCCCTTCTTGAATTGGGGGCACCGTCTTGCCTGCAATGGCCAGTGATTCCAGTCGTGAACCATCAGGGATCTTGACGATATGGTCACCGCCCCGACTCGCGCGGATTTTGAGTACGAGTACAGCGTCAGTCGTACGTACGCCGGGGGTGAACGTAAGGGTGCTTGAGTCGATCGTGATCGTCTGTCCGCTCACGCCGCTCGGCCTCGTGACGCTGAGGCTGAGTTTCTCGCCCGGCCAAGGATGCCACTCGGGCAGCGTGGTGGATGCCGCGGAATGCACGACTGGCGGACCCGCAGCATCGATGTGCCAGATAGGGCTCGCGTCGTAACGCCAAACTTCAACCCAACTGAGCGTCGTCGGGGCGGCGAGGACAATGCTCGTCGCCCTTTCGTCGAGCGCGGACTTCCACTCCACTTCGGTTGTGGTTGGGGACATGTTGATTTCCGCCTTGCCTGCGACCACATGAATGTCAGCGGTGAGCACCGCTTCGCCTGGCAAGAGGGGTACTTCGAGGACAATTGCAGTCCCCGGTGGCGTCACGCGGAAAATTCGCGTTGTGGCCTGTCGCGTGAGTCCGAAGCTGATTGTGCGTTCTATCCGGACGAACGGTGGGAGACTCGATGCCTGGATCGGTTCCACCCGGCTCGCCCCCGGCACCGCCTGCGGGGCTGCCGAATGAACGCGTGTAAGCTGCAGATTGTCATCGGCGATAGCGTCCTCGTGCACGCCATCGAGGGTCCACCCGTCGAGGCTGCTCTCGACGCGGTGAGGCTTCAGATGGAGTGCAAGTTGCACCGATTCGCGATCGGCGATCGGTCCGTCGAGAAGGACCTGGTGTGGACCAGGGCTGAGTTGTAGCCAGAGCGTATCTTGGATGCGAACGAGCGCAGTCGCGGCCTTTCCGTCGACCATGATCGTCTCGGGCATCCATTGCGCTGGGCTGCCTGGTAGCGGAACCGCGGTGGATGCCGCGGCATCGAACTCGATCCTTACGCGAAGCGCGTGTGGATGCGCCTCGATACGCATGCGCGCGCTCGACGCACAGTCAGGCAGGCAAGTCGGTGTCGGGGAGAGTTTCGCTCGGAGCTCGTCGAGCAGATCTTTGCCCGGCATGTCGGCGTACGCGGGCTTCGTCGTCGAAAGGGTTAAGATGAACGGAAGAAGCAATGTTGCCGCAGTCGCAAGCCTGCGAGGCCGAAACAGCGCTCGTGGAATGAAGCGCAGGATGAGCGCAATGAGCAACGCGGCACGCAGGAACGCGAGCGCCATGTTCACGCGCGGGCTGAGCAGAAAGAGTTTCAGGTGCTGCGCTTGTGCGACAGGACCGCTCCACTTCAGCGCCACGTCTGACCAACGCCAACGCGGCAAGCCAGGGCCCGTTTGCACCATCGCGTTTGGGTCGTAGATCTCGATATTCTGCGCAACGCGGCCCGTTCCGTTGGACGCGTTGCTGAAAGCGCCGAACTGTGGCGACCTAAGGAGGTCAGGCGGCGGCGGACTCTTTAGGCGCGAGTAAGGTCCCTGCGCCTTGCCGGCGCTCTCGCGCTTGGCGTGGTCGTCTCCGCCGCTATCCGTTTCGAAGTTCTCCGCACCCACCGGAGCGAGTCCTGCATGGGATGACGGGGATGGGACTTTGGTGTCCTGCGGTGGCGCGGGTTCTTCGGAGCCGCGTAAGACCTCGGAGTCACCCTTGTTGGCTTCCTTTGCCATGCCGCGGGTGGGGTCAAACTCGAGCTCGCTATTCTCGTGTTCAAGCGCCGGATAAAAGCCGCCCCGTACGTGACCGATCAGGAACGGCACCGCAAGGAGAAGAAGCACGACGACGCTGGCGCCTTTTGCGACCTGAGCGCCCAAACGGACCGTGCCCTCTTTTGGTACAACGCGGCTGATCGCCTCAAACGCGAGCACGAACGCCCAGACCCACTTTGGAGCGCCCATCTCGGGAAATAGAACCGTGAAAGCGATCAATGCGAGGGCGCCCCATCCCAAGCCGAAGAGTCGCCACGTTGCGATGCTGAGGATCAGCACGAGAAACACTTCGAGCAACGTCCAGTGCTGGAGCCAAGTGCCTGGGACTTCGTCGACGCCGCTTGCGTGTAGGAGACGCCATCCCGGCGGAAGGTGCAGTGTTGCGCTGACGTTGTGAAAATCGAGCGCCCACCCCACTGCGGGCACTTCCGTTCGCGCGCCGGGAAGCCGACTGTCAGCCGTCACCGCGAGGTTGCCCTTCCTGACCTCCACGCCTGTGAGCGCAGCGCCTTGCATGACCTTTGTAATGAACTGATCTTTGCTACCAATGGCGACGCGACCGAGCTCCGTGGGTGCGTTCATCTCGAGCCGCGTAGCGCGGCTCAGTGTGCCGCTCATGACGTCGCTTATCGTGTAGCCTTCGCCGTCGAAGTCGAGCCACAGCTGCCGGGTGAGGCTGAGTTGGTCCGGTAGCGTCTCGGCGTCCCCACGCCTTCGCTCAATGAGCCGAAGGCCAGCAGAGGGCGACATTGCATATGCCGGGAACTTCCGCCACTCGTCGGGCAGGGAAGTCTGCTGCGGGTCTATCGCGGGGGCGCCCTCAATTGTCACTGAACGAAGGCTATTTTGAGCGGAAAAGACCCAGATTTCATCTCCCTTGCGCCATGGCCCATCGGGCACGGGCCTTGTGAGCACGGGATATTGACCATCGCTCCGGGCGCCCAACTCGATGGTCCAGTTGCCCGGCCGGACCTGCACGCGCAAACGTGAATCGGGTTCGACGCGCGTGGGTAGCGTGCTTGTGAGCACCATCGGAACAAAGCCTTGTGGCAGACTCCGCCCGAGAAGAACCTCGCGGCTCTTGCCCGCCACCTGCAACGAGATGCGCGTCATGAGACGGAGTGGGACGTCGTCGGTGAGGAGACGGTGCACGACGAGGTCGAGGCTGTCGCCCTCCGTTTGCTGTTCACTCTTCTGGAGAAAAACGGTGCCCGCAGCATCGCGATTTGGCTCGTTCACACGCTTTTTGCGCAAGGTCATCTCGATGAGTGCGGTCTCTGGCGGAATCGGGAGTGACTCCGGCATTGAGTCCCATGCGAACAAGCCCGTAACGACGTGATCGCCGGGCTCAAGTTCTACGCTCGGCGCACCTGCGTGCTCGATCGTGACTGGCTTCTTCGCGCCGTCCCGCACGTCAAGCGGCCAACGCTTCTTGTCGCCCGGAAGCGGCACCCACTCTTTGGCATCGAGGTGCCAGTGCTGCGAGAACGTCGCGCCTCTCTCGTCGATCTGCAAAACCAGTTTCGATGGCCATGCGCACCGCACCAGATCTGGGTGACCATGAAATGGTGAACACGCTTGACCATCGCCCTTTGCCCAAGTCATCCATGGGCGCAGCGGCTCTGGAATCGCTGGCGCAGGCGGCGCAGCAAACGCAGCGTTGGCGAGCGTGAACAGTAGGAGTGTCCATGCCGTCATTGCAGCATGAAAAAGTGGTCGCATCTGGCCCTCCTGACGAACAAGCGTGGCATCCGGCAAGCACCGGCTCGCGGTGAGTATTTCACTTCGCGCGCTCTTTGGCGAGCGTGCTGCGAGCAATCAATCGCGGAACCAAGCTCCCGTCCACTCGGGCACGACCTTCGCGTTCAAGGTCTTCACGCGTTCCGCCATCGGTTCGCCAAAGAAAAATCCCATAACGCGCACGGCTTCCTCCACGCTCGAAAACTCGTAGTCCGTGGACAGAATTTCCCGCTGAAATCCCCATTCGGTTTCGAGCATTCCGTAGAGAGCAGCGAGGCGTTCATTGGGCGGCGCGGGCTCCTTTGTGCACGTGCCGAGCGTCTCAAGAATGACCATCGTCGCGTCGGGCTTCGCCACACGCCTTGATTCGCGAAGCACATCCTCCACAAGGGGCCGAAAGCCCTCTGGGTGAAATCCCGTGAGATGCCCGATGGTCCATCCGCCGATGACGAAGTCGGCGCACGCATCGGCTTCCGGGAGCTTTGCGTTATCCGCAACGTTGTAGGTTACATTTTGAAACGCCGCTTTCAGCCGTGCGCGGTCAATCATGTGAGGCGCGTTGTCGTATGCGCGAACTACGCCACGATGGGGTGCGAGGTAGCGG